>JAUWPE010000039.1 GCA_030611765.1 Candidatus Cloacimonadota bacterium | reverse complement strand
ATGACAGGTAGCTTTGCGAAAGTTATCTTCCTTTCGCAAAGTTAAAGGAACCATAAGATAATCTGCGTCTAATTAAGTGTAATCCACCCTACATAAAAAAGGGTAGGTGCGGGTCCATTATGCACGATTGTTTTAAACAATACCAACCATTGCGAAGGTTGAACGAAAACCATTCGCAAGGTTTCCGCTTCGAGCCGGACTTCCGCCAGCGGGCGGAGACGCCCCGACAAGTAGAGAACAGAGAGAACTTAAAAAAATCTCCTCTTGAGAGGAGTACCCGATTTATCGGGGGAGGTGTGTCATGTATAACAATTTTAAAAGAAATTCTTATCAAAACGGGATGTCATTGTGAAAACTTGTCCTCCGCCAGCTGGCGGATTGGGGGACGGGAATCCAGTTTTCGGTTGATTATTGTGTCATGGAGTGGTCCATGACACCGCGAAACCATAATCACTTATAAAAAAGTAATTCCAAATAAAAAGGGCATGTCATTCCCTCGAAAGAGGGAATCCAGTATTTAGTTGGGAATATAAGTTATCTTGTCACAACCTTGCCAAGGCGTATTCCGCCGGCTGGCGGAGAAGACTGGTCGAAGAGCTTGTGATAAGTAATTCGCAAGTGCGACAACTTAAGACATGCTCTCCGACTCACCTACAAGCGCAGCAGACATGTCTCAAGTTTCAAATTTAATTTATAATAAATTTGACAACAAAGGATGGAGATAAAATAAAGGAGTATGAACTGAGGTGAATGCTGTTATTAATTATGAAATTGGACGAAAAGAATTGTGTAAATAATGAAAAATATTATGAAAGAAACTAAAACCAAAATCCACGACAATTGTCGTATACACACCCAATTTGGGGGGTATACGCGACAAATGACGTGAATACAGTCGTTGAACAAGCAATTTACAAAGGAGGGTAAGAGATGAACGATTCATTAAAAAAGTAAACTGTATGATGGTTCAAATTTGATGTTTAGAAGAAACAAAAAAATTCGATAATAAAAAAAATCAGGTCAATTCCCTGTTTTAAAACCGTTAACCCAAAACCAAAATAGGAGAAAAAATGAAAATGAAAACAATTGTATTTGTTTGTTTTACAATTCTATTATTTAGTACATTGCTAGGTGAGGAATTAATTCTTGAATGGGAGGCTTCTGTAAATTATGGAACTTATGGACAAAGAACTGTAGTCGTCAACGATACCTTATTATGTCATTTAGGTGGAAGGACAAGCTATGGAGTACCCTTTAATGCTCCATATGATTATTCGTTTATTGAAACTTTTTCATCAGAAAATGGATATTGGCAAATTCAAGAAACTACTACTATTCGAAGATCTTATATTAACGCTGAATCATATAATAATAAGGTTTATATCATTGGTGGTAATGACTATCCAACATTTCCAAACGAAGTCGAGATATACGATCCTTATGCAGAAACGATTTATTATGGTTCTCCTCTTCCTTATCCTGTAAAAAGTGCTGGTTCTGTTCAATATAATGGTAAAATTTATATCATTGGTGGATCGGATGAAACTACTTTCTCAAATATATTACAAATTTACGATATCAACTCTGATTCCTGGTCAACTGGAGAGCCATTACCAATCCCGATGGAGACAGAAGCTATTTATTATAACGGTAATATTTATGTTATGGGTGGGTATGATGTAAATGTTCATGATGAAATCTATAAATACAATATATCAACAGATTCTTGGAATCTAATTGGAAATATGCCCTATCTAACGAGTGCACATAAATTGGCAGTCTACCAGAATTATGTTTTTGTTGTAGGAGATTACCAAGACGTGAGTAGAATTATGAGATATAATTTATCAGATCAAACATGGATCATTTATGACGACACAAATTATATTGGTCGTCGTCATACTTCACTTGCTCTTTATAATGATAAATTGCTAGTAATTGCTGGTAATTCTTATCATAATAATTCGTATCAGTATTATCGCATTGTTCAAAGTATTGATTTAAGCCAATTTACGAGCATTGAAAATCCCGGATTAATAAATACTTCTAACATTAAAATAAACCAAAATTTTCCTAACCCATTCAATCCAACAACAACAATAGATTTTGAGTTAAAGAAATCAGGTTTTGTACGACTAAAAGTTTTTAACATAAAAGGTCAACTTGTTGATACATTAGTTAACGAAGAAATAAATACTGGTAAACATTCCGTAGTCTGGAAAGCAAAAGGGTTTAGCTCAGGACAATACTTTTATCAGATTTCAATTGATGGGAAAACTATTCAAGCAAAAAAAGCAATTGTCCTAAAATAAACAAATATATGAAGATCTTGCCCGATTTCTTCATATAACATCGTGCCCACGATAGCAAGAAGAAAAGCGGGAAGGATCGCTGCGCACTTGAACATTAATCCAGTCCATCCGGAAATAAAGAAGATGGTAATTCTGCGCTAAAGCTTCCGCCTGCGTTACAATACAACCGCGATCCGGCTTCATTACATTACGCCGTGACAAGGAATATTTTTTTGCTTAGTTTCTATCGTTGATAAATTTGCTAAAGAAGTAATATTACTAACATACATTATATTCTTTATATCTTACTAAAAAACTTTACGAATTATTTTGAAGATTGGAAATATGCCATAAATTGCCTTAAGATTTTATAAAATTATGAAAAAAATTATATTCTTTATTTTAGTAGCTCTATTTACGTTTTGCACGACCTCTGCTTTTGCACAAGTCGAGTACAACTATATTTCCGATATTGAAATTACAGGAAATATCAATGTGACCACTCAGCTTATCAAATCTGCATCAGGTCTGGCGCTTGGACAGATATTCTCTCCAGACAAGATCACCAAAGCCATACAGAATATTTATAAGCTTGGATTATTCAGTGATATCAAAATTGATAAGTTCCAGGGCGATAAAGGTGTGAAGATCATCATACAGGTTTCTGAATATCCAATAGTACAGGACTGGGAAATAACAGGTAACAAAAAGATACGTCTCGATGATATCAAGAAGAAGTTTAGACTTGTTCGTGGTGATTATTGGTCTGGTGAAAGAGAGCTGGAAATAAAGAATAAGATCCTTGAACTCTATTATTCCAAGGGATACCGGCTTGCTGCGGTCAATTTCAAAAAAGAACCGGCATTGACCAATCGGATCGAGCTTACCATTGTAATAAATGAGGGGCACAAAGTTGTGATCAAGGAGATCAATTTCAGTGGTAACGAATTGGTTACAGACAAGAAACTCCGTAGGATCATAAAGACAAAAAAGAACGGTTTCTTACGTTCGGGAGAGTTTGATCAGGAAAAATTTGATGAAGACCTGACCCGCATAGTTGGTTACTATAATTCCAAAGGATATATTGATGCTGCTGTCATTGGCTGGGACCCGAAGTATGACGAAAAAGGTCAGCTATTTCTATCAATCGATTTATACGAAGGCAATCGGTATCGTATTGGCGATATATCTATTGAAGGAAATACTTTATTCAGCAAAGATATCCTTCTTCACCAGCTTAAGTTTGAAAAAGATGAGATCTTTAACGGGGAAGAGTTTGATGAAAAACTGAATGGCATACGTTCAATGTATTATGAAGAGGGATATATTTATTCGACGGTCTCACCTCAGATCAATCCCAAAGGAGAGATGGTCAACATCAATATCTTTGTGCAGGAAAACAACCGGGTAAAGGTCAGGCAGATATATATAAACGGCAACAAGAAAACAAAAGAGAAGATCATCCGCAGGCAGCTCGCAGTTGTTCCGGGTGATTACTTCAAACAATCCCTGCTAATACAAAGTCAGAGAAATATCTATAATCTTGGATTCTTTGAGCCCAATATCGGGTTTGATTACCAACCCATCAATGATGAAGGGGATATTGATCTCATCTTTGAACTTGAAGACAAAGAATCCGGCACTGCAAATATGGGTGTAAATTATGATGAGAAAGATAAGCTGACAGGATTTCTCGCTTTATCTCATAATAATCTCTTCGGACAAGCATGGGGATTGAAATTTTCTTGGGAGTTCAGTGGTGCAAAGCAGGAATATGATATCAGCTTTACCAACCCATATTTTTATGATACGAATATTCTTGTAGGTGCAGATGTATATCATCAGCGAAATGATTGGAGTGATTATAACTATCGTGTTGTTAAATCCGGTGGTGGTTTCCGTATTGGAACCAGGATACCATGGGTCAATTATTCAAAAGTCACAACAGGTTATTCCCTTACTCAAAAGGAGTATAGTATTATTGATGATAATGATAATGTTTCATCTTCTCTACGAGCTCTTGTTGATAAAGGTAAAATACTTACCAGTACTACCTTCCTTACATTTGAGCGAGATGACAGAGATAATGTTTTCCGCCCAAGCGAAGGTTCACTTGTGAGATTATATACAGAACTTGCAGGTGGTCCTTTTGGCGGAAGTGAAAACTATATTAAAGAGATAATTCAAACAAACTGGTATCTGAAACTTTTCTGGAAATTCTCGCTCGGTATGCGCTTTAGAGTTGGTTGTGTGAAGGCATTTGGCGATACTGATGAAGTGCCGCCGGACGAACTTTTCTATCCCGGAGGTACAGGCGCTGACGGTATTCGAGGATATCCCGATAATAGTATTGTACCTGAAGATAAGGATGGTGGTAAAGCAGAATTTATCACGTCGAGTGAAATTACATTCCCCATCTCAGGCGACCAGATCATAGGTGTTATGTTCCTCGATGCGGGTAATTCTTATAATTATCTTTCTGAGATCAATATACAAAAACTTAAGAAGGGCATTGGAATGGGTTTACGAATAATGTCACCTATGGGTCTTCTTGGATTTGATTATGCCTATGGCTTAGATAGAAAAGAGAAAAATAAATGGCAGTTCCACTTCCAGTTTGGCTCAACATTTTAAGTAAGAAATTTTAATTCTATGTAATAAGGAGATATAATAATGAAATTCAAAAGTATTCTAATTGTGATGTTATTAGTTCTGATACCTGCGATGGTATCTGCTGCTGCACAGAAGATCGGCGTGATCGATGTCGATAAAGTGTATAATAGCTTTGAAGAAAAGAATATTGCTGAGCAGCAGTTCTATCAGGAATCAGCACAATGGGAAACGGATCTTGGTGAAAAGGAAGCGGAAATAAACCGTCTGAAAGATGAATATGCAAACCTTCCTCCAATCGTATCCAAAGAACGTCGCGATCAAAAAGTGAAAGAGATCGAACAGAAACAAACCGAATTCTATAATTTAGCTAATGATTATCGTAACAAAGCCGTCGAACGCCAGATGGAACTTCTTGCACCTATCAGTGAGAAGATAGTTAATGCTATTAATGAGGTCGCTGAAGAAAACGGTCTGGATATTGTGCTCAATACTATGCAGGGTGAAGTCGTGCTGTACATCAAAAATGAAGATATTGATATCACTGAAGAGGTCATTGAAAAGCTGAATATAAACGCCACTCCTGCTCCGGAAGAACAAACCAACGAATGAAGCAATTCGCATTAGCACTTCCCATTGAAAAGCTTGCTGCAATTGCAGAAGGAAAGTTGGTCAAAATTCGGGACTGCACATGTAATGCTGTATCTTCCCTTGAAGAAGCAGACGAGCATACTGTGGTCTTTTTTCAGGACCCAAAATTTGAAAAAGCATTTGCGAAATCTAAGGCAGGTGTTTTTCTTATACCTGAAGAACTGGATTTGAATACAATACCCAAACGAAACTATATTCTCTGTTCAAAGCCCTACATTTCTTTATTAAGGATCGTTGCTTATTTCTTGCAATCAACACAAAAACCGATCAAGGGCAGGGACATTCATCCCACCGCAGTTATTGATGAATCCATAATAATTCCCGATAATATTACCATCTCAGCGAATGCTGTGATCGGGAAAAATGTTGTTCTGGGAGAATATACTGCTATTCATGAAAACGTTGTTATCAAAGATGATGTGGTCATGGGTGAAAGATGCTGTTTATATCCGGGAGTAACCATCTATAATGAAGTCCAGATCGGAAGTGATGTGAGAATTCACGCAGGATGTGTTATTGGTTCGGATGGTTTTGGCTATATCTGGGATGGAAAGAAGCATCAAAAAATTCCACAGGTAGGCAGAGTTATTATTGAAGATGATGTGGAACTCGGCGCAAATGTTTCTATCGACAGAGGTGCACTTGGTGATACGATCATTCGAAAAGGATCGAAAATTGACAACCTGGTTCAAATAGCTCACAATGTTGAAGTAGGAAAGTACACGATCCTTTGCTCACAAGTCGGGATTGCTGGAAGTTCAAAAGTTGGAAGCAACTGTATATTCGCAGGACAGGTCGGCGTAGCAGATCATGTAAAAGTCGGGAATAATGTCAAAATTGGAGCACAATCGGGGATTCCTAATGATATTCCAGATAACAAGATCGTGCTTGGATATCCTGCAATGGATATCGGCCTGCAGAGAAGGATTATCGCTTCTTTAAAAGAATTGCCAGATATAAGAAAATACTTCCATCAACTGAAAAAGAAGGAAGAAAATGATGTACATTCATGAAAATCAACAAACCATTAAGGATTCGATAAGTTATACCGGAATCGGCTTACACACAGGAATCATCAGTACAGTTACATTTAAACCGGCACAGGAAAATACAGGTATTATTTTTCGGCGTGTAGATCTGCCGGGAAAGCCAGAAATTCCAGCAGATATAAAAAATGTGAAAAGTCTGGATAGGGGAACAAATATTGGCATTAAAGAAGCCGCGGTCGCTACTATCGAGCATGTACTTTCTGCTATAAAGGGATTGGAAATAGATAATATAATTGTAGAAGTTGACGGAGAGGAAATTCCTGTCGCCGACGGCAGTGCTATCGAGTTTGTGAAAGCTCTGAAAAAATGCTGTATAATCGAACAGGATGCAGAACGTAAATATCTTGAGATCAAGAAACCCCTTTCCTTTTCTGTTCCAGAGTATAATGTTGATGTTGTTGTCGTGCCGTCCGAATCTTTGAAAATAACCTTTTTCATTGATTTTAATCATCCAAATCTAAAACCTCAATACACTTCAATGGTTTCTGTCAAAGATGAATACGAAAAGGGTTTTGCTTCCGCAAGAACATTTTGCTTTGTAAATGACATCAAACAGCTTCGTGCAGCCGGCTTGATAAAAGGTGGCAGCTTGAATAATGCATTGGTTATCGGCGATGATAGTCTGTCTGATAAGGATATTCAGGAATTGAGAGAACTCTTCAATGTGAAAGGAGAGCTCAAACTCAATGAACAAAAATTACTGAATTCAGGACCTTTGAGATATTATAATGAATTTGTCAGACATAAAGTTGTTGATCTCATTGGAGATCTGGCGCTTCTCGGTATCCCTGTAAAGGGACATATCCTTGCGGCTCGCTCAGGACACAGAACCAATATTGAGTTGATCAAAAAGATCAAAAAGCAATATGAAAATGATATATTAAAAGCTAAGTATCTGGAAAAGGAAGTGAAGGGTGTTGTCTTTGACAATAAGGCGATCCAACGAATACTCCCACACAGATATCCAATGCTTCTGGTTGATAAAGTCGTTGAGTTCACTCCAGGCGAGTCAATTGTAGGTATCAAAAATGTCACTGCGAATGAGCCTTTTTTTCAAGGACATTTTCCAGATCATCCTGTTATGCCGGGAGTACTTATTGTAGAAGCAATGGTTCAAACCGGGGGGATCCTTGTGCTCAACGAATGTCCAAATCCGCATGATTTCGTTGCATATTTTCTTTCGATAGACAAGGTGAAATTTAGAAAGCTGGTTGTTCCAGGTGATCGGCTTGAATTTCGAATGAGATTGGTTCGATCACGAGTAGGAGTGCATGTCATCGAAGGAAAAGCTTATGTTGATGATCAATTAGTTTGCGAGGGGGAATTAAAAGCAAAATTGGTTAAGAAAAATGACTCAAATAATCCATCCAACAGCAATAGTTGATCCCAAAGCACAGATCGGAAATGATGTAGAGATTGGTCCTTATTCAATTATTGGGCCGAAAGTAATACTCCATGATGGAGTAAAAGTTTCATCGAATGTTGTGTTAGATGGACGAACAACTATTGGAAAGGGATGCAGGATTTTCCATTCTGCAGTGATTGGTACTGAGCCACAGGATCTTAAGTATGCCGGCGAAGATACAGCAGTTGAGATCGGTGAGCACACCACAATAAGAGAATTTGCAACTATTAATCGATCAAGCAATATTGAACAACCCACAAGAGTAGGGAATAATTGTCTTCTTATGATATACATGCACGTAGCTCATGATTGCCAGCTCGGAAACAGGGTGATCCTGGCAAATAGTGTAAATCTGGCTGGGCATGTGATAATAGAAAATAATGCTACCATTGGCGGTTTAACTCCTGTTCATCAATTCGTTCATATCGGCTGTTTTGCCTTTATTGGCGGATTTTCAAGAGTGTGTCAGGATGTTGCGCCTTATACGCGAGGAGCAAGTGTTCCATATAGATCAGTAGGGTTAAATTCCATTGGTTTGCAAAGGAATAATTTTTCTGAGGAAACAAGAGCAACCCTGAGAAAGCTCTACCGGATTTTCTATAATTCAAATCTAAATACAGCACAGGCATTGGAAAAAATAAAGTCTGAAATTGAAATGATCTATGAAGTAAAACATTTTATTGAATTTGTGGAAAATTCTGAACGCGGGATTGCGAAATGATTTTTTTGCATTTTTTTATTAAAAAAATTGACAGGCTTAGTATTGATGGTAACCTATGGTTAGCTTATGGCAAAAAATGATGCGGAGGCACATATGACAAAACAAGAGTTGATTGAAAAAGTCGCTATGGATGTCGACATTTCCAAGAAGAGAGCTGGTGACGCTGTTAATTCTGTATTTAATAACATCAAATTGACACTTGAAAAAGGTGACAAGATCACTATGGTGGGCTTTGGAACATTTCGTGTTGCAAAAAGAGCTGCACGCATGGGTTTAAATCCCGCAACTGGTGAAAAGATTCAAATCCCTGCTACTAAAGTTCCCAAATTTAAAGCGGGAAAAAAACTTAAAGAAGCAGTAAAATAATCACCATTTATAAAAGCAAGGGGCTTGCCCCTTGCTTTTTTATTAAAACAATTTGGGGTTACACATGAAGTTTAATGTTCATAGAAATCAAATATTACAAAAAGTTCAATTCATCAACAGTATTGTTCCTGTAAGAAATCCTTTGCAGATCCTCACCAATATTCTTCTTGAAGCAAATGGTGAAAAAGGGAGCATTCGCCTTGCTGCCACAGACCTTGAGGTCTCAGCTGTTACAGAGGTTGAATGCAATGTGCTTGAATCCGGGAAAATTGCAATTCCCGCCAAAAATTTTACAGATATTATTCGTGCACTTCCTGATGACGAAATTCATTGTGAGCTGGATAACAAGATGCTCAATATTAGATGCCAGCATAGTGAATTCAGTTTGATATACGCTGACCCTGAAGATTTCCCGGAAATTCCTGACCGCAAATGGGAAAACAGTTTTACTATGGATGCCGACCTCTTTTCAAAATTGGTAGAAAAAACTTCCTTTGCAGTATCCGAGCATATTGGAAGACCCGCCTTCTCAGGTATTCTCTGGGAGTTGGATTCAAAAAAACAAAAGATGGTTGCTACAGACGGAAAACGCTTAGGAAAATTCGAGACTGCACTGAGTCTGGATACTGACAAGATCGATATTATTATGCCCATCAAAGGCGTGAACCTTGTTCGTAGAATCATCAATGTTGACCAACCGAAGATCAAAATACTTCCGGAAGAAAGCGCGATCAGCTTTGAATATGATTCCTATAAGATATATTCGCGATTGATAGAAGCGAATTATCCTGACTATGAAGCGGTCATTCCCTATGATAATTCTAAAATAATAGAAATCGAAGTAGAGCCCATGATAAAAGCCATTCAGCGAGTTTCCCTCCTTGCATCTGAAGATAATTTTAAGGTTGTTTTCAATTTTACAAAGAATCAACTTAAAGTTCAATCGGAAGATATTGATAAAGGTTCCGCAGAAGAAATTCTGGAAGTAGTGAGCGATATTGATAAATTCCAGATCGGCTTTAACTATAAATATTTAATTGAGATCCTTCAATTAATGGATACCAATATCGTTAAGATAAAATTTGAAAATTCTCTTGATCCATGTATTTTCTATAACATAGAGAATGCTGAAGACCAGAAAAATTTATTCCTGCTTATGCCACTGCGTATAGCGAACGAATAATTAAAATAGTAATATTAAGTTTTAAAGCATCTGTGTTCTTGCAGATGCTTTTTTTATTGGAGTTCAAATTTCCTCTTTGCCATACGCTTTGTTCCGATCTCAAATCTTCTGAATAATGAGAAATTTTTTGAGTATTTTTCAAGAGGGACATTCACACGCAGTCGGACTGAATCATTATTGTAACGCTTATTAATTATTTCTGCATTATCAAAAAGGTAGGAGATAAATTTCTGCTCTTTATTCGGAATTTTAAGTGTGATTTCCTTCTTACTACGAGCTAAAACTTTCGAGATTGCCTGCTCGATCTCATCAAAATTTTCACCTGTTAGTGCTGAAACAAAGAGTGAATCCGGGTAGTCAATTCTGAGTTTCTTCTTTATGAATAGATATTGATTTCGTGGTAAAAGGTCAATTTTATTGAAGATCAATATCATATCTTTATGATCAGCCCGAATCTCTTTCAGAGTTTGAACAACTGTATCCATATATTCGTACAATTTATGATGCGAAATATCAACCACGTGTAGCAGCAAATCTGCATAAACCACTTCCTGCAAAGTTGCATGGAACGAAGCAATCAGATATGGTGGGATTTTTCTTATAAAACCAATTGTATCAGAAATAACAATACGTTCTTTTGTTTCTAGAGTTTTTGCTCTCGTTGTGGTTTCCAGTGTTGCAAATAGCTGGTCTGCTGTGTAAAGATGAGATGAGGTTAGTCTGTTCAGCACTGTGCTTTTCCCTGCATTTGTATAACCTACGAGACTTACTGAAAACATTTCTTTCCTGCCTTTTCTTTTAGTCTCGTTTATTCGCTCAATCCCCACAAGTTTTGATTTCAAGTGTGTGATCCTGTCGTTTATGCGACGCCGGTCTATCTCTAATTGCTTTTCACCCGGACCACGAAATCCAATACCTCCTTCAATTCTGGAAAGGTGCGTCCATTGCCCTTTTAAGCGTGAAAAATTATACTGCAATTGTGCAAGCTCGACTTGCAATTTGCTTTGTCTCGTCCGTGCATGTTGAGCAAAGATATCGAGAATTAATTGCGAGCGGTCAATGATCCGTTTTTTCGTTATCTTAGATAGGTTCCTATCCTGTGAAGGTGTAAGATTGTCATCAAAAATAATAATATTTGCATCTTCACGCTGTGCAAGCTTACCGAACTCCTTTGCTTTTCCGGAACCAATAAAGTAAGCAGGATGGGGCTTTGGGCGTATCTGTGTTTCAAGAGCTGAAACGATAACATTCGCAGTCCGTGCAAGATGTGCAAGTTCTTGAAGGGATTCCTCAACATCATAGGATGATCTGTCCTCTGTTTGTAAACCAACCAGTATTGCTTTATCAGTTTTTTGTTCTGTTGTATGAATAGAGAACCTCAGTTAAAATTAATTAGTGTGCATCTGTAAACTCGCAAAATCTGGTAGAATTATATTATTCATTCTTTTTACCTCAACCCCACAGTGAACCCAGTGAAATAAAAGACAGATTTCACGGGTTAAAAATAGAAAAAGAGATTTCACGTGGTAAACCTAACCCCTTCTCCTACGAGGATAAGGGGAACTTTTGTCTCCCTCTTCTCGATAGGAGAGGGCTGGGGTGAGGTCGAAAAAAGCCACTTTACGGATGGACACTAATTAGCGGATCAGAACAATTTTTTTGCATACCTTTTCTGAATTTCCGATCTCTGCTTTTAACAGATAGATTCCTGAAGGAACTGCATTTCCATGAACATCTGTACCGTCCCAGAAAACTGAGACTTGGTGATCGGGTGAAGGGGAGACAGGGAGAAATTCTCGCACAAGATGTCCCTTTATATTGTATATACTAATTCTCGGCAATTCGTGATAATTAGTGGTTTTAATAAACGAAATGGTGGTGAAGTTTGAGAAAGGATTGGGATAGTTCATGACATAGTAGCCAAGCTTCCGAGCGATTTCAGGAAGCTCTTCGATTGCAGCAAGATCCATTTCAAGAAATACACAAAGCTCTATAGGATCAATCTCGCCTTGATTTGCTGTACCATCATACACAAACCTTCCATGTGACATGTAGTGCAATCCCATAAAGGGAAAAGCCATTGAAGTGTCTTGAAGCGGATTGTGAATGGCAACCGAACCCATATTTTGAGTTCTTCCACAGATTGCGCAGTCTTCAACACCATTAGCCATTAAATAATTGATATAAATAGAATCACTTGGCGGAGTAGTGCCGGGAGGAATAACAGGGAGTATTGAGATGTTCTCTATAAGTGCTTGAGCGATCTCATGTCCGTCATCGATGCCGATATCATGTGTGTAAGGGTTATCAACTTCCATGTCAAAGTATTGCTCGGCAGTTTCATTCAAGCCATCATTGTCAGTATCATTAGGCGTGGCAAGTGCATGATGTAAGGTATCGAGTGGTGCGATTGTTTTATTGAGAAGTGGAATATCAACTCGGGTAGTATCATCACCAATAATATAGGAAAACGAACCATATTCCATAAAATGAAGTGCCATATAAGGGATATCGATCTCCAGCACGTGCAGAGGATTATGAACGGTTACATATCCCATATTTACATCTTCTCCACAGATTGGGCAGTTATAGGACCCATAAGCGGGATGTTCGATCACATAGCAGAAATTTGCAGAAACTCCTCTTTGCAAACTGTCGATTGTAGCTTTGTAATTGTGAGCAATAGTGTGCGTTTCTCCACTCGGGAATACGCCGGTTATCAATTCTTCGCTGTTTGTGAGATAGTCATTATCCTCATCACCAGGTACGGGTATCCAATGTAAATCAGCATGAAGTTGAGTAAGCGTTCCCAATGAGAAGGTCACTGCGGCTGCATAAGGAAGTGCTTTTTTAAAAATCTTTACAAATGGGGATTGTGCGTTCGTAGAATATTCCGATCTAAGAAGCTCAAGGCATTCATTAAATATTGATTCATAATAGCGGAAAAGCGAAGGAGAAATTCTGCAATCCGGGCAGATCCAGTGAAAAAGCAACTTTTGTTCTTTGTCTATATACTTATTGCGAGTGTATCCATTTTGAATAAAATTTTCAACACAGCATGAAGGATACCCAAAAAGGAATCCTTCAACTTTTCGTTGTGAGGGTGTGATCATAATCGGTTTATGATCGAAATAACGGGTATAAGTTGCGAGATGTCTTGAACTTTTACTGAAAATTAGTTCTTCGATCTTTTCTCCATTTTCACAATATCTGGTAACAGGTTCTACAACAAGATCAAACTTTTTGAGTGTGTGCTTCTCTTTGTAACTGATTGGTTTTTCCCAACGGCTGAGTGGTTTCACCTTATGCGAAGTGAGCAAGGCAAGATAAAGAAGCTGAAATTGTTGGTCATGTAAAAAACTATCTTTTTTCATGTTAACTCCAGATTATTTAGAAAGTAGTAAAAATTTTTGATTGTTTCCTTACAATCAAAACATCCTATTTAAGAATATAGCAAATCGCATTATCGTAGGATAATGATTTTTCTTAAATGAGAGATTTTCTGTTTCTGAGCTGCTGCAAGGAAGTATATTCCACTCGGAAGCGGTGCATCATGTTCATCAGTACCATCCCAGTAAATTTCAGTATATTTGTCAACAGGTTTTTCAACCAAAAGGGTTTTGACGTGCTGTCCCCTTGCGTTATATATGTGTATTTGTGTGTTGGTTGTAATATATGTGCTAAATAACGAGATGCATGCAGTTCCGTGAATATCTGGATTGAATGGATTCGGATACACAGTTTGAATGAGATTTTCATGTGTTTCGGGTTCATCGGCAGAGACATTATCAAATGTTATGGTCATTGAAGCAGAGGTCTCGTTCATAGAGCAGTCACGTGCAATTACTTCGAGAATATATTGACAATCGGGAAATTGGCTGGTATCCAGATTTTCATATTCGTCATAAATAGTGATCACGGAATCCCCATCGGAATTTGTAATGATGTGATAATAATCTCTGTCAGTGTAGTTGCCGATAGAAAAGCATGTTGCATCGCGAGAGTATAATGTATAGAGCACCATTGTGATATGTCCATACTGATTCAGTTCTGCTGCCATACAGGTAGAAAAAGCCAGCACGAAGAGTACAGTAAAGAGTAATATCATTTTATTCATCAGTTATTCTCCGAGCAATAATTTATGTTTGATGTTAAGGAATACCATATTGGAATGTGTCAAGAGAAAAGTATGTGCAAAATTTGACGTAATATATCGAGCTTTGTACCAGTGAACATATACTACTCATTATACATAATAAATGAGAATAAGCAGGT
Organism: Candidatus Cloacimonadota bacterium; assembly: GCA_030611765.1. Lineage (GTDB taxonomy): Bacteria > Cloacimonadota > Cloacimonadia > JGIOTU-2 > JGIOTU-2 > Celaenobacter. The sequence goes on along the minus strand of JAUWPE010000039.1, from coordinate 3,020 downwards.
ATAGAAAAAATGAGTATAAAAAAGTTATATCATAAAGACAAAACCACAGAGGACACAGAGAGCACCCGTCTCCGTTTCACTACGCCGTGGCAGGCGGATTAATACGAATTTTCATAAAAAGAAAATCAATGTGAAGAACTAAATTGTGATTTATTTTCTGTATCAGTTCTTATCTGCTTCATCAGTGTTAATCTGTGTACCATTCTTTCTTTTTTCGTGTTTTTCGTGGTTAAATATCTTTTAGAGTGGTCTCTGTGGTGAAAAATTAAGTGTTCAGAGGTGATCGTGAAAAATATAGATAAAATAAAAGAGATTCTGAAAAAGGAAGCTCAGGCAGTAGAAGCAATTGCAGAAAAGCTCGATGATAACATCGACAGAGCGCTGGAACTTATCCTGAACTGCAAGGGTAAAATCGTTGTTACAGGCATGGGTAAGACCGGTATTATAGGCAGAAAAATATCTGCAACATTTGCCAGCACTGGCACACCTTCGATCTTTCTTCATCCCGCAGAAGCCATTCACGGCGACCTTGGTATGGTGGATGACAGCGATGTGGTAATGATGATCTCGAATAGCGGTGAAACCGCAGAACTGATGGAAATTCTTCCTTATTTTAAAGGTAAGAAAATCTCGATAATATGTTTGACCGGTAATCCTGATTCCTCACTTGGCAGAATGAGCGATGCGGTTATTGATATTGGTGTTCCAAAGGAATTTGAACCACTTGGACTCGTGCCGATGGCAAGCACAACAACTGCACTGGCAATGGGAAATGCGCTCGCAACGATCGCATTGCAGGAGAAGCAATTCTGCCAGGAAGATTTCGCAGTGCTCCATCCCGGAGGAATAATTGGAAAACGGCTGCTTCTCGCTGTTCATGATGTCATGCATGCAGGAAAAGAAAATCCTGTCGTTTTGGAAGAAGCAACATTGAAAGAAGCAATTTTGGAGATGACCTCAAAAGGATTGGGATGTGTGAGCATCATTAATGAGAAGGGCAAGTTGACTGGAATTATTACCGATGGCGACCTGAGAAGGATATTTCAAAAGTTCGAGAACCCTTTTCATGAAATAGTGCACCTGCTGATGACAAAAGACCCAAAGGCGATCAAACAGGAAACCTCAGGCATCGAAGCCCTCGAAGTAATGGAAACATATTCAATCACAATGATACCGGTTGTAGATGAAGACAATAAACCGATCGCAATGCTGCATATGCACGATCTGATTCGAGCAGGGATCGTACCGGAGAATTAGAAAAAGCGGAGGATACATGACTGTAAATTTGAAAGGAAGAAGTTTATTAACACTGAAAGATTATTCCAAAAAGGAGATACTTTTTCTTATTGATTCAGCTCTTGAACTCAAAGAACATAAAGCTCACGGCACATTGAAAAAGAAACTCGAGGGTAAGAATATTGCGCTGATTTTTGAGAAAAGTTCGACCAGAACCCGATGCGCCTTTGTCGCCGCTGCTGTGAATGAAGGAGCTCATACAGAATATCTTGGGAAAAATGATATTCAATTGGGCGGGAAGGAAACAGTTGAGGACACTGCACGCGTACTCGGAAGAATGTTCGATGCAATCGAGTTCCGCGGATTCAAACAGAAAACTGTCGAGCTGCTGGCTGAATATTCAGGCGTTCCTGTGTGGAACGGCTTGACCGATCTCTATCATCCCACTCAGATATTAGCGGATTTCATGACCGTTAAAGAAGAGCTTGGCAATCTGGAAAATATCAAATTCGCTTATGTAGGAGATGGACGTAATAATGTAGCGAATTCTCTTATGATAGGCGCTGCAAAGGTTGGAATTGATTTTCGTGTGGTATCACCTTTGTCTCTTTTCCCGGATCAGGATCTTGTGGAAGAATGTGAAGTGTATGCAAAAGAAAGCGGTGCTTGTATTACAGTAACAGAATCAATTGCAGACGGTGTGAAGGATTGTGATGTGATCTACACGGATATCTGGGCTTCAATGGGGGAAGAGGATAAGATACCGGAGCGGATCAGTTTGTTGAAACCTTATAAAATTAAAATGGATGTGCTCAAGAAAACCGGGAAAGAGGATGTAATATTCTTGCACTGCCTTCCTTCATTCCACAATTTGAAAACTGGAATCGCACAGAAATATCCCGATATCTGTGAAGTTGAAGATGAGGTTTTTGAAAGTAGTTATTCGAGGGTTTTCGATCAGGCGGAGAACCGCTTGTGGACGATTGAAGCAGTAATGGTGGCAACACTTACATAATAGCAGGCGGACTCACGCAGAGACCGCAGAGAAAATATTAAGAAAAAGAAATTAATTATATTTTCTGAATCAGTGTTTATCCGTGTTCATCCGTGTCCAATTCTTTATAACAGCACGCAGACTCTCACAGATTGGACAGATTTTCCGGGAGGTTTTATTGTTAACCACCCGTCTCCATTTCACTACGCCTCAACATCAGTCTCCGTTTCACTACGCCCAGACCCGTCTCCATTGCATTACGCCGTGGCAGGCAGGACGCCGTGAAAAGAAAGGACATGTCATTCCCTCGAAAGAGGGAATCCAGTATTTATTTGAATGAAAAACACACCTCCTCCACAAAGTGAAGACTAAAATTCAATGAAGACTGGCTTAGTAAAGTTAACCTTTTCAGAAGCAGGGGCTTCTTGCTCTATTCCTTTACCAATTTAGGGACAGTGAAATGAACTGATTTCACGTCCTAAAGAATTGGTAAAGATAATGGAGTGTAGGAATTGGTAAAGAGGGTTGATAAAGTAACGCAAGATTCCAATCTTGCGCATCTCAACATCCGTCTTCGTTTCACTACAGTCTTTTCCGCCAGCAGGCGGATCAGAGTGACAATATGTTTTTATTTGGAGTTGCCGACTCCGTTGGCTTCACACATGAGTTTCAGGGTCAATTGCCAATAATTGACCTTTGCTTGAGACAATTAGTTACTTCTTAAATCTTAAATCGATGTTCGTCAATCTTCATTCAAAAATCCCGTCACGGAATGGTCCATGACGCCTCA
>JAUWPE010000129.1 GCA_030611765.1 Candidatus Cloacimonadota bacterium | reverse complement strand
AAATGGGCATTTGATGCATAGACCGCATCATCGATGTATGAATCAAAGGAATCAAAAATGGGGAATGCCCGATTTTCATTATTTTTGGTCACATTTGTTGAAAGCTGCACCATAAGTTTACAAGGCAGGTTGCCAAGAAGTGCAGGATTTTTTAGTGATGCAAGTGGTCCGTATCCGGTTGCAAGACCTGTTGAACCCATTGCAAGAGAGTGGGCTGAAAATGCGACTACCTCTTGTCCGACATAACGGTCAAACACAAAGGCAGCATGGGCAGGAATTGCCAGCAAGAGCAGGGTTAAGATTCCAAATATTACTTTTTTCATGTATCCTCCGAAAATTATTGAAATATAGAACGCAGATTTGCGCAGATGTTGCTGATTTTCGCTGATAAATATTTTATTTTATTATTCTTCATTTAAAATTTTTCCTTAATCAGTGTTTATCTGTTTTATCAGCGATGATCTGCGTGCTATTTTTATAATTATTTGAATATATTTTTCTTTTTAATTCTGGTTTTTTACCAAAATTTAGCAATAGACCTACTTCAAATTCTGTCGCTTTAAGATAATTCACTAACTGGGCTTCATTTTCTGGAATTAGAACTTCATTAGCTTTGAGTTCAATGATAATCTTATTATCGACAACTAAGTCTGCAAAGTATTCACCTACGATTTTCCCCAAATACAAAACCTTTATTAGTTTTTGTGCTTCAACTGAAAAGCCATTGTTTTCAAGTTCCATTTTTAAAGCGTTTTCATATACTTTTTCAAGAAAACCGTAACCCAAAATATTATAAACTTTATAGAAACAGTTTATGATCTTATCCGTTAAATCCGAGTATTTATATTTCATATTTAATTAATAGGACACTGATAAATATTTAGTATTTATTTTCTTTTTCATATAAATCTTTTCTTAATCAGTGATTATCCGTTGCATAAGTGTTAATCTGTGTGCTATTTCTTTTTGTATTTATTTTTTTCATTTTATTCTTTTCTTAATCAGCGACCATCAGTTTCATCAGCGTTAATCTGTGTGCTATTTCTTTTTGTATTTCCATTAAAACGTCCAATCGAGCTGTACTCTGATGGAGCTTTCTTTATGCTTTGTTTGAGCAACATAATTATTACCGAAAATCGGCTCATTGTATTTGCGAAGATAGAGCTCATCGTCCTGGTAATGTTTTACTTTATATTTAAATGAAATTGCCAGACTGTTTGAGATTCGATTATACAGGTTAAACCAGAACTTCATTCCCTGGCTGCCCATAAAATCGATTTCCATGTCTTCCCAATCCCAGTGGCTTACACCGTGCCCGTTCCAGAAGAGGAAAGAACCTTCCATGCGGAAATAATCAGTGAAATTATGTTGATAATTCACGCAGATCATATCTCCATGAATCAGCACATTCGCTGTTGGGATAATATTGGTTTGTCCGGGCTCAGCAGTATTTGTGAGACTCGTATAGGGTGCCATCCATACCTTTGTGTATCGGTATTCGAGTTCAAGTCTGTCACGATTGGTAAGATTTGTTCTAAATAAGCAGGTTGTTTCACTAGTTTTTGAAACTGCTCGTGTGAAAAAATCTTCTGCCCCGTTTGTCTGTAATTTTTGTTTCAGTCGCATCGAGATTTGAAAGATAGGTCTGTATTCAAGTTCTCCCTGGAAACGTACACTTTTTCTGCCATCGCTCTTACGCTCCCACATATCGAGATATGCTTTTGTAAGTGTGAGTTGACGATGGAATTTGTATCGAGTCTCGATGTATAATCCTCTTTCGGGTTGTGACCATGGGGAGTTAAGGTACATCTCGGAAACAAGAGGATTCTTCAAATAATACTGCTTCTCGAGGATTGTACCATCAAAGCGTTCATGCTCTGCAAAGGGACGCGCATAAGGATTATCGAATTCAAGATCATAATCACGATACAGCATCATAAAATTGAGATTTGCGTAATTAAAATAGGCACTTGCGACCAGTGCGCCAGGATCGTCACCGATAGCGAAAGGTTTTCCACCAACTTCGAGCTCTGCATATTCACCCTGGAAGGTCACATTATCAAGTGTTGCCTGCCAGTCAAAACCATACACTCTTCGATAATTTCTGCGATACGCATCTGTCTCTGTAGAATAGAGACCGGAAATTTCTGAATCATTTATATCCAATTTCTTATAATAATAGCTATCATAGATAAGGTATTCACCGAGGTCCGCATAGTCTGCAATACTGAAGTAACGGTCATATTTTGCTTCATAAGCTGTGACGCCGAGATGAGTGCCGATGAATGGATCGAACTGCAAATGCCCACCCAGCATTGTTTCACGAAGTGCATCTCTTCTTGGTGCCATATCTATCTTTGGTAAAGGATGGGGAGAGAGATTTGGACGATATTCGTTGAAAAGTGCCTCAGCACTCTCAAGCTGCTCATTTGTGAAGCGAGGTGATGAAACGATATAATAAAAAATATCATCGTCATCATCCAGTTTGCCATCATGATTGCTATCCCAGATGATCACATCTTTTTTATCATCAGAATAGAATAATGACGCATTCATGAAGCTATTTCCATACTCGACTGCTGTGCCCTTGAGTGCAAATTCTTCGGTGGGGGAGAGATCCGGGAAAATTCCACGAACGCGTTTCGAAAAACTGTATCCGGATCTGCGTGGTTCAAATAGATCGGTATTTTCCATGACAAGACCTTCACCCCAGGTTGCTCTGTAATGACCGAGAACCACTTTCAGGTTTGCAGGTTTCAGATCGATGCTTGCAGCATATTTAGAATTCTCCGCAAGCGCTTCGGATAGTTGATTGTTTTCCTGGAATATATTGAGATCTCGTTCCTCGCCCTTTTTGAAGAACAGCAATCCGCCAACTTCAATATTGAACCAATCTTCCATTCTTGCTCTGAATTTATGTGAGATCTCCGGAGCAGCATTATCAAGATCATATCTGCCCCACATAGAAAATTTCTCATTAAGACTATCCGGCACAAAACTTTCACGCAACACTTCTTCGATTTCTTCTGAGAAGGGATTATTATTGAATTTGAAGCGGTAGTTGAAATTCCATTTGCCTTCAAGTTCAGGTGGTTTATAGGACACATAATGACGAAGATTAGATGCTCCATAATAAGTAAGTCCCGGAGCATTTCTCATACCTCGATAATCCTGAAAATCACTGAGCTTTCTCTGACGAAGGATTGCGCGCACATCAGTGGGATTAACGATCGGCATGTTCAACAGGTCTTGATAAGTTGCAGTGTTAATATTGATCGGGGACATGAGCATATCTTCCCACAGGTCTGAAACTGCTTCTGAAGAACCTTCATCCATTGCAAGACGACGTATAAGATAATAAATTTGATCTCTTCGCTGTGCTCGTTCATCATAAACGCCATATGGCACGATCTTAACGAGAGGTTTGATCTTCAAAAAAGTATCCTGATCAATGCTGTCGATATTTAGCAAGTCATATACAGACTGGAAAAAGTCTATATAATTTCTGTAATAATAGATATCTTCTGCCTGCTGAGGAGTGATTGGAAGTGCTTGTATCTGCTGATAGGTTGCCTTATTGAGGTCTATCTGATCCGGGCTTGCAGAAAGTGTTCCTGCAATGAGAACAAACAATAAACTAAAAATTAATATTACTTTTTGCATGTTAACCCAATTGTATTAATAGAATAAGCTCGATGATCGCACAGCAGAATAGTAGTGCTGCGAGTAGATTGAGCCAGAAGACCCGCACTGTGAGCTTCTCGATCTTATTCCTTAAATCATGAATATCTTTAAAAACTCTCTTTTCAATAACATCATATTTTTGGGAGAGCTCTTTATAGCCCCTGCTGCTGAATTTATTTTCCCAGTCTCTCACCATGTGATTAAGGAAATTGAAAATAAGCTTTATAAAACTTTTAATGACTATTGAAGAATTACCTTTTTCGTCCTGATCTTTTCTTTTCATAGATACCTCATTATAATGAAACGATTAAAATTGATAGCCAATAGAAAATTGATGTGTGTCAGAAAGAACCGGATGATTGCTGTATCCATAATCGACCTTAATTCCCTTGAAGAGGAGACCGAAGCCGGCTGATATACTATTCGGGTTGGTAGATGCGCCTGTCCGCAGCCAGAAGTTTTCCATAACCTCGAATTCTATACCGGCTTGAATCTTGGTTGGTTCACCAAGATACTGTGACAGATCGATTTCTGTGATCACACCATCATAGGGCTCATACGCAACGCCAATTGCCATATGTTGTGGCAGATCAAAAGTCTGGTCCGAGCCCATCGAAGGATTGTTAAGGTTCTTCACGGCAAAGGCAATATGTGTACGCTGATGAAGTGTGGCAAGGGCTCCAAGATTGACACCGTAAGTCGTTTGATTGCCCGGATCGATGCCACCAACAGTTTCTCCAAAGCTAAGATAATAAAGATTCACACCATATCCTACATAGAGTTGTGAATGCACATCTCCCATAAGAAGAAATGAGTGGGCAAGCGAATAGGTGCCTTCCTGCTGAAGTTTATATCCTTCGTATTCGACATCCATTGTCTGCATGCCCAGAGAGATCGTGCCAATTCTTGGTAAGGTATAAGCAAGTGCTCCTGACATAAGAATTTCAAAACTGTTATTGAATAACTTAGCATAGCCAAGGGAAATTCCCTGTTCCGCAGAGGCGAGTGCTCCTGGATTGTAGAATATCGCATTAGGATCATTACAGCTTGCGATGAATGCTCCGCTCATACCGCGAGCACGGGCAGAAGGTTGATAGTTTCTAAAGACATTTGAATTGATCTCTGCAAAAGAAAATGAAGTGGTCAGAAGGATTATTATTACTATGAAACCTAATTTTTTCATTGGTATCCTTTCATTAAAAAATTTATTTCAAAGGTGCTGAAATGACGATAGGAACAGACTTATTCTTAATATCACCATTATCCGGATTAACAACTTCCAAATTACAGATATACAGTCCGGGAGGAAGTGTGTTCCAATTATCATCCTTACCGTTCCATTCAAATGTATCCATACCTGTAGACATTTTGTTTGTGAATGTGTTCACGAGCACACCTTCACTATTATATAAGCGTAATACGATCTTGTCACCTGTACGTGAATGGAACTGGATCTGGAAGGTTTCACCAAGAGTGGGGCAGAATGTATAATGGGGGACTTTCAGGATGGCGCTAAAATCAGTTATAGCATAATCGTATTCAAAGACTTCTTCGGGTGCATCTTCGGGGAAATAATACATAGTCTCGGCTGTATCTTTCGCAGCAATATAAAAAAATACAACTGTGCCTGCTTCTTGTCCGGGCAGTTCGACTTCCCATGAATAATCCTTTGCAGGACTCATCGCAACATGGCTAAATGGATTCTGTCGCACGGTGTTCCAATAAAGGATGGGATTTTGTAGAGAATCTGTATAAGAAAGAGTGATTGTCACTGCTTCACCGGGTTCGGGATCGAGATTGGATATAGACACATTTCCGCCCACACCTCCACCATGCGAGCCGATGTAATCAAAGGTGTCGATAGGATAAACGATCCATTCCGAATTACCTTCGCTGGTTCCAGCAGAAGAAGTCCAGTCAGTATTTCCATTTTCAATTGCAGTCTTTCTTACCAGTGTATGATCATAAGTTGCAGCAGTAACTCCAGCGACGTCCCATCCTGTGCCGGGGTCTTCTGTAGGAATTCCGATCACATCTATAAGTGTCCATGTGGCACCGCCATCGGTGGTAATCTCT
>JAUWPE010000085.1 GCA_030611765.1 Candidatus Cloacimonadota bacterium | reverse complement strand
CAACTCAGAATTAATGCCCTCAAAATATTTGCTGTCATTGATATATACACGCTGCTCATCTTCATTATAAACAACTTTCTCGATGCGGTCATTCTCGCCTGTTCCCTGATATTTCGCAATCGGCGTATCCAGTTCATCACTTTCCAAAAGATGAAGCTGCACAAGCTGTTTTCCAAGCTCGCCAACTTTCTTAAAAAGCTCAATATCCGCAGTAAAGGGCGCACGTGGAAAATCTATCTTAAGAAAATCTGCATACTTCTCCCTGTACATATTGCTGTAAAAAACTCCATAAATGTAATATAAAATCTCTTCCGGCGAAGGTTCCTTGCAGTATGCCTTCTTAAGCATGTTGAAAATTTCAGGATCGATATTGGGTTTCCGTTCAGTTGAATGTTGCTCAAAAAGATTATCGGATGAAGATAACGGATATAAATATAAAGGACATAATGTGGCATTTGCATATGTGCTTTCAAAAATACAAGATTCAACAATTTTATCAGTAATGAATGCATAAGAGAAAGGATAACGCTTCGATTGTCTTTTTACCAATAAACCAATATTATCGCCATCAATCATATTGTGCATAACTTTTTCCAATGGTCTTTCAATTACCCACTTTGAATAATATACAAACCTCTCATCAAAAGGTCGATAGTAAATTCTTCTTATTTTCTGATCCCAATCTGGATCACGTGCAACTTCCTTTCTGAAATTTGAAAGATTAAAAGTAGAAGTATCTTTAAGTTTAAAACTTTCTTTTATTAGCTCATCGTCAAGTTCTAAGTTACGATATTGATTTATACGATTTTTTAAAACATTATAATCAAAATCTATTGCGAATCGATCCCTCGCGGTAACTATCCCAACGCTATTTACTGGGAATATTTGAGTCACTTTCTTCCATTGCAAATAACTCTGGATGGAATTCGTATCTCGTTTGATTAAGAAATAATATGGTTCCTTTGGAGCAATCTCTTCAAATGTAAATGGTGAGACTTCCTTGTTTTCGAGCCAATCATATTTATAATCTCTTGTTCCGTAAAGATCATGATAATACACATTGCACCCTTTTTGCCCCGCGTGTTTGACCATGAGACAGATCGCCACGCCCTGCCGGATATCAAAGACATTTTCGTCCTTGCTACCATCGGGAGCGGTCTCTTTTTTCAAGCTGTTCCCGTGCAGGTTAAGAATGTAGATTTTGTTAAAGGTTTTCATTAAACTCTGGCGCATGCCCCGGAAGGTAGGATTATCCAGGTAGCCGTGGTTGGTGATCATGCCGACAACACCCCGTCCTGCTTTCTGGATTTTCCATTGAGCTAATCGGAGAAATTTCACATAATCATCCTGAAGCCAAACTTTTTTCTCTCCGAGCGGTTTTCCATCGACTTCGTAGTAGCTCTGCGCACCATCGATATCGGTTTTGAGAAGCTTTTCAGTCCACTCATTAGTATTTGAAGAAATTCCGGAATATGGTGGATTTCCCATAATGACAAGTATTGGAATCTGCTGTTTCACCTCGTTTGCAAGATGGTTTTCTTCACTCAATGAGCTAAGTCCGGGAATATTAACCGAATCGAGTTCCTCCATTTCAAGAGTATTTGTAAGATAGAGTTTGAAGCGCTCGTCATCTGTCATTGTATAACCCAGCTCTTCGAGAAGGAATCCGATCTTGAGGTGTCCGATGGCATAGGGCGCCATCATCAGTTCAAAGGCATAGAAATTTTTCAGTATGTTATTTTTGATAAATAAATGCAGTCCGCCTTTTCCATACTTCCTGTCAAATTCATGAACTGCAATTTTGATCGCTTCTGCAGGAAAGGTAAGTGTTCCTGCTGCAGGGTCGAGCACGGTCACATTTTCCGAAGCAAAACCATCCGACAGATCGAATTCCTTTTTGAGTATCTGATGTAATGAATGAGTAATATATTGCACGACAGGTTCCGGAGTATAGTACACACCACGCCGTTCACGGATCTTTGGATCGTATTCGGAAAGGAAGGTTTCATAAAAATGAATGATCGGGTCTTTTCCCTTTCCTTCATGGAAAAATCTACTGAGGATACTTTTCACGTCAGTAACCCTAAGCACTTCGGAAATATCATCAACGATCACTTTTAGTTCTATGGGCGGGTCTTGCAGAGAAATGAAGCGAAAAACATCCCGAAGAATACCAATCGTGTGAGGAATATATTGATATGCAAGCTGTCTGTTGAAATCCTTTCCTGTTCTTGTTCGCGCTGCAAATAGTCCATAGGTAATAGTTTGGGAATACAGGTCTGCAAATTGCTCATGTGTGAGCGTTCCAATGAGATATTTTTTGAAAGCTTCATAAAAGCCGAGTATGTCTTTATTTCCCTTTCGTTCTTTTTCTTTCAACTCAATACTGATCACTTCGTCGCGCAGGAATCGGGTTCTTTTTGCCAGTTCCTGTGCAAGGGTCTTGGCAGTATTAACTTTAGGCAATGAGAAAGAGAAGAAGGTGTGCATCAGTTTTATGAACTCCTCTTCATGCTCAGGAGGAGGAGCTGTTTTCAATCTGTGCGCAATTTCAGGTCTTCCGATCTGCACTGTGTCTATTAGCTGACTGTCTCTAAACAATCTGAATTCATAAAAGTTCGTAAGGATTACATTAGGAAAGGTCGAGCAGTATCGTTTAAGCTGTTCCGAATATTGAATTGCATTTAAGTTTATGTTTGTAGGTGCTTTTGCTTCGATGTAACCGGTGATATGATTCTTCCCATCCCAGACACGAAAGTCCGGATTGCCGGCTTCGGTTTGTTTGGGTAATACTGTAATATCTACATTTTTTATATTGTATTTTTCAGCATAAGTCAAGATAAGCGTTTCGAGCTGAGAGTAATAACTTTCCTCGCGGGCATCACCTCGATTAAAGGTTTCCTGTAATGCATCTAAATATTCTTTGAGCATGATTCCTAATTTCTTTTTTTCGAGATTGTAAAACAACAATTTTAATGGCAAGAAAAAAGTAAATAAATCGCATCACACGAGCCAGTTTTGCAGGGAACGGCTCGGGTGTTTGCCAACCATCGCCGGGATAAACCCGTCGCTACCCACCAGCTGATGGATAGATGCAAGCACATCCTGCGCCGAAGTAATCCTGTCATGGAGTGGTCCATGACAGCACATATTACGGTGCGAGAGGTAGGGTGGAAATGTACAATCCATCACTCCCATTCTTGACAAAGAAAACCTGAAAAAGGTTTGTATAAAAAAATCCATAAGGAACATTTTTATGTCTATACCAAAGAATCCTGATATTCGAGTACGCTTTGCCCCGAGTCCCACCGGCTATCTTCACGTGGGCGGACTTCGTACCGCTTTGTTCAACTACCTTTTCGCACGAAAAAATAACGGATCATTTATTTTAAGGATCGAAGATACTGACCGCAAACGCTACATTCCCGGCGCCCAGGAAGACCTGCTGAAAACCATAAAAGAAGTTGGATTGGACTACGATGAAGGTCCTATTATCGGCGGTGATTACGGACCCTATATTCAATCCGAGCGAAGTGATCTTTATAGAAAATACGCACAGGAATTGATCGACAAGGGCGCTGCCTACTATTGCTTCTGTCCTGAAGAGCGTCTGGAAAAACTGCGTAACGAAGCAAAAGAAAATAATACTGCGGTCATGTATGATGGCAAATGTAGAAACCTCTCTCTGGAAGAAGTACAGGAAAAACTCGCACGGAACATTCCTCATGTGGTACGCCTGAAAATTCCCCAAGAGGGCTCAACAGTATTTTATGATGTGGTTCGCGAACGCGTGGAAGTGGATAACGCACTTGTCGATGACCAGGTCATCATGAAATCCGACGGCTTCCCGACTTATCATCTGGCAAATGTGGTGGACGACCATCTCATGAAGATCAGCCATGTAATACGCGGAGAGGAATGGCTAATCAGCGTACCGAAGCATATTTTTATGTACGAATCCCTCGGCTGGAAAGTGCCAAAGTTCGTGCATTTACCACTGCTGCTCAATCCCGATAAAACAAAACTCAGCAAACGACAGGGTGATGTTGCAGTTGAGGATTATCTAGCAAAAGGGTATCTGCCGGAAGCTCTTATTAATTTCATAGCACTGCTCGGATGGCATTCCAGCGATGATAGAGAATTTTACACGCTTGAGGAACTTATCAAAGCATTTTCTCTCAAACGGATCAGCAAATCCGGTGCAGTGTTCGATGTGGAAAAACTCAACTGGATGAACGGCTCGTATCTGCGCAATCTCGATCTCGAGTATGTTGCAGAAAGAGCAAAGCCATATTTTGAAAAAGCAGGACTCGATATTTTGGATCATAAAAAATATCTAAAAGTTGTGGATAATGCACGCAACCGCTCAGCAACGATCCCAGAAATGATCGCACATTCCGAGATGTTCTACAACGACCTTGCATTTTCTGCTGAATATAAAGACATCGTTTCCAAAGAAAATGCTCAAAAACTGTTTGAGTTCTGGATCGAGCATTTGAGCTCACATGAAAGCTGGTCAGAAGATGAGATAAAAGATATGGTCAAAGAAACGACCGTCGTTATCGGCGTGAAAGGAAAAGAGCTCTATTCCCCGCTGCGCCTTGCACTTTTTGGTGAAGTTCACGGACCGGATATTCCTACATTAATTGACATTCTTGGAACAAAAGAAGCAATTGCACGCCTGAAAAGTGTTTTGAATGCGTAATTCGTAGGAGCACAATGGACGATAAAAAAATAAAAGAACTGCTTACAAAGAATGAAGATTCAGGATCGAAAGATTTTATTCGACAGATCATTGAAGAAGACAGGAACAACAAGAAGCATAACGGCGAAGTGCACACGCGTTTCCCACCGGAGCCCAACGGTTTTCTTCATATCGGACATGCAAAAGCGATCTGCCTGAACTACGGAATCTCGCTACAGTATGAAGGTAAATTCAATCTCCGCTTTGATGATACAAATCCTATAAAAGAAGAGACCAAGTATGTCGAGGCAATTCTCACAGATATGAAATGGCTCGGCACAAACTGGGAAGACCGGCTGTTCCATGCTTCGGACTATTTTCCAATTCTCTATGACTATGCACTGAAGCTCATCAAAAAGGGGAAAGCATATGTCGATGATCTGAGCGCCGACGAGATCCGCGAATACCGCGGCACACTTACCGAGCCCGGGAAGAACAGTCCCTTTCGAGACCGCTCTGTAGAAGAAAATCTTGAACTCTTTCATAAAATGAAGAACGGTGAGTTCGCAGAAGGCGAAAAAACCCTTCGAGCAAAGATTGATATGGCTCATCCAAATATGAATATGCGCGACCCTGTGATGTATCGCATCATGTACAAAACCCACCATCGAACCGGTGATGATTGGTGCATCTATCCGACTTATGATTTTACTCATGGGCAATCGGACTCGATTGAGAGGATCACTCACTCACTCTGCTCCATTGAATTTGAAAATCACCGCCCGCTTTATAACTGGTTTCTCGATGAACTCGATATCTTTCATCCTCAACAGATCGAATTTGCCCGGCTTAATCTTTCATACACCGTGCTCAGCAAGCGGAAGCTCATCATGCTCGTGGAAGAAGGGTATGTTGACGGCTGGGACGACCCGCGAATGCCGACGATTTTCGGGCTGCGTAGAAGAGGATACACTTCGGATTCTATATGGGATTTCCTGGACAGGATAGGTATTGCAAAAAGTGACAACATCGTAGATCATGCACTTCTTGAACATTGCATTCGTGAAGAACTCAATAAAACCACAAATCGCTATATGGCTGTGCTCAAGCCGCTTAAGGTCATTATTGATAATTATCCTGAAGATCAAACTGAAGAATTGGAAGCGATTAATAATCCCGAAGATCCATCGGCAGGAACAAGGAAAGTGCCCTTCTCAAAAGAATTATACATCGAGCAAGATGATTTCATGGAAGATCCGCCGAAAAAATTCTACCGCCTTGCACCCGGGCGCGAGGTACGGCTTCGCTATGCCTATTTCCTGGAATGCAACAGTTTTGTAAAAGATGATGATGGAAATGTGATCGAATTGCATTGTACTTATGATCCGGAAACAAAGGGTGGTTCTGCTCCCGATGGAAGAAAAGTGAAAGCAACGTTGCACTGGGTTTCTGCACCTCATGCCATTAATGCCGAAGTACGGCTCTATGAAAAATTATTCGTAAATGAAAATCCGAATGATGCTCCCGAAGGTAAAGATTTCATATCAAATATAAATCCTGATTCGCTGGAGATTCTCGTCGGTAGCAAACTCGAACCTGCTCTTGCAAATGTGAAACACGGCGAGAGAATGCAGTTTGAGCGTAAGGGCTACTTCTGTGTTGATGAAAAATATTCAACAGATAAGAAGCTTGTATTCAACAGAACTGTCACTCTGAAGGATGACTGGTCAAAAATACAAAAAGCTATGAAGAAGAGGTAAATTATGGACCTACAAAAAATCCTATGCAAAGATTCGATCGCAATCGATGATTCTTTGAAAGACAAAGATGCAGTCCTTCATAAAATTGCGGATATGGCTGCGACCTGTCCGGGACTTGCCAGTTACAAGCCCGAAGAACTTTATAATAAACTGGCAGAACGAGAAGAGCTGCTTTCCACGGGCATCGGTAAGGGTATCGCACTTCCTCACTGCACGTTGGATGACCTTGAAGATTTTGTGATCGGGATTCTAATCGTGCATTCAGGAGTAAATTTCAAAGCTATCGATAAGAAAAATGTTAAACTTTTCATATTCATTTTTGCTCCGAAATCCAAACGAAATGACCATATTAGTCTTCTTGCGCGAATTTCACAGATACTACAATCCTGCGAAACAGTGAATGAGATCGTAAATCAGATCAGTCCCGAAAAAGTCTATGAAATATTCTACAAGCATATCGCTCTAAAAGAGGAACCTGATTATAAGCCGAGTGTAGAGAACACACTTTTTCATGTATTTGTTCAGATCGATGATAAATTCGAGGACTTGCTTCAGATATTTTCGGAGATCGCAGAAGCTCACGTTTCAATAATCGATGCGAACAATCCGGGATACTATCTGCATGCGCTACCACTTTTTGCCAGCTTCTGGAACGAAAGCGAAAAAGGATTTAATAAGATCATCGTGGCAGTTGTTCCCAAAAAACTCTCAAATGAAGTTCTGCGCCAGGTAAAAACTATGATGAGCGGACTGAAAAACAAAGACGGCATTCTCGTGATAAGTAATGATGTGGGCTATTTTTCAGGCAGCTTGAACAGATAGAGATATTATTATGAACTTTCTAACTTCGATCCAACACTATTTTCAGGCACATTCTCTGCCAATCCTTGCATTGATCGGTTTAGTGGCACTGTTGAGCTTTTATTTCGGGAAACTCACCAAAGCAATTCGCTTGCCTTTAATCATCGGGTATATGTTCTTTGGTGTGTTAATTGGACCTTCTTTTCTTGGAATTTTCTCACAATCGATACAGAGCCAGCTCTCCTTTATTACTGAGATCGCTCTTGGTTTTGTTGCACTTACAATTGGTCTCGAACTCAATCTGAACGATCTTAAAAAGCAGGGTTCGGGTATTATTTCAATTATTTTTGCCGAATCCTTTGGTACGTTTATACTTGTTTTCTTTGCAGTGTGGCTTGTTACCGGGAATATTATTCTTGCTCTTATCTTTGGTTCGATAGCTCCTGCAAGTGCGCCTGCAGGAACAGTTGCTGTCATAAAAGAATACCGCGCAAAAGGTACACTGACAAAAGCCCTGTATGCAGTTGTCGGATTCGATGATGGGCTGGGAATTATTTTATTTGGATTTGCATCAGCTATTGCAAGAAATATTCTACTCAACCAGACAGGAACTTCAACCGGAGGATTCTTTGCACTGATCCTTACCCCGATGAAAGAAATAGCACTGAGCATTATAATCGGATTGATCGTGGGAGCTCTTTTCTGTATTTTGGTGAGAAAATTGAAAAGCTCAAGCGATTATTTCATCCATATATTCAGCGTAGTGCTTCTTATGGTCGGACTCTCCCGCGCATTTCATCTTTCATTGATCCTTACCAATATGACTGCCGGCATTTTGATCATAAACACCCAGCGGCGCAATCTTATTGAGACCATTCACAGGGAACTCACGAATGTCATTCCCCTTCTATTTATTCTGTTTTTTACTCTCGCCGGGACAAATCTCCAAATAGGTACATTGCCCTCACTTGGGTTGCTCGGAGTTGTGTATATCATAGCACGATCCGTCGGACTGATTGGTGGTTCGCGTCTTGGGGCGCTATTTGGAAATGTTTCCAAAAACGTGCGTAATTATATCGGATTGGGCATACTTTCCCAGGCAGGTGTGGCTATTGGGCTATCACTTATCGTAAAACAGGATTTCAGCGGATTAGGAAAAAGTATCGGAAAAACTCTTATCACAAGCGGCGATCAGATCGGCACGATAGTAATTACTACCGTGACAGCCACCTGTATTTTCTTCGAGATCATCGGTCCCATACTTACTAAATTTGCTCTGAAAAAAGCCGGCGAGATAAATGTGGAGGATTCCGAATAACTACTTATGTTT
>JAUWPE010000070.1 GCA_030611765.1 Candidatus Cloacimonadota bacterium | reverse complement strand
ACAATAATAAGATATGATAATGATATACTAAATGCAACAGGAGCAACACTAACAGGTGGTATTTTAGAAAATCAAAACTATGGTATTCAAACAAATACCGGTGCTGATAGTATTACAATATGGATATACGCAAATGGCGATCTATACACAGGAGGAGGAATAGTTGCATATATTGAATTCGATGTTGATCAAAATGCTGTTATTGGCAATACTTCGGAACTGGAATTTATTTTTGCGGAAATTAATGAAAATCCAGTTGGTACTGAAGATGGTTTATTTACTGTACTCGAATCATATTCAATTTCAGGAAATACATTATATTATTACGATCAAGCAAGTATATCGAATGCAATTATACAACTTGAACAAAGCAAATATGAAGCAATATCAGATACTACCGGCTATTATGAAATTCTTAATATCCCAACTGGTGATTACATTTCCTCAGCATCAAAGAATGATGAACTTGGTGGTTTAAGCAGCTTGGATGCTTCCAGAATAGCTCGTTATGGTGTTGGCTTATATTATCTTACAGAATATGAAATAATAGCTGCTGATGTAAGTTTAAATGCAAGTGTATCACCATTGGATGCCTCGCGAGTTGCACGTTATGGTGTAGGTCTTATTAATGAATTAAATGATGATAATATACATTGGGTTTTTGCTGCCGATTCAGTTAATAGTTCGTCTTGGCCACCGATATATTATGAGATGTTTAAATATTATACACCACTGAATGCAACTATGACAGATGAAGATTTTGTTGGTGTCCGGCTTGGAGATGTAACTGGAAATTGGGCACCGTCAAAAAGGAAATTGATTACCGGAACAAAAGATATATCAGCTACATTACCTGAAACGACAGGAGCACCAACTGATACTGTAACAGTACAATTAGATGTATTTGGTTTGGAAAATCTTGAAGGAATGGACATTACGATAACCTTTAATGAACAAGTGATTGACGCACTCGGTGCAACACTTAATGGTGGAATATTAAAAAATGAAAACTTTGGATATCAAGTAAACACAAATAATGACAATGAGATAATCTTATGGATATATGCATTAGGAGATCCATTCTCTGGAGGTGGTACTGTTGCTTTAATTGATTTTGAGGTAGTTTAAGAAATAAGTGATTCAACAGATATTGCGTTTACTCAGTTCGATGTGAACGAAGTTGATTATTTATGTAATACTGAAGATGGCTCATTGCTCGTTGTACCATATAGCGTAAATGGAAGTGACATTCCAAAAGAAATATTCCTTGGTCAGAATTATCCAAATCCGGTAAAAAGCAATTCTGAAATTTATTTTGGATTAAATAGAAAATCGGATGTTGATATTAGTATTTATAATTTGAAAGGACAATTAGTTGAGACAGTAATTCATGGTAGTTTTGATCCGGGATATCACTCAGTTCGATATTCAGTAGAGAATTTACCTAATGGTATTTATTTCTACAAGATGAGTGTTGATGGAGTTGATAAAGAAATAAATAAAATGATAATACTCAAATAGTTGTATAAAAGAGACTCTTCGTTTCGCTTCACTACACTCAGAGTGACAAAGATTTTTCCTTTGTCAATCTACATCCATCACATTTTATTTGGAGCAGAAATACCTAAGAGTGCGAGTCCATTCCTGATAACAGTCTGCACTGCCTTACAAAGGAAAAGCCGCGCCAGAGAAAGTCTTTTATATCTCTTATTTACGATCTTATATTTCTGATAATATCTATGAAATTCTCCTGCAAGATCAATCAGGTAGGAGGTGAGTAGATTCACATCATAAGTGGAACTGATATGTGCTATAAGCTCGGGATATTTCATGAGCATACGGATAATATCAAATTCTTCATCATGACCGAGCCGCTGCAGATATTCCGGTTTGAAATCCTGAACCCTTAATCTTTCCGAACGTGCATTTTTCTCAATACTTGCAATACGTGCATGGGCATACTGCACATAATAGACCGGATTGTCGGCAGTTCGTTTTTTTGCAAGTTCAATGTCAAAATCAAGAGGAGTATTTGACTTCCTCATCAGGAAAAAGAATCGCGCTGCATCGGTACCAACTTCATCTATAAGCTGTTTAAGAGTGATGAGCCTACCCTCCCTTTTTGACATCTTTACCTTTTCGTCATTCATGAGAATGTTCACTTGCTGAAGCAGGATGAAATGCATTAGTGATGGCTTATAGCCAAGAATTTCAATACCTGCTTTTAGTTTGGGAATATGCCCGTGATGATCAGGACCGAGTATGTCAATAATGCGATCAAACCCACGCTTATATTTTGTGATATGATATGCAAGGTCAGGAATGATATATGTTACGGTCCCATCCGAGCGCATTATTACGCGGTCTTTGGAATCACCAAATTCACTGCTACACATCCAGACTGCGCCGTCCTTATCATATATTTTCCCTGTTTCGGAGAGGAATGCAAGCACATCTTCCACACTTCCTTTTTGACGAAGTTCATTTTCAGAAATCCAGTTATCGAAATATACTTTAAAAGATGAAAGTGTCTGTTTGTGGTCATTAATGAGGATTTCCAATGCAAGATCACTAATTTTTTGAGCTTTATCACGCTTTGAAAATTGATGAATTATCGTTCCTTCGGTTTCAAGAATATGGGCTGCGATTTCGGTGATATATTCACCTTTGTACCCCTCTTCCAGCTCTTCAACCTTTATTGCATCGAGCCGGTTCAACTCGTTCTCAATAGACTCCACCAGCAATTCTATTTGATGGCCTGCATCATTAATATAGTATTCTCTTTCGACATAGTAGCCCTGGGCAATAAGTATATTTGCAAGGGAGTCTCCAAAAGCTGCTGCACGAGCATTCACCACATTGAGCGGACCCGTAGGATTGGCGCTCACAAACTCAATAAGCACTCTTTTTCCTGCGCCATGCTCGTAATTTGTACCGAATTTCAAGCCGAGTTTATTGATATCTTTAAGGGTTGAATAGAGAATTTTATTTGCAATATGGAAGTTGATAAATCCGGGTTCGGCAGCAGTAACTTCCGAGAAAAGAGGATCAGCAGAAAGGTGTGTTGCAAGTTTCTTTGCAAGTGTCATAGGCGTCAGACCGATCTTTTTAGCAAGATTGAGCGCGATGTTGGATGCATAATCACCATGATTTTTATGCTTCGGATATTCCACATTTATCTTGGATTTTGGCGGTGCTTTCAGTTTAAGCGCTTTCAGACTTTGCCATATTTTTTCTTTAATAATGTTTATCAAAATCACCTCACTTATGATTCCTTTGCTTTGTTTCTTTTGCGAATCAGTTCCTCCCAAAGATCTTCAAGTTTATAATAATCTCTGGTTTTTTTATCAAAAATATGCATAACAATGTCCCCAAAATCAATAAGTATCCACAATCCATTTTCAAGTCCTTCTTTATGATGGATCCGAATTCCCATCTTCTTGGCCTCTTCTATCACATATTTCCCGATCGTACGTGTGTGTATATCTCCGTCACCACTGCAAATAATAAGCTGATCTGTGAGGTCTGAAGTACCTTCGACGTCAAGCACGATGACATTTTCCGCCTTCTTGTCCTTTGCCAGTTGCGTGATGATCTCAAGCTTTTTTTCTGTAGTATTTTCTTTCATATTAAAATTTATAAAGCAAAAATTCGTTTATAATCCTTTCCTATGATTATGATGAAATCATATAGAGAATGTTCATTGATCTGCATATATACCTTTTTAACAGGTACTTCCTTGTATAACATATTAAATTTATCGTAATTCATATTTCTTATGATGATCACGGTTTTCTCATAGAGAAATTTATCGGCATTATCAAAAGACAACACATCAAATCCCTTATCGATGAGCACATTCCGAACTTCTCTTGCCAGCCGCTTTTTACCGCATCCATTGAGCACCTGCAAAGTGATCTCATTATAAGGAATTTGCTCAACTTCCTGGATTTCTTCATTTGGTAAAGTCCGTAAAATTATCGTCAGGCATAGAAATAGTATATTTAGAATAAAAAAAAAGCCAAGAAGATTTTTAAGGGTTTTAAGAGTTTAAGACTCATAGGTATCAAAAACTTTTTTCAATTTATTATACGCTTCTTCCATTTTTTCGGGAATCACTCTTGTGTTCCCTACCGTAGAAATAAAATTCGTATCACCGTTCCATCGAGGTACCACATGTATATGCAAATGATCCGCTACACCTGCGCCCGCTGCTTCTCCCAGATTCATGCCGATATTCAAACCATCAGTATGATATGCTTCTGAGAGTGCCTTCTCGCATAATTGTGTCATCTTGCCGAGTTCACATAATTCTTCATCTGTAAGCTCCTGCATACGGGCAACATGCCGAAATGGTACAACCATCAGATGTCCATTATTATAGGGATACAGATTCATTATGATATAAGTTAATTTTCCGCGTTTCAGAATAAGATGTCCTTCATCGTCCCGAGCTTGGGGCTTTTTGCAGAAGATACAACCCTTCTCTTTTTCGCTAAGGATGTAATCAATTCGCCAGGGAGAGTATAATTTATCCATTTATTTTATTTGAGACAGATACTGTTTTCCCAGTTCCTGCAATTGTTCTTTTGAGTTGATGCCGGATACTTCGATAGGATCATCGACTTTGACAGCAGCAATAGGTTTGCCTTCTTCGTTTAGAAGTTCAAGCACATCGGTGAGATACATTTCGTTCTGGGAGTTATCCTTTCCGATCTTCGGGAGTACAGAGAAAAGTTCCCGGGCGTCAAAACAGAAAATGCCTGAATTTATCTCTTTGACCTTTCGAATTTCTTCAGATGCATCTTTGTGCTCGACTATCTTCTCAACATATCCTTCATCATTGCGAACAATACGACCATAACCGGTCGGGTCGTCCAGATCGACAGTAAGCACAGTTGCTGCCGCCTGTTTTTCTTCATGCACTTTTATAAGATTTTCCAGGGTTTTCTCTTTCAAAAGCGGTACATCACCAGGCATGATTATGACTGTTCCATCAAAATCCTTGAAATTATCTCTGGTGATATAAACTGCATGACCGGTTCCAAGCTGCACTTTCTGCTCTACAAAAGTAATGTTATCAAATCCTGAAAGACAGTCGATCACGACACCCTTTTTGTAGCCAACAACGACCACGATCTTCTCAGGTTTGAAATGTTCCGCAGTGGTCACTACTCGCTCGACAAGTGACTTTCCTGCGAGTAAATGGGCAACTTTCGGCAAGTTCGATTTCATACGAACGCCTTTGCCTGCTGCTAAAATGATTATTGAAGTATTTCTTTTCATAGGACTCAATCTTGGAGCACTTTTTTTATGTCACACAGCAATTTGTCAAATTGTTTAGAGGACTTGGTAAAGTTGATGTTATTGGTATCAACCCTAATTATCGGGCATCCTGTATGAGTGGAAATGTACTTCTCATACGCAATTGTAAGATCCGACAGATACTCAGGTTGGATATTATGCTCAAAAGAGCGGTTCCTATAATGTATCCTGTCAATAATGCGTTCCAGATCAGCATGCAGATAGATGATCAGATCGGGCTGGACTAGTTTGTCATTCAGAATAGTGAATAGAGCTTTATACATTGCCAGCTCCGCATCATTGAGCGTGAGATCAGCAAAAATGCTGTCCTTCATAAACATATAGTCGCTCACAATATTGGTTTGGAAAGCATCGATCTGGAAATATTTTTTCATCTGGCGGTAGCGGCTGAGCAGAAAGAACATCTGTGTCTGAAATGCTTTCCCTGCAATATCGTCATAGAATTCAGAAAGAAAGGGATTATCTTCCACGATTTCGAGAATAAGCTGTGCTTCAAACTTTTCAGCGAGCAGTTTTGAAAGTGTTGTCTTACCGACACCGATTACACCTTCAATTGCGATGAATCTATTTTTGATATCCTGCATATAAATTTTATCCTATGTGAGAAAATAAATTTTACATCAGTTTTATTTACACACCCCGTTCCCGACAAGTCGGGAACACCCCTCTTTTTAGAGGGGATTTCGTAAATTCTCCTCTTGAGAGGAGTGCGGCTTTAGCCGTGAGGTGTGTTATTTTAAGGAAATGAATATTTTGTTTCATTTTTTTAACTAGTTAATAAAGATAACCTTAACAGTACTATACGAACCGGAATTCAATTCGTTTAAATTGTATTCGGATTGTTGAAAGCGAGTGTACATTGTCATAGGCTGTTATTTTTAAATTTATACGATGAGAAAGAAGATGATAACATTATTTCACCAAGTCAATAATATTTTGAAGATTATGTATAGCAAGATCTTTTCCTGTTTCAAAACCTTGAGTTTCAGGAATTTCTTTTAGATCTTTTAGAGTAGATTTATCGAAATCGTATATTATTAAAGCACTATCTCTAATGCCTTCATCAATATTTTTACATGGAATTTTCAATTGATCAAAAGCTTCGTTAATTTGTTTGCTTTTAATGTTGTTGATGTATGGTCTTAATGTTTCAATAGCGGAATCAAGTTTAGAAAGATTTTCTTTAATAATATCAGAAATGCTAATATTATATGGTAATTTTTCGTGTCTAAGTTTTATAACTAAATTAATAAACGGTTCTCTGAAAACATTGCAAGCCTTTAAGTATTCTTGACGTTTAAGAAGTTTCTTAGAGTTAATCCATCCAATATGGTTGCCGAGAATAGCACCTGCGATACCACCAGCAACCGCACTAACAACACCAATAATAATTTCATTCATAAAACGACATTCTTTATTGTTTTATCTAATTAATATGCTTTAATATTCACTACAAATGGTTTTATTCTATCAAATTGAGTTTCTAAAGGCAAATTACTTATCTGGCTTTTTCTTTTTAAAATCTCCTCTCCATCTGGTAACATTGAGATAAGATTTCTTAGATAATCAACTTTAATGGCAAAATTTACATTCTGAGGAATTATGTCAGTATTTTCATAAAAATACTTTGCATTTAAAGAAGCTATTACAATACCAATTACATCTCCATTACTATTGAAAAGAGCACCTCCACTATTCCCAGGCTGAATAGGATTGCTGATTTGGATTAAGGTTGGGTCATCTAATATTCCCATTATAGAATTTACTACTCCTGTTGATAGTTTAGCGGATTTTCCTAATATGTCTCCCATTGGAAAACCAATTGTATAAACTTCCTGTCCTACTTTTATATCAGAAGAATTTCCTAAACCAAAAGGAATGGCTATAATATTATTTTTAAATCTTGAATCATTTATCTTTAATAAAGCAATATCATTGTTAATATCCTTTATTACTATTTCTGCTTTGTATTGTGCATCTTTTGAAGGGAAATAAATGTCAATATTCTCCATACCTTTTATTATATGATAGTTAGTTACTATCAATCCATTTTTATTTATGATAAAACCACTACCAGTGTATTCTACATCTTCATCTTTGGGAATTGGCTCAATGTCCTCTGCATATAACTTTTCCAATAATAGTGATATTAATGGAGAATCTGGAGTAAAATCTTTCATAACATCAATAGTTGTAAGAACCTCTTCTCTATTATTTTGTTTTAGATATATTAAACCGGCCTGATATAAATTATCAGCTGCTGATGTCTTACAGCCTTTTAAATAATAAGCAATTCCCATATTGTTGTATACAACTGCAAGATCTGGTTTATATTTAATAGCAAGTTTGTATTCTTCTATTGCTTTATCTGTTAATCCCTTTCTCCTGTATACAATTCCAAGATTACAATGTGCTTCTGCATAATCTGGTTTGTATTTAATGGCAAGTTTGTATTCTTCTATTGCTTTTTCTGCTAGTCCTTGTTCACCATATACAACTCCAAGACTATAATGTGCTTCTGCATAATCTGGCTTATACTTTATAGCAAGTTTGTATTCTTCTATTTTTTTATCTGTTAAACCTTTTTCTCCATATACAACACCAAGACCATAATGTGCTTCTGCATCATCTGGTTTGTATTTAACAGCAAGTTTAAATTCTTCTATTGCTTTGTCTTTTAATCCTTTTTCATCAAATAAAACTCCAAGATTATAATGTACATCTACATAATCAGGTTTATATTTAATAGCAAGTTTGTATTCTTCTATTTTTCTATCTGTTAAACCTTTTTGTCCATATGCAAGACCAAGACCAAAATGTGCTTCTGCATAATCTGGTTTGTATTTTATGGCAAGTTTGAATTCTTCTATTGCTTTATCTGATAAACCTTTTTTACTATAGCAAAGACCAAGATTATAATGTGCTTCTGCATCATCTGGTTTATATTTAATAGCAAGTTTATATTCTTCTATTGCTTTATCTATTAATCCATTTGCAAAATATTCCCACGCTAAGTCACAATGTTTATCTGCTTCTTCTTTATTAGTTTGTGATAGCAGTTGCGAAAAACTTATTAATAAAACCAAAATAACTAATACTGATATTCTTGTGATTTTTATTGTTTTCATAGTTAAATCCTTTCTGAGTTTTATTTATAATATACTAATCTATAATTTCTCTAATTCGTTAACCAATTCATCAAAATCTCTTTTACAATATACATTAGCATTATATTTTGTATCAATTTTTCGTCTTTTAATTGCTGCCTTCATCTTCCTATCCGTTATAACATATTTACAATATGGAATAACAGCAGAAAGATGACCAATATCTATACAATCACCAGGCTTAATTGTAGATTTACGAGTAATAACATCAGCCCTTAATTTGCATGAAATTTCTTCATGTGGAATTGACTTATAATATTCTGATTTAAAAAATTTATCTTCCTCAATTAATAATTCAAACCTATTTTCTTTCTGCCCTTTGTGATAATTCTCCCATAATTTCTCCCATAATTCATAAGGTTCAGAAATAACCATTAATATATTGTAATCATCAGGCATTGCAGTTCCTGAATAGATTCTACTCTTTAGTCTTGGTAATTCAATCCTGAGCTCTATTATACCTTCATATTCTATGTTAAGCTGCTGTTCATAAGTAGTACCAGCAGATACAGTTTTTTGCCTAAGTTTTTCAAGTTGTTGGTTAGTCGAATTTTTAGAGTGGTTCCATTTACTAATTAAGCTTTTAGGAGGAATAATATTAACAGCTACAATAGAATCTTTTTTTTCTAACTCATCAATAGGATCTCGTGGAAAGGCATTCTTATAATTTATATTAACACATTTTTCTCCTTTAATATAAGATTCCATCATCTGTTCCATCTGTCTCATCCGTATCCAATACCATGGAACAAACTTAACTCCTAAAGACAATTCTCTTTGAATTTTAAAGCACTTTCTCAGATTATCCTTATCTGATTTTAATTCAATTTCCGAATCTTGTTCACCTTGAGGACAAATCAGTTTATGCTTTCGTACTTTTTTATATATCACATTATAAAGGTTCTCAATTTTTATTTTAATATTTTTCTCATTAATTGGGTTTTTATCATCTATAATTTCATCATATTTTAATTTTTTAAGCCATAGAATAACAAATGTATCCAACCATATTATTGGGATTTTTGGATTATTAATTATAACTTCCAAAATTAATATCTCCTACAGTATAGTAAAAATATTTTAAATCTTAAAAAAGATATAACTTCTTATCTTTTATTATTATAATTTTCATTATAAAGATGTTCCATTGTTTTATTTAGTTTTGGATGCATAAATTCCGGCGCCATTTCGTTCATTAGCTGCAAAATAAAGGGTCGATTCATTATCTCCGGATGTGGAATTTTCAGATCGGCAGTATCGGTTATCTCATTATCAAAAAACAAAATATCAAGATCGATTATGCGCGGTCCCCATTTCTCTTTTCGTTCTCTTCCAAGTTTTTTCTCGATATTCAGTAGCGTCTGCATAAGCTCAAGAGAACTCATTTCAATATCACATTCAACAATACAATTCAAAAAATCCGGCTGGTGAATATTTCCGATAGGTATAGTTTCTATGATCGAAGATATGCGTTTCACTGATATTTTTTTTTCATTTCGTAAAGCCGATATAGCTGATTCGATAAAGTGTCTTTTATTCCCAAGATTCGAACCCAAACTAATAAAAATATTTTCGAAAGTTACTCCTTTTTTTCTCGTTCTCTTTGCATTTCCAGCTCTACATAATCGAGCGTACCATTGATCGGCACTGCTATTTTACGGATTTTCAAAGATACTTTTTGAACAAGGATAAAATCATTGAGAATTGCGCTAATAATCTCATTTGCGAGTTTTTCCAGAAGATGATATTTATAATTTTCTACATGTTCTTTGACCACTTCAAAGATCTGTGTGTAGTCGATAGTATCGTGCAAGGATTTCACTTTGTTATCCAGCTCGGAATCACTTGAAACAGTTGCATCGATGGCAAAACGCTGCCCAAGTGTCCTCTCTGCTTCATGAAGTCCATGATAGCCATAAAAGATCATGTTTTTTAATGTAATATTCATAGTATCTCCTATAATAAATATTTTTAACCACGAAAAGCACGAAAATCACGAAAAATGGGATTTAATAAATTTTTGTATGTTT
>JAUWPE010000137.1 GCA_030611765.1 Candidatus Cloacimonadota bacterium | reverse complement strand
GCAATTGAATTTTATAGAGTGATAGATTGGCTTACAGTTGATCCTTCAAGTGGAATCGTCTATGCAGATGAAACACATAATATTGATATTATTGTGGATACTGATGAGCTTGAGTATGGACAGACCTATCAGTGTGATCTCTATCTCACCACAAATGATCCGGATCTCAGCCAATTGGTCATACCTGTTTACTTAACGGTTGGCGATATAGATGAAGGTACTGTTCAAGGTATGGTCACCCTACTAGGAGGAACATCCACTCCGGATAATGTTATTATTGACATAGGTGGTATGATAATCTATCCGGATGCAACAGGATACTTTGAAGCTGTTATTCCTGTTGGCAACTACACTTTAGAAGCAACCTGTCCCGGATACGATAGTTATATTGAAGATATTGAAGTGTTACTTGATCAGACCACAGTAGTAAATCCTGTTCTGGAATACATCGAAGCACCTGCCAATGTCTGGATTACCCTTTCAGAGGATTACCTGGCAACTGTTATATGGAACAGCGTATCCCAAGATATAAAACTTTTCCAATCCTATACTCTTTCCAGACAATTGGATAACGGAAACTGGATCATTCTTCAGGAAGGGTTAGCAGATACTGTTTATGTTGATAATCTTTATAGCCAATCTGATGGTGAATATAAGTATGGTGTCATGGCTGTGTATGAACATACACAAAGCGATACTAGTTACTCTGATGTCCTTCCGATATTACGTTTTGTGGATGTGCAGTTTGAATTTACCCTTTCTGATGGACATATTCCAGAAGGTATCCAGTTCAGTTTAACTGGATTGGATACGATCTATGCGCAAGTATATGAAGATTCAACACATGCAGATGGAATCTTGTCTTACACGGATGTTTTCATGGCTGACTATCATCTTACTACAGAAAAAGACGGGTATGAATCTATTGATGAAATTATTACGATCGATGCAGAAACAACGAATTTTGAATATACACTTCAATATGTTGTCGCAATCGGAGACGAGCCGGTTCCTCTGGTAAGCAAGATCGAGCAGAACTATCCTAATCCATTCCATATATCCGGATTTTCACGTGGAGGAACTGAGATCAATTATCATGTGCATAAGGCAGCAAAGGTTAAAGTAGAGATCTTTAATATCAAAGGTGAACTTGTTGCTACCCTGGTTAATGAAGGCATGATACCCGGTAAATATTCCACTACATGGAATGGTCTTGATGATCATAATAAAACAGTAAGTTCAGGGATATATTTTTACAGATTAATGCTTGATAATATCACCATAGAAAGCAAAAAGTGTGTTCTTATTAGATAAATAAAGGTTAAATATGCCACAAAGCCCCGAAGAGCCAAAGATACATAAAAGAAAATCAAGGAGATTGGTTTTTAATTTTAGGCATTCCCAAGCATGGCAGAGTGTGTAAAAACCGATGAAATGCTCGATATTTTTCAACCGTCTCTAACTCTCCCTATTTAGGGGGAGAATCTATCTCCTTTTGCTTTAGGCAGTTCCCTTCCCCTTCGATAGGGGGAAGGGTTAGTTTACCACGTGAAATCTCTTTTTTATTATTTCACTGTGGGGATGGGGGTAGTGATAACTTAAAGAAATCAGTTTTCACCCAATCAGGTGCTTGGGAACGAGAAGTTAGTTTTACTTTGTATATTCTTCGTGTCTTAGTGCCTTCGTGGCAAAAGAAAAATTAAATAAATTATTGGAGTTTTAATCATGAAAAAATTTTTGTTCATCACTATAGCTCTACTTGTATGTTCTTCAGCATTTGCAGAAATAATTGAAAAAACTTACTATTTCGATGATCCCCATTTTACCGAAATAAATGCACAATATCAGATTATTGAATTTGAGTCAACACTGCAATCTGCACCGGCAGGAAATCCCTCCGTACCGTATTATGCAGTTTCATTGCTTCTACCTTTCGGGCAGGAAGCATATCAAATTGAAGTAATTCCCGAAAACAAAACTGCAATTTCCGGAAATTATGAACTCTATCCGATGCAGCATGTACAACCCTATTCAAAGGGTTCATCGGGTGAATTTGTGATAAATCAGGAGCTTTATAACCAAGCTGAATCATACCCGGAATCACTGAATGGCGAACTATCAACACATTTCATGAACGGGTATGGATTTGCTTTTACAACAATAACTCCTGTGGAATATATCCCGAAAGAAAAAATTATTTCATATTATAAAAGCATTACAGTAAGAATCCACACAAAACCTAAGAAAAATGAAGCGTGTGTTGCAATACCGGCTTATATTTCCGATTCGCAAATAAATACTCTGAAACAACTTGCTCAGAATGATGAGATGTTTTCTACATATCAACGCATCCAGCGTGACGTAGAATATGAAATTTTACTTATCACTTCCGAAGCATTTATGAACGATTTCTCAGCTTTGATAGATATGTATCTTACACAGGGTTTGAGGACAGAGATCGCTACAACTCAATCTATCAACCTGTCTATGTCCGGTATTGATCTTCAGGAAAAAATACGAAACTATATTATTCAGGAGTATCAATCTAACGGAATCCTTCATGTGATCATCGGCGGAGATGATGAACATATTCCACATCGTGGTTTCTTCTGCGAAGTGCAGTCTTCCTCTGTATATACTGATGATGATATTCCGGCTGATCTTTATTATTCTGCGCTTGACGGCACTTGGAATAATGATGGAGATAATCTTTGGGGTGAGATAGGGGAAGACGATCTGTTGCCCGATGTGTCTGTCGGAAGAATGTCTTTCAGTAATTCTACTGAACTGACAAATATCCTCAATAAATCGATGATGTATCAGGAAAATCCTGTGCTTGGAGAGTTGGCAAAACCAATCCTTGCCGGAGAAGATCTCTGGAGTGATCCACAAACCTGGGGTGGAGATTACCTGGATCTACTTATTGGTTATCATGACGATAACGGCTATGCAACAGATGGTATACCAGCAACTCAGGATATCGAAAAATTATTTGATAGGGATTTGGGATATTGGAATAGTTCAACTCTTATCAGCAAGATCAATGAAGGAAAATCTTATGTTCACCATTCCGGACATGCTAATGAGACCTATTGTATGCGAATGAATAGCAGTGATATTACGAATGCAAACTTTTCAAATGTGAATGGTATTACACATAATTATACTCATATTTATACTCACGGCTGTCTTTCCGGAGCTTTTGATTACAACGATTGTATTGCAGAGAAGATAGTTAATCTGGAAAATTTCGCAGCTTCATTTATTGGCAATTCACGTTACGGGTGGTTCAACGAAGGACAAACCGAAGGTCCTTCCGAGCATCTGCATAGAGAATATGTGAACGCCCTTTACTCCCTCCAAAAAGACAGGATAGGGGAAGCTCATTTGAATTCAAAGATAAATACTGCACCGTGGGTGAATGCTCCGGGGCAGAACGAGGAAGGTGCATTGC
Organism: Candidatus Cloacimonadota bacterium; assembly: GCA_030611765.1. Lineage (GTDB taxonomy): Bacteria > Cloacimonadota > Cloacimonadia > JGIOTU-2 > JGIOTU-2 > Celaenobacter. Next base: position 1,790 of record JAUWPE010000137.1, on the reverse strand, counting down.
GCTGGTGTTTCTACTGCTGCAATGTCATTGGCGATCCTGTTATGCCAATCTGGACTGACGAACCAATTAATATTCAGGTCATTTATCCCGACAGTATTTTTATCGGGCAGGATCAAGTACAAGTTACCGTTACAAGCATAGGAACTGATACGGAAGGATTGATTTGTACTCTTCTTAGGGATGGAGTATTTCACGGATCTGGAGCAGTTAACGCGATAGGAGTTGCAAATATAAATATCGATCCTGTTTTTACTGATGTTGGTACTGCACAGCTTATTGTGACTGGCTATAATTGCCTGAAATCGAGTTATGATATCACGATTATTCCAAGTTCCGGCGCTTATATTATTATTGATAGTGTTGCGACAAAAGATGATAATAATAATACTCCTGAATATTCCGAAGAAGTAAGTTTTGATTTTGTACTGAAAAATGTTGGAACTCAGGATGCAATAAATGTGACCGCAACACTCAGTTCCGATGATGAATATATAACCTGTTCCTATTCCTCAGCTTTCTTTGATACGATCTTTGCAAGCGGCACCGCAACTCAGGAAAACGTTCTTCCTATTTTAGTTGATGATTATATACCCGATCAGCATATAGCCGCGATCACAATGGATATTACTGCGGATGGAAAGCAGAATTGGGATACCCAGTTTGCAATCATTCTTAATGCGCCGGTTTTGGAAATGGGAAATTGTCAGATCGATGACTGCGCAGGAAATAATGATGGAATTCTCGACCCTGGTGAAACGGTTATTATGACAATCCCAACACTCAACACCGGTCATGCGACCTCACCGGACGCTCAGGCAACACTATCTTGCGCAGAAAATTTGATCACGATCCAAAATACAACTCTTTCACTTGGGCAGATCGAAGCCGGAGAAACTGCGAATGCCATTTTCACCATTACTGCAAGTTCACAGATTGAAGTAGGTACAGCAGTCATCTTTGAATATGATGTAATAGCCGGTGCGTATGAACTTGATGAAGAATTCGGTATGACAATAGGTCTTATTATAGAAGATTTTGAAACAGGTGATTTCAGTATGTATGATTGGTATTTTGGCGGACAGGCAGACTGGACGATCAGTGAAACGAATCCCTACGAAGGGAATTACTGTGTTCGAACTGGAGATATTCTGCATCAGTCAGAGACATCGTTGTTGATTGATGTTGAGGTTTTCAGCGATGGTGAAATAAGCTTTTGGAAAAAAGTATCCTCAGAAAATAATTATGATTACCTGCAATTCTATATAAATGGATCACTTCAGGATGAATGGAGCGGAGAATCGCCCTGGTCGGATGAATCTTATGCTGTTTCAGCCGGAGTACATACATTCGAATGGCGATATGAAAAGGATGTGGGTGTAACTGGCGGGCAGGATTGTGCGTGGATCGACTATATTATTTTCCCGCCACTTGGCGCTCCGACTTCAAATGACGAGCCATCTCAAATCACTCAAAATTTCCTTGCTGAAAATTTCCCAAATCCTTTTGGTAACGTAACAAATATTCGGTTTGCTTTAAAGAATCCTTCGAAAGTAAACATCGAAGTATATAATATTTTGGGACAAAAGGTCAAGACTATTACAGAAGATGAACTTCCTGCAGGAGTTCATTCTGTTCAATGGGATGGAAAGGATGCATCCGGGCATCCGGTTGCAAATGGCGTGTATTTTTACCGAATGAACACAGAAAAATTCTATCAGATAAGAAAAATGATATTGATGAAATAAAAGGAGTTTGAATGAAAGTTATTCCAATGTTACTTGCTTTTTTAC
>JAUWPE010000174.1 GCA_030611765.1 Candidatus Cloacimonadota bacterium | reverse complement strand
GAACATATTAGACATATATATCTCCTAAATTTTTTACCACGAAAGACACGAAAAAACACGAAAATATAACTAGGTACAAGTCAAACGTACACTCGTTCCCAAGCCCCTGCTTCGGAACGCAATAATAAGCCAGACCCTTTTTAGAAAACAAAACTATAAAATTCTTAATTCTCAAAATTTTTTTCATATTACGTGAATTCAGTGAATTTTGTGGTTTAATATTTTTTCCTTTTTTACTTTTTTATGGTTTCATACCCTGAAAAGCAAGATCAATCATTTCATCTGTGTTTTCAAACAGTTTTTCTTTATCCATTCCCGGTTCGAAAAGATACATCATCATTTGAATCATCATATTAGAATAGAAAATTTTTGTTGCGCTGAATATATTCATTTCCCGGTTGATCATGTTCGCTTTTTGAAGCCGCTCCAGCAAATATTGAAACGCTTTCATAAGTTCGAGGTCCAGTATCATAACATTTTTCATATAAACATTTGAAGAGAAAGTTGCAATGAAGATCTCTTTCAAACTTTCTTTGTTGACGAGTAGGGGAATACTAAAAATCTTTTTTGCAAGCAACTTTATGATATCTTTAGCACTTTTATCTTGCAGATTTACATCGTTGAAGAGGGCACTACTCTCTGTGATATTAATTTCCATCTCATCCTGCATGATCTCAAGAAGAAGGTCGTTCTTTGAAGGAAAGTAATTGTAGAGCGTTCCAACAGCAAGATTGGAATTTTCTGCAATATCATGAATTGAGGTGTTTGAAAATCCTTTTTCATTAAAAAGATCAACTGCTGCAGAAAAGATTCGGTCTTTCCTTTTGGATTTCTTTTTTTCTCTTAATCCAGTCATATATTCTCCAAAAAATGAATTAATTCAGAAATGAATTGGTTCAAATTACTTGGGTTTCCATTTTCTCTGTCAAATTATTTTTACTTTCAATTTAATAATAATTGACATCAAATCCGAACATGGCTTAAAAAATGAACAATATTAATAATACATCCGTAAGGAGATGATATGGAAGAAAAACAAGCTAAGGTTTTCAAGTTCAAGGATATCTTTAAAGCGTGGAATCATTCATTTCGATTTCATCGTTTGATGATATCAGGTGTGGCGTACATACTTATGGGACTCGTTGCCTATTTTCTCATTTTCGACACTCTTCTCAAACCGATGGCAATGTTCGGAATGAGAGATAGTATGCTGATCGCTCTGAAACTGTTTTCTGTGAAATCGATAATCGGGATTATTCTCATTGCTTTTATTATGTTCATCGCAAAAATGAGTATTGCGTTCTCTATACGAACGGAAGTAGTCGATGATGAGATATTTGTCGGCTGGAAAGACGTGTTTAAATTCTTAGGAAAGAATATTAAGACCTTTGTATTTTATGTGTTAGGTTGGATTCTGCTCTTTGTCCTCGTTGCACTCGGTCTTCTTTTCTTTTATGTGATCGGCATGATACCGTATGTGGGCTCGTTATGGCTTTCAATCATGTATTTGATTCCCTTTGCAATCTCACTTTTCGCAGTACTGGCTCTTGTCATTCTTTGTTTCACCTGTACCTATGGAGCAGTGATCGTTGGCGTGGAGCAGGAATCTGCAATGGACAGCATCATCAGCTTATTCCATCTTATTAAAGATCATGGCGTGTATATTATTGCCACTCATGTACTATCGTGGATTGTCGGGTGTATTGCGTTTTGCTTTGTTTTTGTAGTTGTTCAGGGAGCAGTTGCGCTTACAAGCTGGGGTGCTCATCTTATTATGGGACAGGAATTTGCAAAGATAACCATTCCGAAATTCTTTGGATTTATTGTACTTCTTTTCCCGGGTTTGAATATGGGATTCGGAATAGGCGGCTACTACCTGATCCCCGGCTTCATAATTAGTATATTCCTTATCTTCATCGCTGCAATACTCTATTCCTATTTCTTCAATTACATGACCGCTGCCCAAACCTTCATTTATCTTTCATCACAGGATAAATTCTATCCAAAGAGAAAAGATGACGAGGAAGATGTCTCAACAGATGAAGATGAAGAAGATAAAAAGGATGAAGAAGTAGTCGAGGAAGAAGTGGACCTCGAGATCGATGTCGAAGAAAAAGAGAAAGAATAGGAACTCATGGTACATTATACGGAATTAGGATTTAAAAATACGCGTGAAATGTTTAAAAAGGCGATGGATGGCAAATATGCCATCCCCGCCTATAATTTTAACAATATGGAACAGCTACAGGCGATCATTACTGCATGTGTGAATACTGCTTCGCCAGTGATATTGCAGATTTCGAAAGGTGCCAGAAAATATGCAAATGAAACACTGCTGCGCTATATGGGGCAGGGCGCCATCGAAATGATGAAGCAAATGGGTAAAGAAGTTCCTGTGGCTATGCATCTTGATCATGGAGATAGCTATGAACTCTGTGTGAGCTGTATTGAATATGGCTTCTCGTCTGTTATGATCGATGGTTCTTCACTTCCATATGAAGAAAATATCGCACTTACTAAAAAAGTTGTAGAATATGCCCATCAGCATGATGTCTCAGTTGAGGGTGAATTGGGTGTTCTTGCCGGCATAGAAGATGATGTCTCTTCAGAAGTTTCTCACTATACAGATCCTGATGATGTAGAAGATTTTGTGAACAGAACAGGTGTTGACTCTCTTGCAATTTCGATCGGCACTTCACATGGTGCTTATAAATTCAAAGTAGGTCCGGGTGAGGAGATTCCTCCACTTCGTTTTGATATTCTTGAAGAGATCGAACATAGAATTCCCGGATTTCCTATTGTGCTTCATGGTTCTTCCTCTGTTATGCCAAAATATATCAAGATCATAAATGAATATGGTGGTGATATGCACGGCACTGCCGGAGTTCCTGAAGATCAATTAAGAAAAGCCACGAAGTCTGCGGTTTGCAAGATCAATATCGACTCTGACGGCAGACTCGCAATGACGGCTGTTATACGTGAATTCCTTGCAAAGAACCCTTCTGCTTTCGACCCAAGACAATATCTTGGACCCGCAAGAACAGAGCTGATTGCCATGTATGAGCACAAGAATAAGAACGTGCTTGGTTCTGCAGGAAAAGCATAATAATTTAACCCGAGATACACAGAGAATATAGAATATATATTTTGTTAATATAAATCTTAATTAAAGGAAGAAAAATATGAATACTTACAAAATTAAGACAAGGATAACAAGAGACGGAAAAATTTTACTTCCTCATTAT
>JAUWPE010000091.1 GCA_030611765.1 Candidatus Cloacimonadota bacterium | reverse complement strand
CCAAAAACAAGACCGAATTCCTTCAGCAACGAAGGTATAAATTCTCTGCTTGAAATCACAAACATAAGCAATTATGGTGTAGAAATGTCCTTCACTTTTCAGTATCAAACCTATGATGAGATCACATCGTACAAACCGGTTCAGAAATTCAATCCAGCCCACGAGCTTATACATTATTCACGACAATATAAAAATGATATATTCGATACTCATGTCCTTGCAATTGCTTCAGATTCTCTGTTAGTATTTTATGAAGAAGAGCTATTTGGAGATACCTTAATTGCTTTTACTAAACCTATCACACAACCTCTTTCTCTCGGAGAATTTGAACAAAAGAAATATGTAATCCTGTCACTCGAAGATTCTCTTGCTTTTATACGATATGACATTATGAGCTATCCACCTATAACAGCTTACGGCATCAAGCTCGATAGATGGATCACCGATTCTCCAATTCAAATTTCAGAAAATGATATTATCGTTCCAACTGATCTTGGTTTGAGAAAAGTAAGATTTGATGGAGATACCCCATCTGTTATTGCTCAGGAAAATACGCATATTGAGAAGATCGCTTTTGATTCAATTATAAATGAGCTTGTTGCACTTACTCATGAAAACACTGTAGCAATTTATGATACTTCTCTTACAATGTGTGAAGAATTTCCTTTAACAGTTCAGATAGGCAATTACTATCCGGTTATTGAGAGCTTAATGAAAGATTTTGTTCATGAACAGCGAATATATGTTCAAGATAATTCCGGTTCGATACATGTCATTGCAGATGGCATTGTCACTCAGATATTTGATTCTGCCACCTATCCTGTCTTAAATCCTTCTAATATTTCTCTTGGTGATGTGAATAATGATGGCTCACACGACTTGGTTTTCACCTGCGATGATAGGATCTTCATCTTGCAGCCCAACGGTTCATTTTTGAATAAAACCCCAATCATGCCTTATGATGTATCCTATTCAGGATCCGTTTCACCAATTATCGGGCAGAATTATTTGGCTGAAAATATTTCACTCTACCTTCCCACTTCCTCGAATTGGACTCAGGCAATTGATAACAATTGTGTAGTTCAGGATATGTATAGTTTTGCGAACGGGTTAGCTCTTGCATCTCCCTCAATTTCTCAGAATGGATCATCCTCGATGCTGTATCTGCCGATCTCCGATTCTCTCGTTCAGATGTATTCGTTTACTCATATTGATAATTCCCCTGTAGAAGTCTATTGGAACGGATATAAAAATGGACCTCAAAGAACAGCTTGTGTAACAACCCTCTCAGATGGAAATCCTGACTCAACATCAACCTTTACGATCCTTACCTATCCCAATCCAGCTGAATCCGGAGAAGTCAGGATAAGAATACGTTCAAATCAAGATGCCGCTTCCTCAATAAAGATCTATAACCTCGCTGCGGATATTCTATTCAGTGATGAGCTATCAATCACAGCATATATAAATAATGAATATGTGTGGCCGATTGACAATGTTTCTTCAGGCGTGTATTTCGCAATGATCAAGGTTGGCGGGAAAAGCGAATTAGTAAAGATTGGAATCACAAAATGAAATACAAATTTTTAATCATCGTACTTATTCTCGTATTATTAAGCTCTTCTATACTTTATGCAGAAAAGCCCAAATCAAAAGCTCTGGCTGCACTGATGTCATTTGCCATTCCCGGCACAGGCGAACTATACGCCAAGAATACTTCTTCGGGAGTTGCAAGTCTCGCTGCAGAGACGCTACTGTGGCTTGGCTATTTCGGTTTTCTGCAACAGGCAAAATGGGCTGAGAACGATTATAAAAAATATGCAGAAGCTTATTCAGGAACGCAGATCATAGGTGCTGATGACTTATATTACACACTTCTACAAGATTACTATTGCAGCACAGAATATAATAACTTTGTGTATTTGTATGCAAGAAATGCATTATATGGATATTATAATTTTACTGAACCTTGGACCCAGGAAGATTACGATCAATTCCTTGAAGAGTATCTATATGTTGGTGAAGAGGCATGGGATTGGGGTTCCAAAAATGTGTGGTATCGTTATGGCGAACTTCGTCGCGAGAAGAACAAATATAAGATCATCTCAAAATTTACTATTGCAGGAATGCTTGTAAACCGGCTTGTCAGCATGATCAAAGCAGTTCATTCAGTTCATCTCTATAATAAAGGGATCACAAAGGAAAGCTCGGTCTCGCTGAATTGTGGTTATGATCATATCCATCAGCGTTTTTCCCTGTCATTAGAAAAGCGATTCTAATATGGCAACGATCTATATCGACGGAAATTCTCTAACTCTCAAACAGATTTACACAGTAGCCGAGAAAAAAGCAAAGGTGGTTCTCACTGAGGAAGCAAAGATAAAGATACAAAAATGTCGTATATGCGTAGATAATATTATCAAAGAAAATCAGGTTGTATATGGAGTTAATACCGGCTTTGGGGCTTTCAAAGACAAACTAATTGCTCCTGAAAAATTAAAAGAATTACAGCGAAATTTGATTATCAGTCATTCCACAGGCGTGGGGAATTATCTTCCTGTCAAAGTTGTGAGGGCAAGCATGCTGCTGAGGATCAATTCACTTGCAAGCGGCTATTCCGGCATCAAACTGAAAACTCTTGAAACGCTTATAGAAATGTTGAACAAAGGAGTTCATCCTGCAGTTCCTGCTCAAGGTTCTGTGGGTGCAAGCGGTGATCTTGCGCCAATATCTCATATTATGCTTGTGCTTTCTCGAGGAGAAGACCAGGAGCTGGAAGAATATAGCGGAAGAGTGATCATCGAAGAAAATACCGATCGCGATAACTATACTATAAAGACCATTTCTGGATTGAAAGCAATGCACGACGCAGGTATAGAGCGTGTTGTGCTTGACGCTAAAGAAGGGCTTGCACTGAACAACGGCACCAATGTAATGACTGCGATCGCTGCATTGGCGCTTGTCGATGCACAAGTCCTTCTAAAAAATTCGATTAAAATTTTTACTGCATCTCTGGAAGCATTACGAGGTGTGTCCGATGCGTTCCAACCAAAGATTCATGAATTACGCAGGCAAAAAGGTCAGATCGAGATCGCTCGCAAAGTCATGAAATATATTGAGGGCAGCGCTCTGATAGATTCCAGAAAATCAGAGGTACAGGACAGTTACTCTCTACGATGTTTTCCACAAGTGGTAGGACCAATTAAAGAAATACTCGATTTTGCTGCAAATATTATTGGACGGGAAACAAATGCAGTTACTGATAACCCACTCATCATTCCTGAAGCCAAGAGACCTATCAAGGCATTTTCAGGTGGAAATTTCCATGGAGAACCCATTGCTCAAGTCTGCGATTTTTTGAAGATTGCAATTGCTGAACTTGGAAATATTTCGGAACGAAGAATCTTTAAACTTACTTCTCAATTTCTGAGCCATGGACTTCCCAGCATGCTAACAACAGAGCCCGGATTGCAAAGCGGGATCATGATCCTGCAGTATACTGCTGCTGCTCTGGTTTCGGAAAATAAAGTACTTGCACATCCTGCGAGCGTGGATTCCATTCCTACAAGTGAAGATGTCGAAGACCACGTGTCCATGGGCACGATCGCTGCTCGTCAGTTCAGGGAAATTCTGGAAAATGTCCGCAAGATAATTGCCATCGAATATATCACTGCATGCCAGGCATTGGATTTGCGTCTTCGTATTGACCCTGATTTCCTGAATGAAACTCCAGAACATACTTTTGGAAAAAAAACCTATGGCATCTACACCAAACTACGTAAGGCAGGGGTGGATTTCTGGGATCGTGATAAAGTCGCATATATTGACATAGAAAAGACACTTCAATTAATAACAATCGAATTATAATATAAAGGAGCTTACCATGGCAATTGTTTTGAATGGATATGATTTAACTATTGAAAAGGTCGTGAGGATCGCCCGAGAAAATGAAAAAGTTGAAATTCCTCAGGAAAGCATCGAACGAGTCAAAGAGTGCCGCTCAATGCTGGAAGAAAAGATCAAAGCCCATGAGATCATGTATGGAGTAAATACAGGAATCGGCGAATTTTCCGAAGTAGTACTCAGCGATGAACAGATGGAAGACTTTCAGCGTTATTTGGTATACAATCATGCTGCAGGAATCGGTGATCCGGCTCCTATTGAATACGTGCGCGGAGCAATGGTCGGAAGGATAAATGTGCTTGTGAAAGGAAACTCCGGCTGCCGTCCTGAAATTCCACTTACACTTGCATCAATGTTGAATAAAGGTGTAACGCCTTTTGTTTGCCAGAAAGGTTCTGTGGGTGCCTGTGGAGACCTTGCTCCAATGTCACAGATCGCACTCCTTCTTCTTGGAGAGGGAAAAGCATATTATCAGGGAGAACTTCTCGAAGGCAAAGAAGCAATGGACCAAGCAGGTATTCCAATTCCCGGACTTAAAGCTCGTGATGGGCTTGCTGCGATCAATGGTTCTAACCTTTTGACTGCTATGAGTGCTATTATGCTTTACGATGCAAACCGATGGCTCAAACAGGCAGAAATTGCAGCAGCAATGTCCCTCGAAGCACTCAAAGCAAATATGAAGCCCTACACTCCCCTACTTCACGAGATCCGTGGATTTAAAGGTGCAATCCGTTGTGCAAATTCAATTCAAAAACTCGTCAAAGGCGGCGACCTTTCAGAAGGAAGAATGAAATGCAAAGTACAGGATGCCTATTCCATGCGCTCCACTCCGCAGGTAATCGGTGCTGCTCACGATGCAATTGTCTATGCTCGTTCACAAGTTGAGATCGAGTTGAACGGAGTTGGTGATAATCCTGTATTCTTCCCGGATAGAAAACTGCAACTTACAGGAGCTAATTTCCAGGGCTCTCCAGTTTCACTTCCAATGGATATGATAAGCGCTGCGATCACAATGGTTTCCGTAATGTCCGAACGCCGCATGAACAGATTGAACAATCCGGCATTAAGCGTTGGATTACCGGCATTCCTCACAAAAGGTGCCGGCATGTTCTCCGGCTTGATGCTCAGCCAATACACTGCGGACATGCAAATCGTTGAACAGAGAATTCTTTGTGCTCCAGCTTCAATTCAATCCATTCCTGCTGCTGCCGATCAAGAAGATTTTGTCTCTATGGGAATGAATACCGCGATCAAAAATTTCCAGATCATGGACAATGCATATGGGATTCTTGGTATTGAATTCATGGCTGCGGCACAGGCACTTGATTTCCGCGAAGAAGAATATAAATTTGGCGCTGGTGTCACAAAAGCAAAAGAAGTTATACGAAGACACGTTGATTTTCTTGATATTGACAGACCTCTTTATCCCGACCATACAAATATGAAAGAACTCGTGAGAACTTGCGAAATACTTGAAGAAGTAGAGAACGTAGTTGGCAGCTTAGAGTAATATCAAAAAGTGAAAACGCGTACATTTCTCTTAATTTTCTCAATCCTGCTTGTGCTTACAAGTTGCGTCTATTTTAATACTTTTTATAATGCGAAAAAATACTACGCAGAAGCGCTGAATGCAAAAGAGAAGAACGACGGAAAGGTTTCGCCAAGTATTGATTCGAAATTCGAAACATCCATTGGCAAGTGTGCGTATATCATACAGGAATATCCCACGAACAAATGGGTTGACGATGCGATCCTGCTGATAGGGCAATGCTTTTACGAACAGGAAAATTACATAAAAGCACTTCGGAAATTTCAGGAATATGAGAAATATTACAATAAATACGAACTCTATCCTATTGCAAAACTCTATCTTGCAAAGACCTATCTTGCAATGAAGGAATACGATGATGCGATGAAGCAGTTTTCTGCGATCTTCACCAATCCAAGATTCCAGGAAGTTCGCACAGAAGCATACTTTGATCTTTCAGATTATTATATCGAGAGGGATAAATATAATGATGCAAGGAACACAATTCTGGAGCTGCTGAATACAAATCTTAAAAAAAAACCTCACCTCAAGGCAATGTTCCTCTACGCTGAAATTGAGTTCAAAAATGGTGAATATCGTAATGCAGAGCTTGCTTTTCGGAATCTACTTGCGGAAAAACCGATCAAAAGATGCCGGCTGGATGTTTTATTTTATATCGGCAATATATATGTCGAGATCGGTAAATATAAAGAAGCTCTTCTTGTTTTCGAAAAACTTAATGATATTGAAGTCGATTATGACAAACTTCCTGAGATAAGGATGTATATGGCTATCTGCGAAGCTCATCTGGGAAATACGGAAAAAGCATTTGACATGTTTGATAATATCATCAAAGATAACAAGGGAAAGAAGATAATCTCTGAGATTAATTATTACTGGGGTAATATCTATTTTGATGTGCTGCAGGATTATGAACAAGCTGTGGAAAAATTCAATGCTGTCACCGTAAAACATCTCAATGAAAAACTTGTTAAACAGACAAAAAATAAATTAAAAATCGCCCAGGAACTTATCAGCTATCAAACAATTCAAAGCAGTAGTCAGATAAGCCAAATCGTTGAATTCCAATTCCAGCTTGCGGAATACTATAATTTTGACCTGAACCAGCCGGACTCAGCCCTCGCAATGTATGATAATATCATCGAGCGGCTTCCACTACTCAGACAGGAGCTTGATTCCCTTACTATTATGATGCTGTACTACCCGGAACCGGACTCAATTGACACTGAGAACGACTCCCTCTTTATTTCAGATTCTCTGGAAATAGATATCCCAGTTCAGATGGAAGATTCTGCTTCAGTAACTGAAGATTCGATTTCGGCAGTTTTTGATACTGTCGCAATAATTCAGATCGAAGATGACTCAATCTCTATTGTTATACCGGACTCATCACTTGCAGACAGTCTTAGAGGATTATCAATTATTGATACAACTCTTACAGACAGTGTTCTTATTGATTCCACAATGGCAGACAGCACTGTAACAGAACCTGAGAAAGTAGTTGTTGTTACCAAGCAGCAGCTTCTCGTAAAAATAGAGAACCTTCACAATACTATTCAGGAATTTGAGAAAGAGATCATACCAAAAGTTCTCTTTATGAAGCTTTGGACATATCAGGAAAAACTTCAGGATACAGATAAAGCTTCAGAGATATTCCTGCTCCTTGAGACCGATTATCCCGTTTCAAAATATACGATTGCTGGAAAAAATCTTATCAATAACGAGCCATTTGAGCTGGTAGATCCGGAAGAACACTATGCCCAGCAATATTTGTATAAAGCGCTGGATTTTTACTTTGATTCTGTTACACTAGAGCAAAGTCATGCATATTTAGATACAATCCTCGCTTTGTATGATTCCACAGAAGTGTATCCGCAAGCATTATATTTGAAGTCCTACCTTTTTGTGACAGAAAACAGGGACACAACTTCTGCCAGACCCTATCTTGAAGAACTTTTCACAAATTACCCTCAACACGAACTGAAAACCGAGGTTTCTGATTTCTTTGATGGAACACATTTCCTTTCTTTTGAAACAGTAGAAGATACTACAGTGATAATTGATTCTACAATTGCATTACCGGACAGTACCATTATTCCGGATTCATTATTTACAATTCAGGATACCTCCTCGATCATAGATTCTGTTCTGATCACAGCCGAAGAAGACAGTATTTTTATTTTTCCGGAACCAGAAGATAGCGTGGAGGTTCCCAAACAATAAATTTTTAGTTTTTTGAAGAATTGATTGGGTAAGTTGAAAATAATATCCAATATCCAACACGGAATATCCAATGATGAAGGAAAAAAATAAATGAGTAAGAAAGAAAAGAAAAAAGAAAATAATCAAAAGAAGTTCGATTTACAGGATCATCTTATTGATTATGCGGTTAGATTCTGGTTACCAAGCCCCTGTTTATCAAGGCGTAATGAAATGAAGACTGGCTTGGTAACCAACACAAGCGGAACATCACCTGCTGCAAATTACGGAGAGGCTTAAAGTGCTGAATCTAAGGCTGATTTTATTTACCCCGTTAGATAATTAATATAATAATGGAAAACAATATTTTAAACGAAATATCTAACAGGATGAATAAACTGAAAGTAGCTTTAAAAGAGTTAAGAGAGACCAAAGTGTGGCTGAAGATAACAGTTCGGGCAAAATTAATTCAACCTTCAACAA
>JAUWPE010000003.1 GCA_030611765.1 Candidatus Cloacimonadota bacterium | reverse complement strand
TCCACACAATCTCATTCCTGAAATTCTCATATCCAAAAATCTCATCCATCATACATTTTACATAATGTCCTACATGCCAGTCAAGATGCACATAAATAGAACCATTTTCTGCCAGAAGTTCTCTCATTAAAACCAATCTTTCATACATATATTTCAGATAAGAAGCAATTCCACCGCCCCAGGTATCTTTATAAGCTCGTTCTTCAATAATGGAAGGTTCTTTTTCTATTTTTTCATTACCTAATTTTGTCCTTATAGTAAAATCCGAACCTGTGAAAAATGGTGGGTCAATATATATCAGATTTATCTTTCCAGCCCAACCTTGTTTTATCAAAGATGACATCACCAGCTTATTATCACCCCAGATGAGTTTATTTTTCCAGTCCTTTGGGTAGTTCTCAGGATATTCAGCTTTTGGATAATAAACATTTCTAAATATATCTTTATCATAATCATATTCTTTCATTCGGGGTTCATTTATAGTTTCAACTAATTGTAGAGGAAGGTTTGGTCTTTCAATAGGATTTCTGTTTCCTTTTTCAATTTTATCGTATTTGCCAGCCCAGATAAGTTCTACATATTTTTTATTTTCTGACATTTTTGTCTCCAACTAATAATTTTTCATTTAATCTGTGCCTTCATATTTTTGGAATAACATAATGACATCTTCGGTTGATCGAGTATTCATTAGCGATTCTCTAAGTTCCCTGATCCTCATAAGTTGAGAGACCTTCATGAGAAAGGAAGCATATAATTTGTTTTCATCTGGTGGTATTGCGAGCATAAAGATTATGTTCACAGTTTTGCCATCGAGAGAATCGTATTCAACTCCAGTATGAGTTGCAAAGAGTAGGTGCATTTTCTGTACGGACTCAGCAAAGGCATGTGGAATCGCAATATGATTTCCAATGCCAGTGGATAGGTCATTCTCGCGTTTCATAATATCTGTAAAAAAAATCTGTAGATCAACATCGGGATACAGTTTAGAAATTTTGGTGCAAAGGAAATGTAACAATTCAGTTTTATCCGGTTCGGTAAGATCGAGTAGAATTGCTTTTGGGGAAAGCAAATCAGAAACGGATATTTCGTATGAAGAGTTCATTGGATCAGGAAGCTGCTTTGATAAACTCCTCGACTTTTCTCATGATCATATCTTTGATCTCTGCAAGACGTTCTTCCGAAGTGCTTTCAAACCTGAGAACCAGCACCGGTTGGGTGTTCGATGCACGCACCAGAGCCCACCCATCCTCAAATGTGATACGCATTCCGTCAATATCATTTATATTGCATTTCTTCTTTTCAAAATAGTGTTTCACATGTTCAACGACGTCGAATTTCTTCTCATCAGCACAGTCGATCCTGATCTCAGGAGTGTTGTACACCGGAGGTACATCGGATAGAAGTTCGCTGAGTGGCTTATCGGTTTGAGAGAGAATTTCAAGCAATCTCCCGCCTGCATAGATCGCATCGTCAAAGCCGAAATATTTATCGGCAAAGAACATATGACCGCTCATCTCGCCTCCGAGTAATGCTTCTTCTTCTCTCATTTTTTCCTTAATAAGAGAATGGCCGGTTTTCCACATAATGGGATTTCCGCCGTGCTTTCGTATGTCATCATAGAGATTTTTTGATGATTTCACTTCAGAGATGACAGTTGCACCCGGGTGTTCCTTGAGCACTGCACGAGCAAAAATCATAAGTAACTGGTCACCCCAGACAATATTTCCGTTCTCATCAACAGCGCCGATGCGGTCGGAATCGCCATCAAAACCGATTCCCACATCTGCCTTTTCATCAATAACTTTTCTAATAAGAGTTTCAATATTCTCTTTGACTGTCGGGTCGGGATGATGATTTGGGAAAGTGCCGTCCATTTCTTCAAAAAGGGAGATCACTTGACATCCCAGTTTTCGATAAATGTCCGGAGCAACTGGACCTGCAGTGCCGTTTCCAGAATCGATAATGACCTTAATAGGTCTGTCAATAATGAGATGCTCAACCACATAATCCTGATAATCCTGAATGATAGAGTCGTATTTTTCGTAAGAACCTTCACCTGAAATATATACGCCGTCATCAATTATCTCTCGGATCTTTTGAATTTCCTTTCCATAAATAGAGAAGGTGCCAATGCAGAGTTTAAAGCCGTTAAAATCCGGAGGATTATGACTGCCTGTGACCATCAATCCGCCATCTGTCTTTAGCTTTTCAATTGCATAATACAGCACAGGAGTAGGCACAGTGCCCACATCTATAACTTTGCAGCCCGTTTGCGCCAGGGCATCGCTGAGTATAGCTCGAAATCGGTTTGAACTGAGACGGCAATCTCCACCGAGAGCCACTGTTTTCAGATCCAAGCTGTGCAAATATGTACCAAAGCTAAGTCCAATATTCTCAACAGCAATATCTGTGAGATCCTTATCTACGATACCACGAATATCATATTCTCTGAAAATCTGTGGATTAATCATCGTTCCTCCATAGCAATAGCATTTCTTTATAGCATCTATGTTTGATAGAGAAGTATATTTGTTGTCAAAGAATTTATAAATTTATTGATTCCTGAAATTGTTTTATAAATTTCATTGACGAAAAAAATGAGAGTATCCTGAATCGTATTCAAAATAAAATCAATGGAGAAATGAGGATGCTTAGTTTTGCAGAAGAATTAATTTTACTTGCCCTTGATGATAAGAAGGGCTACTTTCTCCCGATGTCGCTTATGTCCTTTGAGAGTGCGCTGGCAGGAGCTATTTTGATGGAACTGGCTTTAGAAAACAAAATCGATACAGACCTTAAACATCTGATACTTATCGATGATTCCGAAACAGGTGACCCGATCTATGATGAAGTAATCACGCTTATAAAACAATACCCAGACAGTAAAAATGCCCTGTACTGGGTGAAAGAGATCAGAAATAGATTCACCAATCTGAGAGAAATTTTAACACAGCGCCTTGTTGAAAAGGGAATCCTTGAAGAGAAAAAGAAGAAGCTACTTTGGATTTTTCCTCAGAAACGTTATCCCGTGCTAAACAACGCAGAGGAAGTTTCGGTAAAAAACCGTGTCCGGCAGATCGTTCTCAGCGATGAAATTCCCGAACCACGCGATATTGTGGTCATTTCCCTTATAAAATCATGCGGACTTGTTGACCAGATATTCTCTTCACAGGAGATCAAAAAGGCATCTGAACGGATCTATCAAATCTCCAAGATGGATCTGATCGGACAATCGGTATCCAAAGCCATCAATGAACTGCAGGCAATGATAAATTCTGCGGTCAGTTTCGGAGTGATCAGGGCGTAATAATGTACTAAATACGCAAGAGGATATGAGGTATTTACACTGTAGAAAATTTAAGCCAAAGGAAACTAAAGAGAAAAAATTACACCACAGAGAACGCAGAGTTGAATTAACAATATATCGACAATAGAAAGCAATAATATTCCGGATTTCTAACTGTCTGTTTTCTTCTTCAGTTCCTCCTTACCTTTTTCTATTAGATCCTCGCCGGCATCTTTTCCCTTCTCGAGCAGATCTTTACCTGCATCTTTTCCTTTTTCCAGCAATTCTTTTCCGTGTTCGATCAATGCTTCCTTATTTGTGGGAATTGGCTTGCCTGTAAAGAACAGATAACCAACATACACCAGAGCGATCACAACTAAAACAATGAGAAGTTTAAACATTTTTTTTATGATCGCTATTATAAGAAGTACTGCAAGAATGCCGAGTATCACCCACAAAATCGGATTTGCATTTAAATAATTAAGAATATTTTCCATCTTCAGATAACTCCTTTTTTTATTTTTTTACTTCTTTTATATTCATAATAAGAATGTCCATAAATTTTTTAATTTTATGTGTTCCTACCTCTTTTCCCATTCTGCTCTATCAATTTGGTATAAAATATATTCAACAGGTTTTGTATAGGATCGCATGGATTCCGGAAACCGGTAGGTTCCTTCGCTAACACGTTTCGCACCAACTTTCTCCTGCATTTTTTGGGATGCGATATTTGATTTGTTCGGAGTTGCTTGAATTGCTTTGCAGTTCGTGTGTGTGAAAATATAATTGATAAGACATGTTTTTATCTCTGTGCCAAATCCTTTGTTCCAATAAAGAGGCAATAATTTTACATCTGTTGTGCTGATACCCTTTTCATCAGGACTGCCGAGTTTGCATTCCCCTATTGGAGTATCGCTCTCTTTGTCTATCACTATTAAGGTGTGGTCAAATTCTGAGTTTTCTGCACGAGCCAACTGCGCAATGATCTCTTCTCTACGTATCAGTAATCCTTTTGGGAACCCGACATTTTTCATTACCTGTGGGTCATTCCAGAGCTGAAAATAGAAGTCCACATCCTCATCTTTTGTGGTTGGTCTTCTTGCAATCAAACGAGTTGTTTCAAAAACCATTATTCTCCGCAAATATTGAGCTCAGCCCATTCAGTTTTCTTGATCGTTGCAATGATGACCAGTTTATTTTCAAATGTCCAGGCAACGATCTGGAAACCCTCTCCGCTCTTCCAGCACCACTCATCAAATGGAAGATGATGCATTATCGAGGGATTACCATACATATTCCGTGTGTAGGATTCCACATCCACATTATCCTTAAACGTAAAGATCGTTTCATAAAGAGGGTGGGAAGATATCTTTGCATCAAAATAATAGGTGATGGATTGGAATTCAGCATTCTCGATATTTTCTACATACTCGTACCGAAAAGACAAATCGGTGCGATTTTCCAAGTTCTTTTCATCTTTCTCATCTTCAAATTTATTCATAGACATGCCAAAATAAAGATCCTTCACTGGATCAGGAAGAATCTGTGTTTGAAATCGTTCTTTCGGAGCAGTTTTGAACACACTACAACTCGTTGAAAGTAGTAGTATCATAATAAGAAGGATTGCTTTTTTCATCGAATCTCCTTTTTTGAAGATCGCATTATTTTATATATTTCTTAATTTGGTATTTTGCCAGTCTATCGCATTCCTCATTTTCGGGATGACCTTCGTGCCCTTTGAGCCACTGCCAGTAAATATTGTGTTTCTGAGCTAATCTTTCAAGCTGCTGCCATAATTCCAGATTCTTGATCTGCTTCTTCTTAGAATTTTTCCATCCCTTTTCTTTCCAGTTATCCATCCATTCTGTCATGCCTTTAACGAGATAGGTCGAATCCGAGTATAATGCGACAGTGCACGGCTCTTTCAGCTTTTCCAGAGCTTTTATAGCGCAGGTGAGTTCCATGATGTTGTTGGTTGTTTCTTTAGCAAAGCCGGTAAGTATTTTCCTTTTTCCTCGATAGATCAGAATTGCTGCCCAACCGCCTGGACCGGGATTTCCTTTGCATGAGCCGTCGCAGTATATGACGACTTCTTTGAGAATTTTGTTTTCATTTTTCATGTATTTGGAATAGATTTTTTTGGAATGGAGCTGTCAAGTTTATAATTTATTTCCACGTACTTTCTTCAATATTTTAAGAATAGAACGCAGATAATCGCAGATGAGGCTGATAAACATGTGTTGCGTTTCACGAGTCAGCCACGAAGGGAATGACTCGGGGATCTGAAAAGAATAGAACACAGATTAACGCTGAGGAAACTGATTTACCCCGTGAAATCCTGCAAAGCAGGAATCCCGATGCATCGGGATTATTTCACAGGATGAACACTGATTCAGAAAATATAATGATGAAAAATAAATTTAATTCTTTATCTGCGAAAATCCGCTGAATCTGCGTATATCTACGTCCCATTTCGCCCCGACTCATCTTTGCAAGCTGAGTCGTGAGTTACCTTATCACAATCATCTTCCTAATTTCTGAAATTTCGTCAGTTTGTAATTTATAAAAATACACTCCAGAACTCAATTCTTTTGTATTATAGAAAACCGAATATTCTCCTTTAGGTTTTGTCTCATTTATAAGCTCATAAACGAGTTGTCCTTTTATGTTGTAGATACTTATCATAACATGAGAATTCATTTTAAGTGAATATTGGATTGTTGTTGAGTTTCTTGTTGGATTGGGGAAATTATATATTATACTTTCTTCTGGGATTTCAGGTTCATGTATCGAGCATGAAGGTGAGCCATATTCATATGCTCCCATATCAATTATAGCAACCCCATTTCCATTACCATCCCAAACACGAATATTTCCATCCAGATCCCAAGGTGGAAGATTAAGTCCAGTTGTGTCAGGAATTCCAGTATCTACGCAGGGAGAATCCTGAGTGAGATGGTAATCCTCATTTAATGTATCTGCGAATAATGGATCAGCATTAATGTTGCCGCTTCCAGCCCATCCACCCTGAATGTCTGAATAAGTTGCTGCTATAGTGCCGGTAATTTCGTTCGGAGTATCATTCCAGAGAATACAGTTTATTAAACAAGGGCTAGCATTTTGACAAAAAATCCCACCACCAACTAAAGATATATTTTCACTAATAGTAACATTAACTACATTAGGATTAGAATTATCATAACAGAGAATTCCACCTCCAAAATCATCAGCACTATTACCGCTAATAATAACGTTTTTTAAATCAGGACTGGAATATTTGCCACAATAAATACCACCACCATCTCTAACAAAGCCATTCTTAATAGTCATATTATCTATGAAAAAATAATTATCACTATAACAACATAAAATACGACTCGTCTCTTCACCATCTAAGATAGTAGAAGATACATCTTCTCCCTGTAAAGAAACATAGTTTCTGCAATTTAAAGAGAATCTCTCGCCTGTTTGAGAAGGTGAGTAAATTCCATTTGCTAAATGTATTATATTGGGATTTAAACTATCAGCATAAATTTTTATTAATGCCAAGGATATTGTAAGTAATGGCTCATCGGGAGATAATCCACTATTATCATCAGAACCATCAGGACTAACATACAGGTTATTATTAACCTGCTCTACTTTACTATGAAGAATATCAAAGGTAAAATTATCAATGGGATATGCAAAATTTTGGTCAGGTTCTAAAATTGTAAAAGTATCCACAATTACATTAATAGGTGGACAGTCGAAAGCATATAAATCATTCCCAAAACCTGCATAATTTAAAAATATATTACACCGATTATCTGGATCAAAACTAATGGAAGAATTCCCAGCACATAAAATTCCACCACCCGAATTATTAGCAAAATTACCGGTAATAGTAACATTGCTTAAACTCATATTAGCATTATTACAATAAATTCCACCACCAGGAGCATTTCCTTTTATTATTACATTTTCTAAAATTGGACTTGAATCAAAACAGCTTATCCCCCTGCCTGTATTTCTAATAATAGTAACATCCTCTAAATTCGGATTTGAATTATTAATACAATATAACCCGCCAGTATTACTTGTGATTATTACATTTATTAGACTTGGGGAGCATTCTTCGCAGTAAATCCCGCCACCAACATAAGCACTACCATTTGTTATTGTAAATCCACACAATACAGCAGTAGAATCTTCACCACTCATAAATTTCACAACGCTATCCACACTGTCTCCATCAATCACGGTCTGCGAAATATAGGAAGTATCAGCAGTAGTAAGAAATAATGAAGCGACAGTAATATTCTTCCCATTGTAGTTAATGTTTTCAACATAAGTTCCTGTATCAACAAGGACTGTATCATGAGTGTTTGCTGCATCGATTCCAGCTTGTATTGTTGCATAATCTGCCGGCACATTGAGGATCGCTGCATCGAGTATTCCCGCACACAATAAAGAAAAGACTAATAAAAATATCTTTTTTTCCATTTTACCTCTCTTTACGAAGCTAAGTTTTTAACTTCGTGATGAATGGAATATCTGTTCAGAAAGCTGTCAAGACAAATATTCGCGAAGAGCTAAAAATAGAGAATAGAACGCAGATAAACGCTGATGAAGCTGATAAACATGTGTTGCGTTTCACGAGTCAGCCACGAAGGGAATGACTCGGGGATCTGAAAAGAATAGAACACAGATTAACGCTGATGAAACTGATTTACCCCGTGAAATCCTGCAAAGAAGGAATACTGATTATATTTAAAATTTTAACTTGATAATTCCTCTGTGTTCTCTGTGCTCTCTGTGGTTAAAAATATTCAATATATATCTGCCAAAATCTGCCCAATCTGCGTTTATCTGCGTGCTGTTATTAATAAACTGGATTCCCGTTTTCACGGGAATGACATGCCCTTTTTTATTTGGAATTATCTTGTCACAAGTCGAAAATTCCTCTACCTGCATGTTACGCCGTTTTATCACAGAGTAGTGAAACTAAGACTGGCTTGCCACAGCGTCGTCCCGATAGTTGATATGAAGACGGATCGTGATTTTTATTCTTTCCTCGCTCTTCTCTCTTCGCTTTTCTTCTCGGTTATTTTTATCTCTGTGTTTCTCTGTGCCCTCTGTGGTTGTTTAAATTTATTTTTTCGTGTTTTTTCGTGTTTTTCGTGGTTAAGATTTTATTTGATTTATTTTCTCCCAAAAATTGACAATTTTCCCCCATCTCAAAAACTGCACTGCGAAAGGTCGTTCAATGAAAATTCTATCTAAATATATTCTCAGGGAGCATGCAGGTCCCTTTATACTCTCAGTCATGGTGATCACCTTCATTATGCTGCTGGACAGAGTGCTGGATCTGCTGAATCTCATCATCACAAAGCATCTCGACCTCTGGACGACCACGCAGGTTTTTGTGTTGAGTTTACCCTTTATGCTTGCTCTCGCTATCCCGATGGCTGTGCTCGTTGCCACAATTATGGCATTTGGTCGGCTCTCATCGGACAATGAGATCACTGCATTTAAAGCAAGCGGCATCAATATTTACAGTATGATGAAGCCTGTGGTGATCGTTGCGATCCTCATTTCTCTTTTTATGATTTACTTCAACGACCACATTTTGCCGGAGAGTAATTTTGAGTTGAAAAATCTCTTAATTAAAATAAGCACTCGCAGACCCACTTCGGAACTCAAACCCGGACTGTTCACAGAATTGAAAGATTACAATTTTTATTTTCATGACAAATCTGAAGATGGCAAACGTTATAATGAAATCGTTATTTACGATAAGAACAACGGCAAATATCCCAAAACAATCACGTCAGAATACGGCAATATCGAGCTTTTCAATGGCGGGAATTCTCTGAATGCGACGCTGTATAACGGACTGATCCACGAAATTTCTAAAGATGATCCGCAGGATTATACAACTATTGTATTCAAGAAGTACTTGATAAAAATCCCTGACCTCGGCATCGGTGTGAGCGAAGCCCATCTTGCACAGCGTGGGGATAGAGAAATGAGCTCTTCGGACATGAAAAAGCACATCAGGGAACTTGATACTCAACGACAGAATAAGATCAAAGAAAAGCTAAAATATGAAACACAGCTTGTAGAAATAGCGGAGAACCCGAAAGATGGAGATAACAAAGAAATAAGTAAACTGAAACATCTTATCAGAGTTCACGATCAACGTATTTATAGCTTGAGCAGGGAGATCAGCAAGTATCAGGTGGAGGTAGACAAGAAATACTCGATCGCCTTTGCCTGCCTTGTATTCATCCTTATCGGAGCGCCCATCGGCATGATGACCCGGACAAATTCCGTGGGAATGGGATTTACAGTGAGTTCGCTTGTTTTTGTGGTGTATTACGTATCGCTTTTTGCAGGCGAGGAGCTGGCAGACAAGATGATCATCTCACCATTTATCGGCATGTGGATCTCGAATATTATCTTCACTATCGCAGGCGTGTATCTTGTGATCTATTCAATGCGGGAGCGAAAAATAATTCATCTTGAACGAATAAAGAACATCTTCAAACGAAAGCAAAAAACAGAAGCATCCGATGAAAATAATTGATAAATACCTCTTTAAAAGCTTTGCCCGTCTCTACATGATCATTCTAAGTTCTTTCACAGCAATTTTTCTGGTTATTGAATTCTTTGAAAAATGGAGCAGGTTTTTTAGTGAGAATCCGGCATTCTGGGATGTGGTTTTCTATTTCCTCTGCAGGATTCCCTATATTATGGTGCTCTCATCTCCTGTAGCGATCCTTCTTGCAGGACTCTTCCTTATGCAATACATGAGCAAGCACAACGAAACAGTCGCAATTCGCAGCGCAGGCATAAGCATAAAAAGGATGTCCGTTCCTCTTTTTGCCTTTGGATTTCTTATCACGATACTTTTATTTGTTTTCGGTGATACAGTCATGCCGTGGGCAGAAGATACACTCGTGTACATCGAAAGAGTAAAGATAAAAAAACAGAATAGAGCCGACATCAGGGTCCGGTCTGACATTCAATATAAGGATGATAAGAACCGTTTGTACTATATCGGATTTCTTGATGGCTACAAAAACAAGATCAAGAATATAGACATCTCTATCTTTAATAATGACAGTCATATTGTGAAAAAGATACATGCGGAACACGGACTCTGGGACACAGAAACCAAGAATGATGATCAAGATATGAAGCTAACTTTTTATAATGGCTACATTCGAGAATTCGAGGATAATAAACTCGTTTCATATATTAATTTTGAGGAACAGTATTTTGATGATATTCACATACAGCCCGAAGATCTGGTAAAAAGCACAAAAAAACCTGATGAGATGACTGTATTCGAGTTACGGGATTATATTGAACGTTTACGAAGAATTGGTGAGAAACATCAAAAAGAGCTGGTGGAAATGAATCTGAAGATAGCATATCCTTTTGTGAATGTGATAATGATCCTGTTCTGCATTCCACTTGCCACGATTTCAAAAAGAGGAAAATCCCGGGGAATCGGCTTTGTGGTAGCAATTGCAATCTGTTTTTTATACATTTCAATGGTCAGATTCGGACAAAGTCTCGGCTACAATGAACTGCTTTCACCGGTTATGGCTGCGTGGTTTGCAAATATTATCTTTGGAACTATCGGCTTGATCGGACTCTTCAGAACTGCGACATAATAAGGATCTTTTGAGCATTGAGTTGGTAAGTTGCAAACAATATCTAATATTCAACCAGCCGTCGCTTAGGCTATGGCTCGGCAGGCACGGAATATCCAATTAATGAAGGAAAAGAATAAAGAAAATGATTCATAAAAAGTTCGATTTGCAGGAACGTCTGATTGATTATTCGGTTAAGATTATTCATGTTTATGCGCAACTACCCGAAACAAAGGCAGTTAAACATACCATATTTCAAATACTGAAAAGCGGATCATCACCTACAGCGAATTATGGAGAAGCTCAAAATACTGAATTTAGGTCTGATTTTATTTACTCCGTTAGACAATTAATACAATAATGGAAAACAATATGTTAAGCGAAATATCTAACAGTATAAATAAATTGAAAGCAACTTTAAAAGAGTTAAGAGAGAGTGTAGTTAAATGGATATTGGTTATTCCGTGTTGGATATTGGAAATTCAGATTCGTTTATTTCAATATTTCAACCCACTTAAAATTAGAAAGACCTATAATAAACCATGAAATTTATTGCCGATTTCCATATTCACTCGCATTTTTCAATTGCCACCAGTAAAAGTCTCATTCCCGAAGAACTCGACAAATGGGCGCAGAAAAAAGGTATCACTGTTGTTGGGACAGGAGATTTTTCTCATCCGGGATGGCTTAAGGAACTGAAAGAAAAACTCGAACCTGCCGAGCCCGGTCTTTTCACACTTAAAAAGGAATTTAAAAAATACAATTTTCATAATCAAACACGCTTCATTCTTACTGCTGAGATCAGCAATATCTACAAAAAGAACGGAAAAGTCCGCAAGGTACATAATGTTCTTTTTGCACCTGATTTCGAAACTGTTGAGAAGATTCAAAACAAGCTCTCGCAAATAGGAAATATCACTTCAGACGGCAGGCCGATCCTCGGCTTGGATTCCCGCGATCTATTCGAAATTGTGCTCGAAAGCTCGGACGATTCCTTCCTTGTTCCTGCACATATCTGGACGCCCTGGTTTTCTGCACTTGGTTCAAAATCGGGATTTGATACTATCGAAGAATGCTATGACGACCTTTCTGAACACATTTTCGCAGTTGAAACAGGGCTTTCTTCCGACCCTCCGATGAACTGGGTCTGTTCATTTCTGGATAAATATACCCTCATTTCAAACTCTGATGCGCACTCACCATCAAAGCTTGGTAGAGAAGCAAATTTTTTTGATACAGAGCTGAGTTATCATGCAATTCGTGATGCGATGAAATTCGGTAATGATGAGCAATTTTTAGGAACAGTCGAGTTCTTTCCCCAGGAAGGGAAATATCATTTTGACGGACACAGAAAATGCGGCATTTGCTGGGATCCGGTTGAAACGCTCAAGCATAAAGGCATCTGCCCTGTTTGCGGGAAAAAAGTTACTGTTGGCGTGCTCAACCGCGTTGCCCAGCTCGCAGACAGATCCGATCCAAAAGCAAGACCACACAGAGATAAATTCCATTCTCTTATCACATTGGATGAAATTCTTTCAGAGATTCTCGGTGTAGGCAAAAATTCAAAAAAAGTTGCTCAAGCTTATGAAGCGTTGCTGCAAAAATTTACTTCCGAGTTTGATATTCTCTTACATACTCCACTTGATGATTTGCAGAAAAAAACTAATGAAATCCTTACCGAAGCCATTAGAAGGATGCGTAACGGACAGGTGCATATCGAGGAAGGATTTGATGGAGAATACGGCATTATTCGCGTTTTCACCAAGGATGAAATAAAGGATATGCAAAACCAGGAAGCCCTTTTCTCAGATTTCACTGAAGAGATAAAAGCCCCACCACCCAAACCGCTCATCAACTTTGACATTGCATCATTTAAGAAGTTATATACAAAGGAAACGGAACCCGAGCTTTTTATCGTGAAGGAAAAAAAAACTGCAGTTGAACAAACTCCTTCAGATTTTCTTGAGGAACTCAACGAAAATCAAAAGCTTGCAGTACAACACTATCCGGGAACACTACTCATTTTGGCTGGACCGGGAACAGGCAAAACAAGAACACTTACGGCGCGTATTGCTTATCTTATCAAACAGCGAGGTATCAAGCCGGCAAATATACTTGCGGTTACCTTTACCAATAAAGCTTCGGAGGAAATGAAGGAACGGCTCGATAAAATATTGGACACCATCTCAAAAGAGGAGCTGCAGATCTCGACTTTTCATTCTTATGGCTACTCGATCCTCAAAGAGCATGCATCATATTTTAATCGGGATTCGCAATTCAGTATTCTTGATGAAACAGAAAAACAGCGTTTTCTTATCGAAAAAGTGGGATGTAATAAGAAAAAAGTAAAATCTCTTTATGAGGAAATTTCGCATATCAAGCAGCAGGCAATATCACGATCAAAGATCAGAAAAAAAGCAACTAAGGAACTCTTTGCAAAATACGAGAAAGCTCTGCGGCAGTTCAATCTTTTTGATATTGAAGATCTGATCTATAAACCGGTCATGCTCTTAAAGAACGAGCAGAAAATCCAGAAAAAATATCAGAAAAAAATACAGTTTATTCTAATTGATGAATTTCAGGATATCAATGCAGCACAGTACCAGCTCATCAAACTTATTAAGCCGGAAAAGCAGGCAAATATCACAGCGATCGGTGATCCAAATCAGGCAATCTACGGTTTTCGTGGTGCAGATGTCGGTTTAATCCAAAAATTTCAAAAGGATTACACCCAAACAACAATCATTCCATTGCTGCAGAGTTACCGCTGCACCAATACAATTTTGAGAGCTTCCCACCAGGTTATTGAGGAGCAGGAAATACTCTCCGGTTTGCAGGAAGGTGTGAAGATCAATATTTCTTCTCATGCCACAGATAAAAGCGAAGCAGAATTTATAGCTCGTGAGATCGAGAAACTCATCGGCGGTGTGCGATTTTTCTCGATGGACAGTTCTATCACCGATGGAAGCGAGGGCTCGAAAGTGGGCAGTCTTTCCGAAGTTGCAATCCTTTGTCGGCTGAAGGCACAAATGCCTGTGCTGGAAAAGGCGCTTAATGACCATTCGATCCCCTATCAGAAAGTAACAGAAAATTCATTTTTCTTTGAAGAGCCCGTAAAATCAGTGCTCGATGTGCTGCGTCTTGCACTCAACCCGAGAAATATGTTTCTCATAGATGAACTTATCAAACGGAATATTTTGACCATCCCCGACCTGAACGAGCTTAAGACCTGTCTTATAGAAAATAACGTGCAGCAAGCACTTGAAATGATCATCGCGAGATTTTTTAAAGGACAGATATCTCAACTTGATGAATCTATTAAAAAATTGATTAACTGTACCGAGAAATTTGATAATGACTTTGATGCATTCCTGAAGTTTGCAATTCTTGGTTCCGGTGTTGACACAAACGACTTCACTTTGGAACGGGTGAATCTGCTCACACTCCATTCTGCAAAAGGTTTGGAATTTGACTGTGTGTTCATCGCAGGTTGTGAAGATGGCATACTTCCCTACTCATTATTCGAAAATAAAAAATGCAACATAGATGAAGAGCGCAGATTGTTCTATGTTGGTATGACCCGTGCAAGGAACCTGCTGTATCTGACAGGTGCCCAAAGTCGCTTCATTTATGGAAAAACTTGTAATTTTCCCCAATCCTCTTACATTAAATCGATCGAGCAGGAGCTTCTTGAGGAAAAGAAAATAGAGTACAAGAAAAAGAAAAAACCTTCACACCCGCAATCACAGCAAGAGCTATTCTAATATGGCAGATTCATTGCGCATTATTATCATAAAATGCGATAAATGCAAAAGCAAAATTTTCAAATATGAAAAAGTGGGAAGGGGTCACATTTTGCGATGCTATAAGAAAAGAATTTTGGAAGATCACTCAATTCATGAAGATAAAATCGTCAAATGCTCATGCGGAAATAAAATTGGAGTTGACAAAGGAAAGTTCATTAAGATGAATGTTGTTCATAATGTGTGACGAACAATAAAAATTGACACCCATATCACAATTCTCATTAATTCGAAACTAATGAATCATATGATGGAAACGATAAGTAAGCGGAAGAATGTATTAGGAGCGTATATCCCCTCTCCAACTTATTACAACTCCGTCTGTTCGCCAATACAAGTAAGCAAGTTGCATAAATTACGATATAACTATTCCATACAAATGGAAAGTCTATATGCATTCTTGAAAAAAATACGTTTATTTATTTTTCCCCTCTATTTGTTTTCTACAGATAGAGGGACATTCACATAAAGGAAGTAAACAATAAATTTAGAATTCCTATTTATAAAAATAAGGATAGAAATAAAAAATGTATAAAAAACTGATGGGTATTATCTTAGGATTAATTCTATTGTCAATAGTATTTATTGAAGCAAATCTTTTCGCAGAAATCCCAGCTTCTTATTATAACTTTGGAAAAAGTTATGTCTCTGAATTTGGACATATCAAGATTTTTAATAACAACCTAAATTGGGTATGTGTTCTGTTTTACTCAATGAATACTGAATCTGAAAATGTCTTAAATGTGGAAAAAAATGTTGAACAAAGTGAAATCCCAAAAACTTTAGGGGAAAAAATTCGTTCAAAGAAAGGTTGCTATAATGCTAGTCTTTCACCTGGATTGATTCCAGGAATATATATTGGTTATGGATGGATTACGAGCGACAGTAGTAGTTATATTAAAGAGAATATAATAGTTTTGCATGCTAATGCAATCAGGGTTGTCCGTACTGCTGGAATATCAATAACTGTAAACAATTTTAAAAACTTAGATAGAAAAGGTTTTTTTACCACGGTAAATCTCGGGTGTGATTATGTAGCTTCTTTAGCATATGTGGGTTTATTACCAAATGTAACAGCAGGTGGAGGATATAGCTTCAAAATTAGTAAAAATTCCTTTTTTCATATTTCGATGGATTTTGGAATAAAAATGTTTATAAGTAATATAAAATTATCGTTAATTATTAATGGGAGGTAAAATGAAGAAGCTGCTACTAATAATAATGATTTTATTATGGTTTACAGCAAGCTAGACCCCGCGACTCTCCATATCTTACGACATGTCGGCTCAGGGTGACAATCGATATTTTTGGTTATAATAAACCTTGCGAACGGTTTCTTTTGACCTTCGCAACGGTTTACATGTAGGGTCAATTACCCCCAAGTAACCGACATTTGAGACAACCACCCACCCCTAAAATCCCAAATCAGTATTCTTCAATCATCATTCAAAAACTTCGTCACGGAGTGGTCCATGACGACTCACAGCAAATAATTAAATAGAAATAGGGATTAGAAGCAGAGATATTTTCGTGCCTTTCGTGGTAAATTCAATTACGCAAGACCGGAATTATGCGTTACGTCAATTCGGATAATGAAATAGGAGTT
The DNA here is from genome assembly GCA_030611765.1 of Candidatus Cloacimonadota bacterium. GTDB lineage: Bacteria > Cloacimonadota > Cloacimonadia > JGIOTU-2 > JGIOTU-2 > Celaenobacter. The sequence continues at coordinate 31,336 of JAUWPE010000003.1, read as the reverse complement.
GACAAAGGAAAGTTCATTAAAATGAATGTAGTACATAATGTATAAAACTATAATGAAAGGTTTGTATGGGAAAAATAACTGAGAATGTGAAACGTTTGCTTTCCGAAGTACCGGAAGGAGTCGAGGTCGTTGCAGCTGCAAAGACAAGAACAGCAGATGAAATTCTTGAAGTGCTTGATGCAGGAATATCCAAAATCGGTGAAAATTATGTGCAGGAAGCCCTCACGGTTTATGAATCTGTTGGTAAAAAAGCTCAATGGCATTTCATCGGGCATTTGCAGAGCAATAAAGTCGTGCAGGTCGTGCCGATCTTTGACATGATCGAAACTGTTGATTCTGCTAAACTCGCACGTAAGATCGATAAATATGCTAAACTGAACAACAAAATAATGTCCATACTTATTGAAGTGAACAGCGGACGCGAACCACAAAAGAATGGCGTGATGCCCGAAGATGTGGAGAATCTTGTAAGAGAAATCGCTCCTCTTTCACATACAAAACTACTTGGACTCATGACTATGGGACCCTTTACCGGTGATCCTGAAGATGCACGTCCCTACTTTGTGGAAACACGAAGAATATTTGATCATATAAAAAGCCTTCAAATCCCTCATGTTGATATGAAATACCTTTCCATGGGCATGAGCAATTCCTATAAAGTAGCGATTGAAGAAGGTGCAAATGTCATTCGAGTAGGCACCAAATTATTTGGAGAAAGAGCTTGTAAATATGAATAAAAATGATAATCATATCCGTCCTTTAAAAAGAGGAAAGGGCATCGCGAAGATAATGAGCTATGAAGAAGGTATTGAACTCGAACTGCCAATGTACAAATCGGAGATCAAAGCCGGATTTCCCTCCCCTGCAAGTGATTATATCGAATCCACACTTGATCTGAACAAATTCCTTATTAAACACCCTGCAGCCACTTTTTTTGTACGCGTGGAAGGTGATTCCATGATCGATGCCGGGATACATTCAGGAGATATTCTCATTGTCGATAGAGCAGTTCAAGCCGAGAAGCATAAGATAGTTATCGCAGCAGTAAATGGCGAACTGACCGTTAAAAGGATTCAGTATGATGAGGACAGACTCTTTTTACAATCTGGAAATATTAATTTTTCACCTATCGAGATCACTCCCAATATGGATTTTCACATCTGGGGTGTTGTCACCTATGTTATCCATAAACCTGTGTAAGAAAGAATGGAACACAGATTAACGCTGATGAAACGGATAAACACTGATTAAGAAAAGAAAAAATGAAAATGAAAAACAAAAATATTAATTAAATATGGAATATAAATACTCAGATTTAACTGATAAGATCATTAACTGTTTCTATAAAGTGTATAATACTTTAGGTTACGGTTTTCTTGAAAAAGTTTATGAGAATTCGTTAAAATTTGAACTTGAGATGAAGAATTTTTCTGTTGAATCTCAGAAACGAATTCAAGTGTTTTATAAAGAAAGTATAGTTGGAGAATATTATGCTGATTTAGTTGTTGAAAATAAGGTTATAATTGAACTCAAAGCTAACAAATTTCTAATTCCAGAAAATGAAACTCAATTAATAAACTATCTAAAGGCAACTGAATATGAAGTAGGACTGATACTTAATTTCGGCAATAAGCCTGAAGTTAGGAGAAAGATCTATTCAAATACGACTAAGCAGTGGATTACATATAAACGCTGATGAATTAACGAAGTAAATGAAATAAAGTAATATGAAGAATTTTATCCGCGAACATCTGCTCAATCTGCGTTCATCTGCGTGCTATTATAAAGAGAATAGAACGCAGATTTTCGCTGATGATGCTGATAAACACTGATTAAGAAATGTAAAATGAAAATGAAAAAGAAAATATATACTAAATATTCATCTGCGCAAATCTGCTCAATCTGTGTTCATCTGCGTGCTATTCTTGAGTGTTCTATTCTTACATGAAAAACATCGTCGCCCTTGTTGATTGCAATAATTTCTATGCTTCCTGCGAGCGTGTATTCAGACCTGAGCTTGAGGGCAAACCCATCATCGTGCTTTCGAATAATGACGGTTGTGTAGTCGCTCGCTCTAACGAAGCTAAAGCTTTGGGTATGCCTTTTGGCAAACCGGTTTTCGAAGCAGAGCATCTTATTAAGAAACATAACATCTATGTATTCTCATCCAACTATACCCTTTATGGCGACATGTCGCATCGTGTGATGCAAACCCTGGAGCAATTCAGTCCCGATTTAGAAATTTACTCAATCGATGAAGCTTTTCTTGATCTGACAGGTTTTGCAGATCGAGACCTGACTAAATATGGTTGGAGAATCAAAAACACAGTTACGAACTGGACAGGGATTCCTGTCTCAATTGGCATTGCAGAGACAAAAACTCTGGCAAAGATCGCAAACCGTTTTGCAAAAAAATCAAATAAGTATAATGGAGTGTTCGACATCACATCCTTCTGCGAGCATGAGATAGATGAATTCCTGAAACAGGTAGATGTATCAGACATCTGGGGGGTGGGATGGCAATATGAAAAACTGCTTAAACGTAATAATTTTCACACGGCTTATGATCTCAAATATGCACCTGATAAATGGGTGAAAAAGAATATGACGGTCATGGGACTTGCCACAGTTTTTGAACTAAGGGGAACTCCCTCGATAAATCTTGAAGAAGTTACTCCACACAAAAAAGAGATCGTAAGCTCATGCTCTTTTGGACGACCTGTTGAGACTCTTGAAGAACTGGAGGAGGCGGTGGCGACATATGTAACAACTGCTGCTGAAAAACTCAGAAAACAGAAATGCCTTGCCTCTTTCGTTCAGGTTTTTGTGGCGACAAATCGGTTCAGGCCAAAGGAACCTCAATATTCAAATGCTTATATGTTTGAACTGCCGGAAGCTACAGATAGTACTGCGGAATTCATTTCCCACGCTCATGAAAATCTAAAAAAAATATTCAGAGAAGGGTACCGCTACAAAAAAGCAGGTGTGATGCTTAGCGGAATTGTTGAGCAGGGTAAGTACCAGCTCAATCTTTTCACAGAATCCTATTTCCACAGCAGAAACCGAAAACTGACACATATCATAGACAACATCAATGAGAAATGGGGAAGCGATACACTGCACTACGCAGCAACTGGTATTAAAAAGCCATGGATGATGAAGCGTATGCACAAATCCCCTCATTTCACCACGCAATGGGACCAGATCCTCGTGGTGAAAACAGATGACGAAAAGGAGTAACAATGTGCGGAAGATTTGCTCGAATAAATACTGCAAAAGAGATAATGGAAATATTTAATCTCGATCAAATTGAGATCGAGCTCGGGCCAAGCTATAATATCGCTCCCACTCAGGATGTTGCAGTCATCATTGAAAATGGAAGCTCAGTACTAACTGCCATGCGTTGGGGATTGATCCCCTTTTGGGCAAAGGATATTTCAATTGGTTCCAAACTCATCAATGCACGCGCAGAAACAATTGATGAAAAACCAAGCTTTAAATACTCATTTCAGAAAAGAAGATGCCTTATAGTTGCAAACGGCTTTTATGAATGGCAGAAACGCGGATCTAACAAATTCCCCTATTTCATTCATTTGAAGGACAACAAGCCCTTTTGCTTTGCAGGTATTTATGATAATTGGAAATCTCCGGATGGTGATAAGATTACTTCGTGCAGCATAATTACTATAGATGCGATTAAAAGTCTGAGAAATATCCACCCTCGAATGCCTGTCATTCTTTCCGAAAACAACTTTTCTTTATGGTTAAATAATTCTGATACGAAAGCATTGAAACAGTTGCTCATTCCCTACCAGGAACATGATCTCGATTATTATGAGGTCTCAATGGATGTAAATTCACCGGCTAATAATTATCCTGAGCTGATTGAGCCATCCCAAGATTTTCTTCATAATTAATATCCCTTTTTCCTATTTTAAAAATTCAATTTACTTATTAGTTTGGGATTTTGGATTTAGAGTTAAGATTTTTTGTCATCAGGGAATGGTCCCTGACGACTCATAAAAAAATTACATTTAATATTTCTCTTCGCTCCACTCTCTCCTGCCTGCTGCGACGTAATCCCGCTGACTTGTCGGGGTCGGAAAGAAGACGAGTCGCGCCATCTTGCCAGGTCGTATCCGCCAGCGGAGAAGACTGAAATGTAATGAAGGCGGATCACTTTTCACTTCTTCCATCCTGATTCGTTCCTTTCGTGGCCGACTCGTGACTCGATTATCATATTCCTTGACGCAAAAATCGTAGTTTATTTCGTTGAAAAATAATTTCAAATTCTCTTGTGAAAAAATAATCAGGAGGTCTCATGATATTTTTGAGACACGACTCAGCTTGCAAAGATGAGTCGGGTTGAAATCGCGCAAACTCCATCCCGAGTCGTTCCCTTCGTGACCGACTCGTGATTCCATGATAATATGTAATTATTATGAGAGTAAAGAAAGAAAATTTTATTAAAGGAAGTTGTTTCCATATATACAATCACGCGGTTGAGCACCAAAATCTTTTCCGTAAAAAAAATGACTATCTCAGAGTTATCAGTAAGTTTAAACAGAAAATACTATTATATCCCGCAACGATATTTTCTTATTGTTTAATGCCGAATCACTATCACTTCTTCATCCGGCAAGATAGTGATGTGCCCATATACAAAATCTTTAACGATATATTTTCGGGGTATACTTTATATTACAATCACAAATATAGCAGAAAAGGAACATTGTTTCGAAGTCCTTTGCAACACAAAATAGTAGCAACAGAAAAATATTTTATCAGATTATGCCTGTATATCCATTTCAATCCAGTGAAATCAAATCTTGTTAAAAGACCGGAGGACTGGATCTACTCAAATTGTCTTGAATGGATTGGTAAACGAAAAGGGAAGTTATTTTGCAATGAGGTATGGGATTGGTTTGATCTAACACCGTTGGAATATTCAAAGATGATGGAAGTTTATTCAGATGAAAAGTATGAGGAAGACAGGAAATTATTTGAATAATGATAAACACGACTCAGCTTGCAAAGATGAGTCGGGTTTAAAGATTGAAACTCCATCCCGAGTCGTTCCCTTCGTGGCCGACTCGTGATTTTCACAACCAACAAAAACATAATGTCATTCCCTCGAAAGCTTGCCTCCGCCAACTGGCTGATTGGGTATGGGAATCCAGTATTTTCGTATTCTCTGAATTCATATTTATCGCTTCCCTTCGCTTCACTCTCTACGCTCTTCAAACCTTCTTTTTCCTTCCAATACAAATATAAAAGAAAGAACTTCCCCAAAAAGCATAATAATATTTCTTTTTTAATTCCTGCAAAATTTTGGAAGAAATTTGTTGTTTTTGATCCTTAAGAAAATTATAATATTTTCGTAAAAGATACTTTGATCCCCCACCTGCTAAGACCTTCTCCTCGACTGATTCTCTGATCGCTTTTCTGTTAAATGGTTTCTTGCAGTATCCTTTAATTTTTTTTGACATATCTTTTTGTTCGGGTGTTTCGTAAGATGGCAGTATAAACTTCACGATATCATTATTACGAATATCGATATTCTTCAGTCCTGCATCGCTCATCAATTTCGGCAATTTCGAACCGATACCCCAATCTCCTTCTCCGAGCTTTTTCCTGCCCTCAGTCCAACAGAACTGCACCTTATGAATCAAAAGGAGTTCTTCCATAGAAAACTGATGAACAGAATTGTAACTAACCCTCATAAAATTTGAAAGATTATCCGGTTCCATACAAATCACAATGCCGCCGGGTTTGACTATACGTTTCATCTCGGTAAGTGCTTTTACCGGTTCCTCCAGATGCATCAGCAAGGTCTGGCACATTACGAAATCAGCAGAATTATCCGGCAGGGGTAAAGCATAAGTATCACCGACTAAAAATTCTGCAGAACCCTCTTTCAACCAATCTTTTGAGATTCCTTTTGCTTCGGAGATGAGTTTTTCGGATACGTCGATGCCTATATATTTTCCTCCTTTGCCGAAATATTTCCAGAATGTCCAGCCAAGATAACCGAGTCCGCAGCCCACGTCCACGCCTGTCATTCCGGATTTCAAACCGATCCACCTTGCATACAACTCGACCGAATCCTCTCTCCACAAGAACTTCCGCTCTTCGATAATATGTTTTCTATACTCATCTTTCGACCAGTCGATCTTATCTGTTTGTTGATTCTTCTTTTTCATGATGCAAACCTCCAATCCTTATTCATTACTCCTGGTTTTTCTTCGAGTTACGATACCATGTTTTTATACTTTTCCCAAGCTCTTCACAACGCTCCCAAAAATGCTTTATATTCTCAATCGCTTCATGTGAAATATAAAAATCTTTGTAGCTTTCCTCGAAAACCAAACAGCGTTTACGAAATACCTCCCAGAAAAATTCATCTTCAGACCCATCGATCTCAAAATTTGTGTTCAATCGATTAAAGTACTTATACATTTTCTTACGGATATAGTCCGCAACTCGGGCATCCGACGTACTTTTTTCAAGCTCGAAACCATCAAGATCATTGTCCGTCTTGAAAGTAGTTTTCAACTGTTTATAACATCTTTCGCATATTGTTTTCACCGGCTCTTTGTTATTTGTGGCAATCCACTCCGAGGGCGGGATCTGAAAAAATAAGATACCTAATGTGTTATCAAAATTCTCTATATCTATTTTAAAAATATTGGAATTGAAATCATCAAAAGCAGATTTTATCAAATCAGTGATGCGTGAGACGGAAATATGCTCGGGATCGAATTTAAAATGCAAATTTGAAAAACAGAAATAGCGTAGTGCATCCCGATGACCTGTGCAGGAATTAGTCGTTGATATGTATGGAAGCGAATTCCAGATGATCACTGTCCTTTCAGCGATCGTGTCTATGCTTATAAATTCTTCGATGCTTAATTTCTCAATCACACGTTGCCAGTCATCATCGCTCAAGTCGAGATCGTGAAAGGTATCACGTAAATATCTAATGATATCTGCATCATCAACTTTTCCTTTATTACTTCCCTTCTGATGAGATTTGTAATAAAGTCTGTTTAATAATGGAATATCCGGCAAGACATCTGAAGTTCCGAAATAATCAGCAATATTTAAAGCTTTTTGTATATGCTCTAAGCGTAATGTCCCGCAAGGTAATTCCAATCGGTCAAAGGTGAAAAGGTTTTGATTTATCAATTTTTGAAGTTCATTAATATCTTTGCATTTGTCTATAATAGCTTCTATTTTTTCTTTTGAATAAGAAGGATTTGCGAAAACTATTTTATAGTTCAATGATTCTCCCTATCTGATTTTATTGGGGATTAAATTTTAAATTTTCCATTTTAACATTATCCAGCGTAATCCCATCCACATTGAACATCTCATCAGGAAGCAAAAGCACATCATATTTTTCTTTTTGAATTGCCTTGATCACATCCTGACCTACAAGCAAACCGGCAACTGTCACATTTTTACCAAGAAATTCATTCTCAACCTGAATAACTTTCCATTGCTGATTTTCTTTTGAATTAAGCACATCGACCAATTCATTTAAAATAGGATAGAATAATACTCCAGTCACAAAAAGCACTTTTTTATTCCTGTGTTGTTCGAGCAATTCATCGGAATAATCTTTCCAATTATCAAGAAAATCACGAACAAGTCCGATACCATTCTCAATCTGGGGAAAATCCTCATAATACTCATCTGCTGTAATCGGCTCATCAGCAAGAAGAAAGAACTCATCAGCAAGTGAGACAATACCTGAACCATATTTCTCCTGAAACTGCCTTCTCCATTTTTTTGATTGTATAATAACTTCTTTTGCTTGCGATTTGCTTACTTTTTTTAGTCGAGTCAAATCTTTTCTGAATTTCGTTAAACCAACCGGCACAATCCCGATTGACTGCACCGCAGGATAGAGAGAAGCGAGATCAAATACGGATTTTTCAAATTCTACGCCATCATTCCAGTCAGGGATAAGCACGATCTGAGTATGCAAAGTAATACCATTTTCTGCGAGAAATCTAAGCTTTTCCATAACTGAAATTTCTTTCTTATACCGCATGATCTTCTGTCGGAGCTTATCAGTTGTGGTATGTACGGAAATGTACAAAGGTGAGAGATGCTGCTCGATGATCCTATGGTAATCTTTCTCGGTCAAATTTGAAAGTGTGATAAAATTCCCGTGAAAGAATGAGAACCGAAAGTCATCGTCTTTCACTTTCAGCGATGGTCGTGCGTCAGGATGTATCTGGTCAACAAAGCAGAAAATGCAGTCGCAGCCACACTTTCGAACCTTCATTGTATATAATTCAAGTCCAATATCCTCATCTATATCTTTCTCGAAGAAATGAGTGAATGTTTTTTCTCCCCTTTGAATCCTCACAGTTATCTTCTCATCAGCTTGATAAAATATGTAATCGAGTTCGTCATGAATGGCATGACCATTTATTGAAAGAAGTGAATCTTCGGGCTGGATCCCGATTTCATCGGCAATTGTATCAGTTGTAACGGATCGTATTTTTACCAGCATGAAAAATAAGAAAGGCGGGAATGAATCCGCCTTTTAGACGCTTTTATATGTTAGAATTTGTATTCTTTTGCAAAAATTTCCTGAGCTGCAGTCAGACCTGCACCCCACTTGAATTCCCAGCCGAGTTCATGAAGCACGATCTCGAGAGCAGATATCACTGAAATAATATCGAACATCTCAATATAACCCATGTGGGCAATGCGGAATATCTTACCTTTAATAGGAGCTTGTCCACCTGCAATGGTGAATCCGTATTTATCACGAAGTATCTTTACCAGCGCAAGCCCATCCACTGATTCAGGAACTTTAACTGCTGTTGCCACATCGCAGGAAGGATGTGCATAGACTTCCAAACCGAGTGCTTCTGCTGCTGCACGGACTGCTTTTCCAAGCACTCTGTACTGATAGAACATATTTTCAAGTCCACGCTCTTTGATCATGTCAATTGCAACAAGCAGACCTTTTACATGTAACACAGAACCTGTAAATGGATCGGTATTAGTAGCCAATTTTTTACGATATTTCTTCCAATCAAAGTAATAATTTGGCTGTTTACACTCATCGATAACTTTCCATGCTTTCTCACTCACTGCTGCATAGGCGTGTCCAGGAGGAAGCATAAGCCCTTTCTGCGAACCGGCAACGCAGATATCTACTTTCCAGTCATCCATGTAGAATTCCTGTCCGCCAAGTCCGGAAATTGCATCAATAACGAGCAATGTATCGGTTTTGCTTACGATCTCGCCAAGCTCTTTGACCGGCTGCACGCTACAGGTTGAAGTTTCTGTAAGTTGCGTATATACACCCTTTACATCGGGATTTTCTTTTAGGAGTTTTTCTACATCAGCAGGATCGACGGCAGTGCCCCATTCAATATCGATATACAGGGGTTGTACGCCAAATTTTTCTGCGATCTCACCCCAACGTTCACCAAATTTTCCGCCGCGAATAATGATGGCTTTATCTCCTGGGTTGAGAACATTGGATATTGCTCCTTCCATCGCGCCTGAACCGCTTGATGAAAAAATCAACACATCATTTTTTGTTTGAAATATGTATTTCAAACCTTCGATCGCTTTTCCTACTTTTTCTTTGAACGCAGGTGTTCTGTGATGAACCATTGGTTCTGCCATAACCTGCAGGATTTTTTCCGGAACCGGTGTAGGACCGGGTGCCAATAAGTATTTTTTCATTTTTTACTCCCTTCTTTGAGAAGTATTTATTTTTTAGTGTATTCTTTTATGATTTCCATAACCCACTGTGTTACTTTTTCAAGATCATCAATTTTGATATTTTCATGTGTGGAATGAACATCATTCATGCCTGTACCTATGATAGGAACCACGAGTCCGCGAGCAAAAAACACATTTGCATCACTTCCACCACCGCCCGTTTCGATCTTGGGCTCGACTCCGATATTCCTTGCTGCCTGTTTAGCAATTTTTATGATATCTTCATCTTCTTTGATCTTCATTGCGGAAAAATCATTAATTACATGAGCGCTAGAACATGCGTGAAACACCTTTGAATCAAACTTAACCTCATATTTGGCAGCTACTTCTTCAAAGGTCTTAACAATTTTATTAGTAACTTTTTCAAGTTTTACTTCATCGTGACTGCGAACTTCCCCGCTGATAAAGCATTCTTTCGGAACAATATTATGAGCAAGACCTCCTTTGATATTTCCGATATTAGCAGTGGTTTCAAAATCAATTCGTCCAAGTTTCAGCTTACTAATAGCTTCTCCGGCAACCTGAATTGCATTGATACCTTTTTCGGGAGATCCACCTGAGTGGGCTTCTTTACCGGTTATGGTGATCTCAAATACATTTAATGAGGGTGCATGCGTTACTATCGAACCAACTCCATTACAGTCGAGTGCAAAGCCGACTTTGGCTTTTATAAGAGAATAATCCAGATTTTTCGCTCCAAGCAGTCCGATCTCTTCAGATATTGTGAACAAAACCTGGATTGGTGCATATTCGTAACCCTCTTCATCGAGGCGCCTTATGGCTTCAACGATCTGCGCGATTCCGGATTTGTCATCGCTCCCAAGAATTGTCGAACCGTCAGATGTGATGAGGTCATCTTTGATGATAGGTTTGATTCCCTTTCCTGGGTTGACAGTATCGGTATGAGCACAGAGTAGAAGAGGTGCTTTATCGACTTTCCCTTTGAAATTTGCAATAAGATTTCCTACATTCCCCTGTGTCGCATGATGTGCATTATCAAAGATAACTTCCGCACCCATTTCAGAAAGATCGTTTGCAAGCTTCTCAGCAACCCTCTTTTCATCTTTAGATTCACTGTCAATTTCAACTAACGAGATGAAATAATCTACTAATCTGTTCACGATATCTCCTAACTTACCATTGATTCAAACAAAGCAAAAACAATTATTAATGAATCCTATTATCATTTTGAATTTAAACTATATTTTTAAAGTTGGATAATAGATTTAAACTTAGAATATTTGTCAAATAATTCAATCCCGCCCATATTTTTAATGCCCTTTTATGCTCATTGTTCCCCAATCATAAAAACAATTTCTGATAATTAAATTGATAAAAATAACCATTAAATTCTTCTTAAAATTGTTTAATTTTTATTAAAATTTTTAATATTTAGACTCATCTTTAACACTTTGAATTCTTAACTGACTATACAATAGGGAGATATTTTACAAGGATATTTCTGTATATTCTTTTTAAACTTTTCCAAAAAATATAAATAATCTTCATCACATTTGAATAATGGTTTCCCTTTAGGTGTTTTGTTGAATAAATGAAAAATTGCACCTTCGACGAATTCTTCTTTTTTGCATTTCATGATAAATTCCTTTTTGAAAATTATTTCTGTCAGGCTTGCTTCGTTGCGAAGTATGAAGCGAGAATGATTAAACATAAACATCTCATTTTTCTCATCCGCAATTCTCGAATCACACTTTTAACCCGTTTACCCTGTGTAATCTCTTATATCTTTTATTACACATGGGTGAAATCTGTTTTTTTATTTCACAGGGTCGTTTCACTCACTGCGATTCAAGTATCGAACGTTTCATTCCACTTTTGCTTTCATAAGTTTTCTTTTCCATGTTTTCAGAGCATTCATTTTCACGGTCTCACATCAACGTATTGTGTGAAGAGAATTATATTTAGCTGTCAAGAAATTGGTGATGTGGTGAATTAGTAAATTAGTGAAATGGTTAATTTGCTTATTAGTTACTCACTTTTTTTCAGGAATCTCCATACGCTCTTTTCCAAAGTATTTAATGAAACAATCGTGAAATTTACCAAGTATTTACTGCTCTTCCAGTATAATTTTGAGTATTTCTACAATAAAAAAAATTAGGAACAATTTTTACCGGAATTCCAGTATTTATAGCTTGATTGCTAAAACTTCATCTATATCTTTGAAATAATCTCCATTATTTTATTGGATTTCTCTTCCCATGTTTTAAAAGAGCTAATGCCAACATCCCACGAATCCAAGCCCTTGCCTACGATAAAATTCATTCTATAGAAATCGCTTCGTTTTGGATCGATGAACACACTTCCTCTCGATTGATCTACAAGAATACACCTGTCGTGCAGATAAAGTTCCACAACGCAATGACCGCTGTTTTTCGGATTAAGTTTATTGATACCTACCACATATTTCGCTGGTATTTCCACTGCTCTGCAAAATGTTGTAAAAATGAGAGCATCATCATGACATCCAGTACTCAGCATATCTTTTAAAACTTCAGAGATGTCTCTTGTGGCAAAAATTTTCAATACTTTATCCTGATCAGTACATCTTTTCAGGTTTTTGTTCATCCAATTTAAAATGCTTATGATCTTTTCAAAATCACTACCTGTAAATTCGGAAACAATATCTGTCGCATCCTTTGTGATCTTACTTTGCTCTCCGCTTTTCAACCATTTCCTTATATTCTCTGACATAGATATGCTCTCTTTCATATTTTTATTTTATTGTTTTTAAGGGAACAGATGCACATTGAGTTCGATCTATTTGACGTCAATATTTTTGAAACTGAAACTTTATTCACCATTCATCGATCAAACATTAAAATATTTTAACCTTCTAACATTATAACTTTATTTCATTGACACTCAGAATCGCTCTATTTCAAATGTCGCAAACAAAGCTAATCTCGGAGGTTTTTCTATGAAAGCATTGGTCCTTTGTGCAGGAAAAGGAACTCGCTTGCAGCCACTTACATACTCAATGCCAAAGCATATTTTACCTTTGGCAAACGTGCCTATTGTGTTCCATATCATTAAAAAACTGGTGAATCTCGGTATTACAGAGATCGGACTGATCGTTGGCTATATGCAGGAACAGATACGAGAAACGGTTGGTGACGGCTCGCAACTCGGTGCGAAGATCACATACATTGTACAGGATAAACCAAAAGGGCTTGCCCATGCTGTCAAAATGGGACAGGATTTTGTGGGAGATGATTCTTTTATGGTCTTTCTTGGGGATAATATTTTTGAAGATGACCTCACCAATCTTGTGCGCAGATATAATGAAGAAAAGCCGTCATGCATAATAAATCTGAAAGCAGTGGAAGATCCGCAGCGTTTCGGGGTCGCAATTCTTGATGGAGAAAGGATAATAAAAGTCGTAGAAAAACCGAAAGATCCTCAGTCAAATCTGGCGCTTGCAGGAGTGTATATTTTTGATAAAGATGTATTTCAAGCGATAGATGAGCTCGAACCTTCCTGGCGAAACGAGTATGAGATCACAGACGCAATACAGGGACTTATTAATAAAGGTTTGACAGTCAAAGGTGAAATACTTCATGGCAAATGGCTGGACACAGGAAAACCAAAAGATATTATCGATGCGAACATATATCTGTGCAGCAAGCTAAACGGCTGGCACATTGCAGGTGAAAGCGATCTTGATGAGGATTCAATTCTTGACGGAGCATTGTTTATTGGAAGAGGTTCCAGAATGAGAAAGTGCACGATAAAAGGACCGGTGATCATCGGCGAAAACTGTGAAATCGAAAATGCGACACTTCTTCCTAACACATGCATCGGAAACGGCTCTGTAATAAGAAATGTTAATATTGAAAATTCCATAATCCTGGAAAATTCCATCATACGAAATGTAAAAGGCAAGATCGTCGAAAGCATCATCGGAAAAAATGTAGAATTGAGCTCGATCGACCTCAAGGGTGACTGCGCCCTTCTTCTGGGATCAGATGATAAAATACTGGGTACTCTGTAAGAAGAATATTTTGAACCACACATCTTCACTACGCTACGCCGTTGCAGGCGAAAGGCACGAAAAACGCGAAAAATTAAATGAAGTTTTTAAGAATATTTTTTTTAAACACCACTTTCATGGTTAAAAGTATTTATGATAATGTAATAAAAATAAAGATAGCATTTGAAGAAAAATTAATACAAATTATGTTAGACGTAAATTATTTTGAAGAAAAGAATAACTCAATTCAGTGTACGATTTTTTGAAGTATATGAAAAAATGTGTTCTGGATTTTTAATAGAGTTAATTCATGAATAAAAAAAACATATAATAAATCAAATGAAATTTAATGAAATATTTTTCTTAAAAAACTCTTTCGTGATTTTCGTGTTTTTCGTGGTTAAAATTATTTATGATAATGTAATAAAAATAAAGATAGCATTTGAAGGACAATTAATACAAATTATGTTAGACGTAAATTATTTTGAAAGAAAAGAATAACTCAATTCAGTGTACGATTTTTTGAAGTATATGAAAAAATGTGTTCTGTATTTTTAATAGAGTTAATTCATGAATAGAAAAAACACATAATAAATAAAATGAAGTTTTATAGACTATTTTTCTTAAAAAACTCTTTCGTGCTTTTCGTGTTTTTCGTGGTTAAAATTATTTATGATAATGTAATAAAAATAAAGATAGCATTTGAATGACAATTAATACAAATTATGTTAGACGTAAATTATTTTGAAGAAAAGAATAATTCAATTCAGTGTACGATTTTTTGAAGTATATGAAAAAACGTGTTCTGGATTTTTAATAGAGTTAATTCATGAATAAAAAAAACACATAATAAATAAAATGAAATTTAATGAAATATTTTTCTTAAAAAACTCTTTCGTGATTTTCGTGTTTTTCGTGGTTAAAATTATTTATTGTAGTGTAACATAATTCATTTGTAGGAGAAATAAAATGAACATTATAGTATGTATAAAGCAGGTTCCGGATACCACTGATGTTAAGATAAATCCGGAAGACAATACACTTATTCGTGAAGGAGTGGAAAGCATCATCAACCCATTTGATATGTACGCTTTGGAAGAGGCATTACGCATTAAGGAAGCTCACGGAGGTACTGTTACAGTCATCAGTATGGGACCTCCACAAGTAGAAAATGCACTGCGCGAAGCATTGGCGCTCGGTGTGGATAATGCAATTCTGATTTCCGATAAAAAATTTGCCGGATCAGACACTCTGGCAACAAGTTACACGCTTTCTGCCGCTATAAGAAAACTTGGTGATTATGATATAATTCTGTTTGGCAAACAGGCGATTGATGGAGATACAGCACAGGTCGGACCGGGCGTTGCGCGTCACCTTGATATTCCGCAGATCGCTTTTGTAAAAGAGATCGATGCTATTGAGAATGGCAAAATCGTAGCTCATAGAATGATGGAAGATGGCTTTGATGTGATCAAATCACAACTGCCGATCGTGCTTACTGTCGTTAAAGACATCAATGAACCGCGACTGCCCTCTTTGCGAACAAAAATGAAAGCGAAAAAAGCCGAAATACCTGTCTGGACTTTTGACGATCTTCATCTTGATGAAGCTAAAGTTGGACTTAATGGCTCTCCCACACAGGTTGAAGAAATTTATACTCCAACATTAGAAAAGAAAACAATGATGCTCGAAGGTGAACCGGAAGAAGTCGCAAAAAAACTCGTAGAATACTTGAAAGAGCTATGCTAAAAGATGTTGCAGTTATTCCCTTCCTAAAATTACCCTAATTGAATTCATGGACTATCATTAAGGAAATAATTATTGTTCCAATCTTTGTTCGAGATAACATTATACTTACACTAAGCATTCCTGTACTTCATCAGCCAGCCGGCGATGGAGTTCAGAGAAGGCGAAAATACTGGATTCCCGATTCCAGAATATCGGGAAGAAAGACGTCTTTTTTTAATTTTTTTTGAAAGATTTCCATAATGATATTGATTAGTAATTTTAAACTTAAATCTTTCGCAAACACTTTATTAATAAGTATTTCAGAAAATTATCCTCTAATTTTTATAGGTATCTCCGATTTGATGAGAGGGATTCAAAGACTGGACTTCGCACGCCAAAGGTGGGTGGAGTTCAGAATGCATAGTCGGTTGTCCGGTTGTTCTGAACTCGAGGACTTCGTCTCTCAAGTCCAGTCCAACCCTAGCAGACTGGACTTCAGCCCGATTTATATGGATGGAGTTCAGAGAAGGCGAAAATACTGGATTCCCGATACCCAATCAAGTTGAGCATGGTCGAGAATGACATTTTTTGTTTTTTGTGGTGGTGGAAATCACGAGTCGGTCGCGAAGAGAACGACTCGGGAGCAGAAAAGAATCCGTCTTCATTTCATTTCCAGAACACAGATTAACACTGATTTAGAAAAAAATGAAGAAAAATAAATTAAATTCTATTTTTTGAAAACTTGAGACATGTCGCAGAGCATGTCTTAAGTTGTAATGTTCCAACGAATTACTTATCATAAGCTCTCCGACTTGTGACAAGAAATCCCAAGCTCTCGATCCATCTCCGTTACACTGCTCCGTGACGGGCTTATTACAAGATAATTCTGATTTTTGAATTTGATACAGAAAACGATCTCATAGAAGCAAAAAATCAGATCAATATTATCTAAACTAAAATATAAGAAACTGCTTCCTAACTAACAATATAGAAATAAATTAAGAGTAATCTTATTGACCTCTCTTATCCATATATTTCTTGATCTGACGCTCCTCCCAATCCTTGCCGAATATACCCTGTGCGCAAAATACATGGAAGCTGTGTGCAAACAAACCGATCCCCCATCCAAGAAGGGGCCAATAAAACCATAAGTGATGAGGAGAGGTTAACATATTTATAATAAATATACCAATATTCACTATAATATACACTGCGAGATGTGACCAAAATCCCCTGATCTCATCAACCCGCATTTTTGCTCTTTTGTATTCTTCGGAATCTTTGTCAAAGTTTGTCATTTATACTCCTTTTTGTGAATTAGTATCAAAACAATTTACCGTAAATTTTTCCATTATTTCTTACCCTAAATATTTTTGAATAATATCTTCACACAGTTTTTTTGATTCTTCTTCGGAACTGCTCTCTGCAATAATTCGCACGATCGGTTCGGTTCCGGATTTCCTTATATGAATCCAAAACTCAGGATCAATAATTTTAATGCCATCCAGTGTATCAAGTTTTTTATGAGAATAATCTTGAATGATATTTCTCGTCACTTCATCAAAATCAGTATCTTCAGAGATATCCAGCTTGGTCTTATAGATATAATACTTAGGAATTTCTGCTGCTAATTCTGAGATTTTTTTCCGTGAAACAGCCATATATGAAAGGATAAGCGCCATTCCAAGTGGAGCATCACGAGTGAAGTGAAGATCGGGCAGAATGACTCCACCATTGCCCTCACCACCTATGATGCAATCGTGCTCCTTCATTGCTTCTGCGACGTTGATCTCACCTACACGAGATCGAAAAATTTCAACTCCGTTTCCCTTTGCAATCACATCTGAAGCCATCGAGGAAGATAAATTCGTAGCAATATTTCCCTTCTTTTGTGAGAGCACATACTTTTCAGCAAGCAGCAGTGTATATTCTGTGCCAAGCGCAATCCCATCATTAGAAACAATGGATAATCTATCCACGTCGGGATCTGTAGCAAAGCCAATATCAGCAGCATATTTTTTTACTTCATTTTCCAGGACGCCAAGATTTTTTGCTGCCGGTTCTGCAATGCGTGAGAACATTCCATTCGGTTTTGAATACAGCTCTATCACTTCACAACCAAGCGCTTTTAGCAGAAGTGGTGACATCAAACCACCTGCACCATTTGTGGAATCTATGACTACTTTGAAATTCTTTTCTTTTATCTTATCTGACGCTATAATAGGAAGTTTCAGGATCGCTTCGATGTGGTCTTCGATCGCACAACCATATTGTGAGAATGATCCGATCTTAGCCCAATCAAGGTCTTTTAACTCATTTTCGGGAATGTTCCAGAAATCATGAGATTGGGCTGGCGTCAAAAAAGTGCCAGTGTTATTTATAAGTTTCAATGCATTCCATTCCTGCGGGTTATGGCTCGCAGTGATAGCAATCCCTCCGTCAGCTTTGAGATTTTCTGCAGCAAGAAGTATTGTAGGCGTGGGACAAATCCCGAGATCGATCACATCAACTCCAACTGACACTAAACCTGCAGAAACAACGTTGAGCAGCATTTTTCCAGTGGTTCGGGAATCTCTTCCAACTACGACTTTTCCTCGTCCGGAAAATACTCCGAAACGTTTTGCAAAAGAGAGCACAAGTTCCGTTGTGAGAGTGTCTCCAACAATTCCTCGAATGCCGGAAACACTTTTCATCAATTTCGACATAATGCATCCTCATTTCCAGTGATTTTCTTTATACTTATTTTTCTGTGAGTTCTATTAATAATGTCAATTTTTATCTCAAAATATTCATCAGGGAATAGTTCTTCAGCTTTTTCTGGCCATTCTATGAAAAAAATCCCATCTTCCGTGAGCAGATCGTAAAAGCCGATCTTTTCAATTGCTTCGATATTATTCAGGCGGTAGAAATCAAAATGATAGAGATAGGTCGAAGCTTCATAAATATTCAGGATGGTAAAGGTTGGACTTGATACATAGCCATTAAATCCCAATTTCTCAACTACCTTTTTCACAAAAAAAGTTTTCCCGCTGCCCAGTTCACCTCTTAGTGCCACGACATCACCCATTTGCAGTATTTCAGCAAAATCTTTTGCGATCTGGGAAGTCTCGTTTTCAGAACCACTTGTAAATTCCTGAGAAAAAGAATCGTGAGACATTTTACTTCTTGGTTGTTAAGATCGATACCGGCAGGATCATTTCTTCCATGGAAACACCGCCGTGCTGATAGGTGCCGTCGAATTTACGCTTGTACTCATTATAAGCAGTTGGATACACAAAGTAATGATCACCTTTGGCAAAGATGTAGTTCTCTACAACATTTTCAATAGGAAGTCCGTATCTTTTCGGGTCTGAAACTTTGATAGTATGCCTATCATTACAGGTGATATTCTTGCCGTGTTTTGAGCGCAATCCGGATGAGATTTCCTTATCGCTGATAACCTTTGTTGGATGCTCGACTTTTATCGATCCGTGATCAGTTGTAAGTATGACAACCGCATCCTGTTTTGCAATGAGTTTGAGTGTCTCATAGAACTGAGAATTCAAAAACCACAGCTTTGTTAACGAACGCAATGCGCGGTCGTTAGGTATAATTTCCTGAAGTATTTCATCTTTAAATCTGTGATGAAGCAGCATGTCCAAAAAGTTATATACGAGAATGACCAATCGCTCTTTTTTATAGGAAGGGATCTTTCTTGTGACATACTCGCCTTCCTCAGTATTCAGTACCTTTATATACTTACTTCCATGTGGCATGGGAATATCCATTTTCTTGAGCTGTTCATCCATGAAAAAGTGCTCATCGCGGTTAAGACTGCTTTCCACTTCTTTGCTGGTGCGCCAGAATTGTGGGTACACTTTCGCTATCTTGCCTGGCATCATACCGCTGAAAATTGCATTTCGAGAATATGGCGTTGACGTGGGTAAAATTGAATAATAATAATCGGTTTTCACATTGAAAAGCTCTTCAATAAAGGGCTTAATTGTCATGAATTGATCGAGTCGAAGACAGTCGAGAACAACAAAATAAACAACCTTCTTTGTGTACAATCTGTCGGCAGCGTATTTTCTTACAATATCAGGAGAAAGCACCGGACTATCGGATTGAGTGAGAAAATCTTCATAATGAGCAGCGATGTAGTTTGAAAACTCGGTATCGCAATTTTTCTTTTCATACGAGTGCATTTGAATGATATCTTCGTAGTATAGCTGATCCAGCTTCAGATCCCACTCTGCAATGGAGCGATAAATATCTATCCAATCCTGCCAGTTCGGTTCTGCAAAAAGTTTTTGATTGAGTTTTGCAGAGAATTCCGCATATTCTTCGCCTGTCCGGTTTCTGCGGATCTCTTCAGACATCAATATCTTCTTAAGGGACATCAGTATCTGGTTGGGATTGATCGGCTTGATGATATAATCTGTGATCTGCTGGGCGATCGCTTTGTTCATCAAACCCTCTTCTTCGTTCTTGGTAACCATTACCACAGGCAGACTTTCATTGAGCTTCTTGATCTGCACAAGAGTTTCCAGTCCGTCGAGTCCGGGCATCATCTCATCGAGAAGTACGATATCAAAATTTTGTTCTTCGACGAGGGCAATACCGTCGTTTCCATTGGATGCTGAAACCACTTCGAAATTTCTTTCTTCTAGAAATATTATATGCGGTTTGAGCATCTGTATTTCATCATCTATCCAGAGTATCTTTGCTTTTTTCATTCTATATTCCTTTCATCAGAACTTATCCATTACACACATTCTTTCCCACCACAGAGAGCACCCGTCTCCGTTACACTTCGACGTGGCAGGCAGAGGACACAGAGATTTAAAACTTAAATCTTTCAATTCCATCTTTTAATTGTTTTACATTGAAATTCATTAATAAACCTGTATCAATATTGGCAAGTTTCATATAAGTAAGCAATTGAGCTCTGTGAATATTAATAATTTCTTCTATAGATTTCAATTCCAAGATGACTTTACGATTTTGCTCACTGCTTACACATAAAATATCAATTCTATATCCGCATTCTAAATGGATCCCTTTATAATTGACTGGTATAGGATGTTCCAAAAAGAATTTAATATTATGAGTTGACAGCTCCCTTGCTAAGCATTGTTTATATGTCGATTCAAGCAACCCAGGTCCGAGATTTCTATGTACCTCTATTGCACAGCCAATAATTTTCTCAGTGAAAGAGTCTCTTTCTATTTTCTCAGTGTACTCGGTGGTCACGTTGGTTTTAAATGACTTCTTTGTGTTCATTTTTTAATAATTATATGTATTGGACATCATCGGAACGTGTGTAACGTTCGATAAAATTGCTTTTGTATTGTGAGAAAACGCCACTGTTAATGGCTTCTCTTATTTCTTTGATCAGAGTATTATAAAAGGTTAAATTATGCAGGGTCGTTAATCGAACACCAAGTATCTCTTTCACATTGATAAGATGGCGAATGTAGGCGCGAGAGAAATTTCTACAAGCATAACAGTTACAATCATCCTGAATAGGACGGAAATCCTCTTTATATTTACCGTTTCTTACTGTAAGTCTGCCATCTCTGGTAAATGCCTGCCCGTTTCGTGCATGACGCGTGGGCATCACACAGTCAAACATATCCACCCCGCGCTCGATATTCTCAAGCAGATCGAGTGGTGTTCCCACGCCCATTAAATAGCGTGGTTTCTCTTTGGGCAGAACCCTATCCATCAGGTTAACAATTCGTAGCATATCCTCCTTATTTTCACCAACAGCTAAACCTCCAATGGCATAGCCGGGGAAATCAATGCTGATAAGTTCTTTTGCATTCTCTTCACGCAAGTCATCAAAAATACTTCCCTGCACTATTCCAAATATGGATTGTTCCCCACCGAGCTGCTCATGCTTGATATTGCATCGTTCTGCCCAGCGGAGTGACATATCGGCAGATTCCTTTGCATATTCCTTTGTGCAGGGATGGGGAGCACACTCATCCAGCACCATAATGATATCAGCCCCAAGATTGTGCTCGATCTCCATTACTCGTTCCGGACTGAAAAAATGAGAGCTCCCATCTATATGAGATTGAAATCCAATGCCTTCTTCCGTGATCTTCCTGAACTGCTGCAAGCTCATGACCTGAAAGCCACCGCTGTCAGTAAGCATATTCCTGTCCCAGTTGATAAAAGAGTGCAGTCCGCCTGCTTTTTTAATAAGTTCATCTCCAGGACGTAGATACAAATGATAAGTGTTTCCAAGGATTATATCAAATCCGATGTTCTCTAATTCTTCCGGGGAAGTGGCTTTCACTGTACCGAGTGTACCCACAGGCATGAAGACAGGAGTTTTGACTGTTCCGTGAGGAAGTGTAAGCTCTCCTGTGCGAGCTGAAGTGATCGAATCCTGAGTATGAACGGAGAACTTGAAACTCATTTTATGGTTCCTTTTATTTTTAAGTGGGTCGATATACTTAAAATCTGAATTTTCAACTAACCCACTTATTTCTTCAACAAGCCCATTCTATTGTGGTTTTTCGAGAGTTGTGGGAGTATTGGATCGCTTCAGGGAGAAATATCGCCCCACAAATCTCGAAATATCGTTATAGAAAGCATAAATCATGATAAACAGTAAAACTATTCCCCCTATACGTTGAAGGATCACCTGCGTGTTTAATTTGAGCGGCTTACCTTTTATACCTTCAATAATGGAAAAGATGATCATTCCTCCATCAAGAACAGGAATAGGAAGCAGGTTGACGATCATAAAGATGATGCTGATCATTGCGAGGAATGAGAGATAGGCACTTATGCCTTCTCTCACCTGCTGGCTTGTCAGCGATGCGATCATTATAGGACCACCCACGCTTTTACCAACTTGAGACGGATGCTGAACAAGTTTGAATAATCCACTATAATACCGACCTATGAAGTCTATTGTTGTAAGAAATGCGTATTTAAATGAGTTTGACACAGAGAAACTCTCAATATATTCCTGTTCCAGAATTTGAGAGATTCCAATAATACCCGAGTTTTCATCAAGTTCGATATTAATCTGAGGAGTGATATCCATCTCCAGCAACTCATCATCTCTTTGCACTACAAAATGCAAAGGACGATCCGCATTATTTTTAATGATTCCCTGCAGGTCATACCAGTCATGAATTTCCGTATCCTCAATTCTAACAATGGTATCACCCTTTTTCAAACCTGCCTGATATGCAGGTAATCCATAATAGACATCTCCGATAATTGCAGGCACATAAGGTTTTATGTCTGAAAGCCAAAGTTCATAGGAAAAATTTTTCGTTTGAGTAAAAAGTGTATCATTATCCCGTATATAAGTGATCTGCCTTTTATCTGGAGATTTTGTTACCCATTCCTGAATTATGGATGCCCAGCCAGTAATTGGAACTCCATCAATGCTCACTATCCTATCTTCGCTTTCAAGGGGAATTGCCGTATATGCTTCTTCGGAAATTCTGCCTATCACTGGAGCAATGTCATAGATTTTTATTCCAATGGTGTACGTAAGCGCAAGGATCAAAATTGCGAACAGGAAATTGGCAAAGGGTCCTCCAAAAGCGATCAGAGCTTTCTGCCACCAGCGTTTCTGCTTAAAACTCCTCTTATCAAGAAGCTCCCCGTTGGATGCTTCATCAGGGTTCTCACCCAACATTTTAACATACCCGCCAAGCGGTATGAGTGATATTCTATACTCGGTTTCTCCAATAGTCCACGAAAATAGTTTTGGTCCAAAGCCAAATGAGAATTTCTCAACTTTGACATGATTGAGCCGAGCTACGATGAAATGCCCGAACTCATGAACAAAAACCAATATGCCTATCAGAAAAAGTATTGCAATAATTGTAATCACTATATCGTATTACTCCGTATAAAAAATTGCTTTGATGGGATCTATTTTTGATGCTTTGTACGCAGGATAAAATCCCGAAACTAAACCCATGATAATGGCAAAAGATAAACCAACAATAATTCCCATAATTGGGAATGAAACAACGACTTTCAGTGCATTGCTTAACGCTCCTATCAGTAACAGGGCTAGACCTGAACCCACCAGACCGCCAATAAGAGCAAGAATTATCGACTCAAAAAGAAAGTAGAAAAAAATGTCTCTATTCTTTGCACCGACACTCTTACGAATACCGATCTCTTTCATACGTTCTGTAATAGAAATGAGCAAAATACTAAAGAGTCCGATGCCGCCTGTAAAAAGCGAGATGCTGGAAATTGCCAGCAGAATAATATTCCAATTCTTTAAAAATTCATTCACCTGCTGCCTGACCTCGAGCATATCCGCACTGATGTCCCTCATACCGACATCATCTGCCATATTATGTCTGGAACGCAATATCTGAACTGCTGAATTATATACATCCCCTACAAGATCAGCATCGGTTGCTTTTATCCACATGACATCGATATTCATTGTTGGACGAAGATATTTCGCTGCGAATTTTGAAGGAACATAGCAGGATTCAAGTGCGAGTCTTCTCTCCCACTCATTCGCTTTAGCAAAACCACTCTCGCTGGTTTCGAAGTCAATGACACCAATCACTTTCAGCCGAATATCCCCTATCGATATATATTGCCCGAGAACTTTGCCTTTGGGAAAAAGTTTCGTGCTTATGGTTTCGCCAAGAATGCAGACATTCTCACCGTTTTTGGATTCGATGGTATTGAATTCCCTTCCTTCTACAAAATAATAATTTTTTTCTGCGAAGAAAATATTTTTAACACCTTTCAAACGGATCTGGCTTTTCTTTCCATTTATGATCGTATTTCGTTGATCGTCAATAGTGGGATAGATATATTCCACATTTTGAAGATTATCTTTTAGCGCTTCATAATCGTCGTAATTGATTTGCTGAAAGCGTTTTACTGTTTTGTATTTTTTTAATTTATCAGTACTGGTATCAGGAAATTTTGAATAGAGCACGATCACATTATCATATCCAAGTGAACTGATCGTCTCCTCGATGAGATTTTTCATTGCCTCAACCGAGGAGAACATTGTTGTAACTGCTGCCACACCGATCATAATGCCTGCTAAGGTCAGAAATGAGCGCAATTTATGAGATAAAATGCTTTTAATTCCAGAAACTAAAACTTCTGAGTATTTCATTATGCGAGTTCTTTTCCGCATTTTTCACAAACAAGGATTTTCGCCTTTTTTCGTGATGGTTTTTCAAACATGGATTCTGCACCACAATCAGGACATTTAATAGCAACGGGCTTCTTATTTGTAAGAAATTTACATGTAGGATAATTGGAACATGTATAATAAATTTTGTTCTGTTTGCCCTTTCTTTCAATAAGCTCTCCGCCGCATTGAGGGCATTTCACACCAATAGTAAAAGGTTTAGTGAATTTGCATTTCGGATAATTTTCGCACGCATAAAATTTACCATATTTACCATTCTTCAAAAGTATCCTACCGCCGCATTTCGGACATTTTTCATTGGTTTCCGGTTCAACGATCTCCTCATTCTCATCAAGGGATTTCACGTTTTTACATTTCGGAAAGGCAGAACAGGCAATGAATTTCCCGTATTTCCCAAATTTTATTATCATCGGAGAACCGCATTTATCACATACGATATCAGTTTTCTGCTCATATTTCTTCTTTTCCTTTGAAATATCGATCTTATCCAGATGACTGATAAAATCATCGTAATATTTTTTAAGTATTTCTATCCAGTTCAACTCCCCTTTCTCGATATTATCGAGTTTGTTCTCCATTTCCGCAGTGAATTTCACATTAAAAAAATCTTCAAATTTATCAATTAGGAATTTCTCAACGGTTTCGCCCAGCTCTGTTGTGAAAAATTTCTTCTTTTGAAGTGTCACGTATTTTCTCTGCAGAATGGTAGAAATAATAGGTGCATAGGTGCTTGGACGCCCGATACCTTCCTGCTCGAGTTTTCGAACAAGCGAGGCTTCTGTATATCGTGATGAGGGTTGAGTAAAATGCTGCTCTTTATTAAGTTTCAGCAACTCGACTTCATCATTTTGGACAAGCTCAGGAAAGGTTTCTTTAAGATTTTTAATAGGTACATGAGTATAGACTTTTATAAATCCATCAAAAAGGATTTTTCCTGCTTGAGATTCAAACAATCCTTTTTCTGCCTGAATCTGTGCGGTGATATTTTCCAATTGCACATTGGAAAGTTGTGTGGCAACAAACCTTTTCCAGATTAGATTGTAGAGCTTATACTGGTCTTTTGACATAAATTCTTTGATTGAATTCGGTGTTGTGAAAGAATTCGTGGGACGGATCGCCTCATGGGCATCCTGAGCTTTATTCCTATTTTTGTATTTTCGAATATAGGAATTCAAATATTCTTCAGAAAAGGAATCTTTGATATATTTTCTGACTTGAAAATTCGCTTTATCCGAGATACGTACAGAATCAGTTCTCATATATGAAATAAGACCCGTGTTGCGTCCGTGTATGGTCACTCCTTCGTAGAGTTGCTGGGCGATCTGCATGGTTTTCTTAATCGAGAATCCCAGTAATTTTGATCCTTCCTGTTGCAGAGTACTTGTTATAAATGGAGGAAAAGGAGCAATTGATTTTTTTTCTTTCTTCACGCCCTTTACGATATAATCAGCGTTTTTGAGCTTCTCGAATATCTCTTCAGCTTCCTCTTTTGTGTTCAGCTTGATAACTTTATTGGCATATTTTTTCAGTTGAGCTTTGAATTCGATATCCTTTTTCAGATAAGCTTCGATTGACCAGTATTCCTGGGGTACGAAATCTCTGACCTCTTGTTCTCGCTCGCAAATAAGTCGTAATGCCACAGTCTGTACTCTACCTGCGGACAGGTTTTTTGTGATAACCTTCCATAAGATTGGACTTGCTTTGTATCCAACGATCCTATCAAGAATCCTGCGTGTCTGCTGTGCATCAACCTTGTTCTCGTCAACATGGGTGGGTTTCTCAATTGCTTCAATAATAGCCTCCCGCGTAATCTCATTAAATACAATTCTGTATATATCCTTTTCCGGAATAATATTTTTCAATATCTCTTTGAGATGCCATGCAATCGCTTCGCCCTCTCTATCATTATCTGATGCAAGATAGATATTTTCGCTCTCTTTTGCAGCTTTTTTAATATTATTTACTACTTTGGATTTTTTTGGATCCAGCACATAGGTAGGTTTGAAATTATCTTTCAGATTTATTCCGAATTCCTTTTGGGGCAGGTCTCGAATATGCCCCATTGAAGCAAGAATATTAAAATCTTTTCCAAGGTATTGGCTAATTGTTTTTGATTTTGTCGGTGATTCTACGATGAGTAAATTCTTTGCCATATCTACTTTCCTATTTATCCTTTCTGTCCGCAGCAATGCTTGTATTTCTTACCGCTTCCACAGGGGCAGGGATCATTTCTCCCCACTTTTTCTGTATCTCTTCTCATAGGTTGACGTTTTGGTTCCTCAGGTTGCTGCTGAACTCGATGTTGTCCTTGCTGCATATTTTGCATTCGTTCTCTCTGATCCTCAGCGCTGGAAGCAACATGATCAAATGCATTCCTTTCTTTATGAGAAAGCTGCATATCTTTAACTCTGTCTTGCACTTGATAATAGAGCGCAGGATAAAGTGTGAAGACATTTTTTATCACTTTCTCTTTAATAGTATCGATCAAATTCAGGAAGAGTTCAAAACTTTCTTTTTTATATTCGATGAGTGGATCTCTCTGTCCATATGCACGCAAACCGATGCCCTCTTTCAGTCTATCCATTTCATATAGATGATCTTTCCATTGCTCATCCACAACTTTCAAAACAGAGTATCGCTCCAGTTTTCTTTGCTCTTCTTCAAAATGTTTTTCCTTGCGTGCATAAGCTTTTGTTAGCTGCTCATAAAGAGTGTGGATCAGGTCTTCCTTATTATTGATTGAGCCAAGTTCAAGAGAAATATTGATTTTGACCCCAAGCTCATTTTCGAACCAACCAACAATATCTTCAAGAGGCCAATTCTCTTCATATTCACTTGAACCAATAAATGAGGATACTTTGCTATTTATCGTATCGTCAAGCATTTCCAGAACTTCATCCCGAAGGTCCAAACCTTTCAGAACTTTTCTTCTATATGAGTATATAACCTCTCTTTGCTGGTTCATAACATCGTCATATTTTATGAGTTGTTTACGTATTTCGAAGTTATGACCTTCCACTTTTTTCTGTGCGTTTTCAACTGCCTTGGTCATCCACGGATGCTTTATCGCATCGCCTTCTTTGAGCCCCATTCTGGACATCAAACCTGCAATTCTATCCGAGCCGAAAATTCTCATAAGGTCATCTTCGAGAGAAAGAAAGAATTTTGATGAACCCGGATCACCCTGACGCCCGCTACGTCCGCGCAACTGTCTGTCGATTCGTCTGCTTTCGTGACGCTCTGTGCCAATGATATGCAAACCGCAGGGCATTTTTTCCTTGCAGTTATGATCAGGATTTGGTTTATTATTTCCCGCATCCTTACAGTCCCCCACACATTTAACGATACAGGTATCGCATCGAACAACTTCTTCGCCAAGTTTGATATCTGTTCCACGACCTGCCATATTCGTAGCAATGGTTATAGCACCGGGTAGTCCGGCATAGGCAACGATCTCAGCTTCTTTCTCATGATATTTTGCGTTCAGCACTTCATGAGGAACATTCTTTCTTTTCAGCAACCGGCTGATGATCTCTGAAACTTCAACGGATATTGTTCCTACGAGCACAGGTCTGCGTTGTTGATACATCTCTTCAATTTCATCGGCGAGCGCTTCGTATTTCTCCTTCTTAGTTCTGTAGATCAAATCATCATAATCAATTCTGCGTATTGGTTCATTGGTAGGAATTTCAATCACGGGAAGTTTATAAATTTCTTCAAACTCAACCTGCTCTGTGATGGCTGTACCCGTCATACCTGCAAGTTTTGTGTACATACGGAAATAGTTCTGAAGCGTAATAGTTGCAAGCGTTTGCGTGGCTTCTTGTATCTGAACATTCTCTTTTGCTTCCAACGCCTGATGGAGTCCTTCACTAAATCGTCTGCCGGGCATGATACGTCCTGTAAATTGATCCACAATAACAACTCGGTTATCTGTTACAATATATTCCACATCTTTTTCAAAAAGTGAATATGCAAGCAGCATTTGTTTTATATTATGAAGCTTCTCATTCTTTTCTAAAAAATCTTCCTGCGACTTCTGCTTTTTTACCTGCTTTGCAGCCGAATTAAGGGACTCATCTTTATTTATTTTTTCGATCTCTTCATCAAGGTCCGGCATGATAAAAAGTGAGCTGTCAAATTTAGAAAGCTCATCCTGCCCCATCTCATTAAGGTCTGCACTGCGCTGCCCTTCGTCGATAGTATAGTAAAGCTGCTCGTCAAGCTTATGAAGCTGTTTCTCTCGCAGATACTGTCCCTCGATTTCATTCATGATCTTTTGATAAGTTCCGTCTTTCAGTATCTTCATGAACCGTTTGGATTTCGGAGCAGCACGCTTTACTGTTAGCATCTTCTTCCCGAATTCAAATTCATTTTCCTGCGAAGTCCCTTTCTCGATCATTGTATTTATCTCGGAGAGAAGTTCATTCACTAAACGTTGCTGCTTGGTCACTAATTTTCTGATCTGTGGATTGAGTTCCCTGAAATAATTTTTCGAGTGCTCAACTGTACCCGAAATAATAAGTGGAGTTCTTGCTTCGTCGATAAGTACACTATCAGCTTCATCAACGATACAGTAATAATGTTCACGCTGTACAATGCTTTCAGGGCTAATCGCCATATTATCTCTTAGATAATCAAAGCCGAATTCATTATTTGTGCCGTAGGTGATATCAGCAGCATATTGCTCTCTACGCACCGATGGTTCTTGATTTCCGAAAATACAACCAACAGTCAAACCGTGATATTTGTATATCTGTCCCATCCATTCGGCATCACGCTGAGCAAGATAGTCATTCACCGTAACAAGGTGAGATCCCTTACCCACAAGTGAGTTCAGATACAGAGGCATGGTTGCAACAAGAGTTTTTCCTTCACCGGTTTTCATCTCTGTGACCATTCCATTATGCAATGAGATCGCGCCAATGAGCTGCACATCATAAGGTATCATGTTCCATTCTGTTTCACGGCTGCGAACTTGCCATGAGGTGCCAACGAGGCGTCTGCATGTTTCCTTGATCACAGCATATGCTTCAGGAAGAATTTCTTCAAGAACGTTCTTGGTTTCCTCATCGAGATCTTTCTTTGCATCATCGATCTGGAAACCGATCCGATCTTTTTCATTATCGTCAGAAGTCTCATCATAATGTAACTCAAGCCCATCAACCAGTTGCTGCTTCTTATCAAGACGATCCTGAATTCTCTCTTTGAATTCTACCGTTTTGTGCTTAAGTTCCTCTTCTGAAAGAGAGGAAAGTTCCGCATATATGCGATTTATCTCATCCACAACGGGCTGAATTTTCTTCACTTCCCGCTCGAACTGAGTCCCGAAAATCTTTTTTAAAACTTTTTTTATCATATTAACTTTAACTTCTTATTAATCGAAAACCCAGTAATTTTTTACTTGGTTTTACGTCAATATTTATAGCAATTTATTATAAAAAATTTGACAATACTTTTGATGAAATCATTTAAAAGATTGAGTAATGAAATAATTGTAAAAGTTAATTTCTTAGATAGGAATTTGTTTTATTATGTATGTTAATTTCGAAAATAAGTGTGTTATTTTATGCACAGTGCAGTCTAATATATGTTAGGTGGATAAAAAACTGTCATATGAAAAAAATAATCTGGACTGAATATCTTCAATATCGTTCCTTAATAAGAGGATACGATCTGTCAACAATTGAACAAATAATCAAATATTCACAAGAACGATATTTTGATACCGAAAATCAAAGATTAATTACTATTGGAAAACACAATAATCAGATAGTGGCAATACCATATAAAAAGTCTGAAAATTTTATCACACCTATTACAATTCATCGAACCACAAGACAACAAATTAATTTTCGCATCCGAACAGGGAGGTATACTAATGAATAATACAAATATGAAATATTTTCCCAAAGAAGACGTTATTCATATAAAGATTAAAGACGGTCCAGAGGCAAATAGTGTCGAACTTTCTCCAAACATTACAGCGGAACTAGATGAAAAAGGTGAAATTATTGGTGTAGAAATTCTCAATGCCAGTTCTTATCTTAGAGATAATGTTTTGGAATCTGTTCAAGCAAAACTGTTGCTACATACATAAAGTACAAAACACCTAACTCGGATAAACCCTGTAGGATAATTATTTTAACGAGGTAAATCCAGCATGATAGCTATCCAACAGGGTAAACCGAACCAAAGAATTAGCAACGAACCCCAATGAAATAAAAGAAAAAACATTTCACGGGGCAAGCAAAACGAACTCCGTTGAATCTTTTTTTCTATTCAAATGGAGTTAGTTGATAAAAATTCTTTTGCCAAAAAATGCAAGGATTTTAGAATTAAGTGACTAACCCCCGCTTCACCTGACCCCGTGAAATAGCGGCATAATCTATGACTATACCCATTTAATTTATTTTTGTTGACTACTTTATGTTACTAACCATAGTTTTAAATTATTTCACCGGGCAGGTTTACCCTGTTAGATACTCTTGCTCCGTCCCGATTTATCGGGATGGGATACTATCTAACGGGGTGAGCTTTTCCGTTAGACAAACGAAGAATGCAAAAAGAAGAAATACTGATTTGCCAAGAGCAACAAAGAAACTAAAAGAACTTGCCGAAATGATGTAATTTAGCAAGTGAATTTCTTAAATCCTTTAATGTTTTCTTGACAGCACTTATTCATCTTTTAATAAAAGTTC
>JAUWPE010000060.1 GCA_030611765.1 Candidatus Cloacimonadota bacterium | reverse complement strand
ACCTACGGCGTAGAAGGTTATGAATAAAAGATTGAATTAAAAGTTCCGATAGGGACGATATGTTTGTAACAGAGAGCGTAAGCTCTCAGAACCAAAAACTAATGATAAACTTAGCTCCATAGGTGCGGAATATATATTTTATAATATCCGCATAAGTAAATTACGCAATTTTATCCGAAAACGACAAGTCTATGAAAAATTTTGGGGGTATGCATGTTTGCTTTATAGATTTATTGACAAAAAACCTGCCCATTCCAAACTCAATTCAAATTGTCGAATTCATGAATTTAATACAAGAAAAGGAGCGTCCTTGACTATATTTGAGTCGGCAGGTATCGGCATACGCACACGTCTTGAAAATACAAAAGAGTTCTATCTCTTTGTGGTGCAGGTTTTTCGTAAAACACTGACCTTCCACAGGCAAAAACAGATAGGATTTATGGTTCTATTGCGCCAGATAATGTTCACCGGCTATGAAGCTCTCCCTCTCATTTTATTTATCGCCCTGAGCATTGGCGGACTTATCATTCTTGAGGGAAACTATATACTCAGCGGGTTCGGGCAGAGCAAACTCGTGTATGTGATACTTGTCACTGTGGTAATACGGGAGTTGAGCAGTATCATCACCGCACTTATCGTTATTGCTCGGTCAGGCACAGCCATTTCCACAGAACTCGGCAACATGGTCATCAATAACGAAATAAGCCTTCTTCGTTCCTTTGGTATTTCACCGGTTTCTTACCTTGTGGTATCCCGTTTTATTGGCGTTGTTGCCGCAATGTTTCTACTTACCATCTATTTCAATCTGGCAGCAGTTATCGGTGGATGGCTGTTTGCTACCATTTTCTATCCAATCAATTTTGGCTATTTTGTAAGCCAATTCTTATATCAGTTATCCTTTGCTGACATCATAATTTTTGTGATCAAGTCTATAGTTTTCGGTACAGTCATTGCACTTATTTCCTGCTATCAGGGCTTGAAAGTTTCCATCGCTTCCACAGAGGTGCCACAACGAACTATCAAAGCTGCCGTGTCCTCGATGATAGTAGTAGTGTTGTTTGATATCCTCATAACAGTTTTATTTTATATTTTATAAGAGCATGAATGTAGAAATTAAAGATTTGTCTGTTGATATTGATGAAAACATCATCATTAAGAATATTTCCTTTTCAGTTGCAGAACACGAATCCTGCATAATTATTGGTTCATATGGTTATTATAACGGAATTTTAATGAATGTGCTTGGGGGATTTTATGAGCCGATTGGTGGCACGGTCTTCATTTCAGGGAAAGATATTTATTCCAAAACCGAGGACGAAATCATCGATCTGAGAAGGAAGATATCCTTTGTATTTCAAGAAGGTGCATTCCTATCCAATCTGACAGTGCTTGAGAATCTGCTGCTACCTGTAAAATTCTATGAAAAAGAATTCGTCAAATCAAAGGTCATGAAAGAGATCAAGGATTATTGTGAATATTTTGATGTGCCCTCTGTTCTCGAAAAACGTCCTGCCTTTATTTCATATACTTCGAAAAAGATACTTTCCCTTGTGCGTGCACTAATTACACATCCTGAAATCATCATAATCAATAAGCCATTATTCAATCTTGATATCAGGAATCAGATCAAAGTTGCAAATTTGCTGAAAGATCTCAAAAAGGACGGCAAGACCCTTGTCATTGCAAGCAATTCCTTCGATGTCATAAAAGCCATTGCTGATCAGGTTGTGCATATTGAGAAGGGCTCGATCCGGAAAATAATGTATGCAAAAAATAAAGATTTTTTACAAGAAATAAAAAAATTAGATATATTATCAGACATATTAGGAGTCGAAGATGAAGTTTAAATTCAAACATACAGATAAAATCGTGGGAATGTTTTTTCTTGTTGCAGTTCTGGCACTCATTTTTACGCTGGTGGTTGTTGCTGCATCAAAACGGATTTTTGATAAAAAATATTATTTCACGACGCAATTTGTCGATGCCACCGGTCTGTCGAGCTCGACCAAGCTATATTTCAAAGGATATGAAATAGGAAAGCTGAAAAAGTTTACTCTCAACATAAAAAATCAGATCGATGCGGAACTGGTTGTCTATAAGGAATTCAGGGACAAAATCGTGGAGAATTCGGCAATTTTCAAAGCAACCAACCCAGTGACGGGAAAAAGCACAATGGAATTTTTGCAAGGACCGGATTGGAACAAGGTGCTGGCAGAAGGAGAGTACATTCCATCCCTCGATACCCCGGAAGGGAAGAAGCTCCTCAAAGAAGGACTGGTAAAAAAGAGAGGTGATATGATGGAGTCCGTGCTGAAAAATGTGGACCAATTACTATATAATCTTACGCAGGATAATAATCCCGATCAGGGAGCCATTTTCCGTATGGTGTATAACCTCGCAAATATGACAAAAAAAATGGATATCTCATTGAGAGAGGTCAATGCCCTACTCGCCTCTTTTCAGAAGGATAATAATCCCGAAGATGGCGCTCTGTTCCGCATTTTGAGCAACATCGCAGATCTCACCGATAGTTTCAAAGGCACTGCTTCCCAGCTCGATGAGATGCTGGATAATTACAAAAATCCTGATGGTCTCGCAGTGAAACTCATCGATCCCGACAAAGAAGATATCATATTTCCTATGCGCGATATACTACTTTCTCTCAATGAAAATCTTACGTCAATGAATAAGATACTGGAATTCATGTATATGCAGATGCCTGAATTCGCAGACATTTTAGCAAAAAGCAAGGTCGCCTTGCAAACTGCGCAGAAAACGCTGGAAGCTGTTAACAATAATCCCTTCCTTCGCGGAGGTATTAAAGAGGAAGCTCCAACCCAGCAAAAGAATACAAAAATTAGATTAATGGATTTAGACAAATGAAAAAAATAATATTATTCTTTGGACTTATAGCACTTGTTGCCTGTTCAAGTTTGCCCAAATATGTGGAACTGCAATCCACAAAGGATGCAAACGACATCATGAAGCGCGCTCAAAAAGCAGAAGCAGACGGCTATTATGAACAAGCACAACATCTCTTTGATAAAGCTTTTGGCTTATATACTAGCGTTGATAATCTCAAAGGTATCATCATATCCGGTCTTGCTGTAGCACGCCAGTATTATTATCTTGATAATATGGAACAGTATGATGAGTGGTATATGAAGATGTCCGTTATTGCCCACAACGATGCTCCGGATCTCATCCCGCTTCTGTACCTTCTTCAGATGGAAGTTGCTTTTGATACGGAAGAATACGGTAGAGTAATAACCCTCTCTCTCGCAGTAGAAACTTCACAAAAAGAGATGCAGACTGAGCTACTTTCATACCGTTTATTGGCTTTGCTGAAGACCGGACAGCCCTATCAGAATGAGTTTGATGGGATAAAGAAAAATATAGCTCCTCTTCGATCCATGTTCAAAAGGAACAAGCTTGATGACCCAAAAATCATTTCCTATGCTGCTTACACACTTGGCTATGCGCTGAGTAAGCAGAAGCAATGGGAAAAGGCACTGGAATTCTTTGATATTGCTCATAAATACGATCAGCTTATTGAGAACACAAGCGGGTTGGCTGATGATGTGTATGCAACAGGTGTTGCCTATGAAAATCTCGGAGATACGGAGATGGCGCTGAGCTGCTTCATTCGGGCAAAGGATATGTATGATATCATAAATAATGAGGAGATGAGTTCGGTTACAGAAAATAAGATTAATAATATTACGCAATAAGTCCGGTGAATTATGGGAATTAGTCCGGATAAAATTTTGTAAGATCGATAAGATAAACTTAACATTAATGATCAAAGAAATCACTGCAAAGACCATTCTCAATTACGTCAAACAGCCGGACAAGTGGTTTGGACTGCGATATAATCTCAATCTTTATCGCGGATGCCAGCACCAGTGTATTTATTGCGATTCCAGAAGTGACTGCTACCATATATTCTTCCCTGGTTTGGCATGTCGCTACGCAGCAGACAGCAGGAATATTTTTATGCGAAATTGGATAAGCTTTTTCCGGGTATGAGAAGGAAGTATGAAATTCGTTATGGAGAGCAATATCAGTGTGCGGTTACTAATGCACAAGAGCTTTACAAATTGTTTGATGAGCTGTGCAAAAAGTACGGCATTACAAAAAAGATGAAAGTGTATGAAGAGAGCTGTACGCAAGGAGAGTTGTTTGGATGAAATAGATTTCAATATAACTGATACATCGGGGATGAGTTCAGGAATATATTTCTATAAATTAGCAAGGATACCCACAAAAATTAGATATACATTTTCTTTAGAGCCTATGAATAAACGGATATCGCATTTTTTTAGTGGAAAATTGCTGCTTAATACTTTGTCTAATTCCAACCCTCTCAACAATTTTATCATTTTCACACTGAGGTTCTTTATCACGGCGTAGTGTAACGGAGACAGACCGAAGTGCGAACCATTTCTAAGCTGCAGACCATTCGACAGGCACAGGGTGACAACTTTTTTGTAATATTAGTATTGTTATGTGGGAAGATATTGCTTATTTCTTTAACTCACATTGTCAATCTTCTATGATTTAAAATTCGGAATGTTAAGTAACTGAAAAATTTTGGGGTTATGCTTATTTATATAAATTAGTTATTGACAATAAAATTATAGTAACTAAAAAATACCTATTGATGAGAAAATGAAATACATATCAGAAATAAAAAGGAAATAGTAAACATGAAAAAAAATAATATTATCATATTTAGTTTATTAATTATTACCACCATCTCTTTCGCAGACACTCACATCCCTGCAGGAAATGTAAATGGAGTTTGGACATTTGCTAACAACCCATACATAATTGATGGTGAAATTTCTATCCAGCAAGGAGATGAATTAACCATCGAACCCGGAATTCAAGTAATTTTTTCCGGTCATTATAAATTCAATATTTATGGTAGAATATTAGCTGAAGGAACTCAAAATGATACAATTATTTATACTGTAAGTGATACAACTGGACATAATAATTTTTATTCAACTGCTGGAAGTTGGCATGGTTTAAGATTCTATGATACAAATTCAAACGGGCAGGACAGCTCAAAAGTTATATATTGTAAACTTGAATATGGCAAGGCTACTACTGGTGGATCTTCAGGTATTTATGGTGGTGCAATAAAATGTGATAATTCATCTAATATTTTGATTAAACATTGCTTACTTACAGATAATACTGCAAGTAGTGGTGGTGGAATTTGCTGTTATCCAAACTCGAGTCCCCGTATTGAAGATATTGTTATCAAAGGGAATATAGCAAAATATGGTGGTGGAATGTATTGCAGAGATAATTCCAATCCATATTTAAAAAATGTGGATTTAATTGAAAATTATGCGATTGGCTTTTCTCTTGGTGGAGGTGGTATTTACTGTGAGAACAATGCCAGTCCGCACTTAGATAATGTAACCATAAAAGGAAATAGTGCTTTTTATTGTGGTGGTGGAATGTATATTAGATTTGATTCTTATCCAATTTTAAAAAATGTTACTATAAGTGAAAATACTACTGATAATTTTGGTGGTGGGATTTACTGTTCTTATAATTCTTTTCCAATTTTTGACTCTATTAATCGTTGCAATATATTCTTAAATTCCAGCGGCTCAGGATCTGATTTATATGCTGGTTATGATTGTCCAACTATAAATGTAGTCATTGATACTTTTACCGTTTTAGAACCAGATAATTATTTTGCTTATCCTATAAACAATTTTACATTTGATATCCAGAATAGTAAGATAGAACAAGTTAATCATGATTTATATGTCAGTCCTACCGGTTCAGATGATAATAGTGGATTAAGTCCTGATGAATCACTTCTTACTATTTCACATGCTCTGAAAAAAATTGTTGCGAATATTAATAATCCTCATAATATCTATCTATCAAATGGAATATACTCACAATCTCAAACAACAGAGAAATTCCCTTTAAACTGTAAAAGTTTTGTCTCTCTTATTGGAGAAAATGAGGAGCTGACAATCTTAAACGGTGAGGAATTAAAAGGTATTTTTTTCTGTGAAGGAGATAGTTGTTTTTCCATACAGAAAATGACAATTCAGAATGGAAAAGTTAGACATAATGGTGGTGGAATTTACTTAAAAAGTCGTTCCAGTCCAAGTTTAGAAAACGTCATCATAAGTGAAAATGAAGCTTATTACTCGGGTGGTGGGGTTTGTTGTGAAGATAATTCCAATCCAACTTTAAATAATGTTATCATAAGTGAAAATTCTGCTTCAAGTGGTGGAGGTTTATATTGTCATTATTACTCGAATCCGAGTTTAAACAATGTAACCATCATAGGAAATACTGCTCATATGGGTGGAGGAGTTTCATTAGAGGCATATTGTAATGCGAACTTGAATAATGTTACGATAAGTAATAATCATGGCAATTATTATGGTGGTCTTTATCTTTGGGATTCAAGCCCAAGTTTAATCAATGTTAATATTAGCGAAAATACCTCCAATCATGAAGGAGGTGGTATTTACTGCAGTGGACTTCACATTGCTGGCAGTTTTATTTTTTCCAATCCCATTCTCAAAAATGTTACTATAAGTAGAAATACAGCATTGGTAAATGGTGGTGGTATTTATTGCTGTGAATGTTCGAATCCAACCTTATTGAATTGTATTTTATGGGATAATACTCCAGAGGAAGTGTATTTTTCTCCTGAAGGTGATTCAATTTCCATTACAATTTCTTTTTCAGATATTCAGGATGGAGAAGCTGGAATCGTTACAAATAACAATGGCACAGTATACTGGTTAGAAGGTAACATAGATGCTGATCCACTCTTTGTAGATATGCTAAATGGAAATTATCATTTAAGCTGGGCAAATTATCCAATACAAGATTCTACAATGTCCCCGTGTATAGATGCCGGAGACCCAAGTTCACCACCCGATCCTGACGGCACAATCGCAGACATGGGAGCATATTACTTTAACCAAGATGTATCGGTTGACGATCCGCAAGAAATAACAACCTATCACTTTACAAATTATCCCAATCCAATTAACTCAAATATCAATAATCTCACAGTAAGTTTTTCGATTCATAAACCCGGCAAAGTAAAAATTCAACTATTCAATATAAAGGGACAGCATGTAGCAACGCTTATAAATGAGGATAAAAATATTGGAGATTACTTAATCAGCCACCCAGTTAATGATCTGTCATCAGGAATATATTTCACTAAATTGAGCATTGATGGAGTTGATAAAGAGATTAAGAAAGTGGTATTATTGAGGTAGAAACAAACCTATGAAAGGTGTGTCAAATGAAAAGAATAATTAGAATATTAGTTTTAACAACATTGATAAGTGGTTTATTTTTATGCAATGCTTTTGCAGAGACAATTAACATTCCGGCAGATTACAGCACGATACAAGCAGGAATTAATGCTGCGACGAACGGAGATACGGTTTTGGTACAACCGGGAACCTATATCGAGAATATCAATTACAACGGTAAGAACATCACAGTTGGTTCATTATTTCTGACTACAGCGGATACTTCGTATATTTCACAAACGATTATTGATGGCGACAGTATAGCTAGTGTTGTAAAATTTGCGAATAGTGAAGATTCTACAGCAATTTTAACAGGTTTCACAATAACGAATGGAAATGCTTATTCTGGAGGTGGGATTCGCTGCTTTGATTCCTCACCGAGCCTGGAGAATCTAATAATAATTAGTAATAGTGCTACTTCTCGCGGGGGAGGTGTATATTGTGCTAATTCTAGCCCAAGTTTAATAAATGTAACTATTTCTGATAATTCAACGATTACAGGTGTCAATACGGCAGGCGGTGGTATTTACTGTATTAATTCAAATCCAAGTTTGGAAAATACAATTATAAATGGGAATTCATCAAGTTATGGAGGTGGACTTTTCTGTTGGGGGAATTCCAGTCTAAGTTTAACAAATGTAATGATATTTGATAATAAAGCGATTGAAGGCTGGGGCTTGGGTGGTGGAATCGCTTGCAAAGATTCTTCTTATATATATTTAAAAAATGTAACTATCTTTGGTAATTCAGCTTTAGGGGGTGGTGGAATCTTGATGGATGATAATTCCAGTGCGAATTTTGATAATGATAACCGTTGTAATATCTATTTAAACTATGCTGGTTTCGGCAGTGATATATATTCAAATCAAATGATTAATGTAATCGTAGATACATTTACAGTAATAAGCCCGACCAGTTTTCATGCAACCCCAATTGAGAATTTTACTTTTGATATATTAAATGGAATTCAGATGCAGGTAGACTCAGATTTATATGTGTCACCTGATGGTGACGATTCAAATGATGGTTTATCCTGGAATGATCCTCTAAAAACTATTGCTTTTGCGATGTCAATAATTCAAGCTGATAGTCTAAACCCCCATACAATTCATCTTTCATCTGGAACATATAATCAAAACACAAATGGTGAAAAATTTCCTGTGTCTTGCATCAGTTATGTCACATTGAAAGGTAGTGGAGAAAATGAAACCATATTTGATGCCAATAATGAAAATACAGTGCTTTTTTTCTCCCGTTCATATTCTGCAGTAGTAGAAGGGATTACCATCACAAATGGTTATTCTTATTCCAGAGGTGGGGGTATATACTGTTATAGTTCCAACCCAAGTTTGAAAAAAGTAATGATAATTGGGAATTCAGCAAATCGTGATGGGGCTGGGATTGATTGTATTAATTCTAACCCGAACCTAATAAATGTAACAATTTCAAGCAATTTTACAATCGGTAGTTTTTCTTATGGTGGAGGGATTTATTGCTATTACTCCAGCCCAAGTTTGGCAAATGTCACAATATCAAACAATACTGCAGCTGACGGTGGAGGAATTTATTGTTTTGGACTCACCAGCCCAAGCTTAGTGAATACAATCCTTTGGAATAATTCTCCAAATGAAATTTACCTCGACCATTTTTGGCAAAACTCGATTACAATCGCATACTCGGATGTACAAGGTGGATTAGATAGTATTGTAACAAACAATGGCACTGTAAATTGGCTTGAAGGTAATATTGATGCAGATCCTCTATTTGTAGATCCTTTCAATGGAGACTACCATCTAAGCTGGGCTAATTATCCAACTCCTGACTCAACGATGTCACCCTGTATAGATGCAGGAGACCCAAGTTCACCATTGGATCCTGATGGCACAATCGCAGACATGGGAGCATATTACTTTAACCAAAATTTATCAGTTGACGATCCGCAAGAAATAACAACCTATCACTTTACAAATTATCCAAATCCAATTGGGACAAATATCAATAATCTCACAGTAAGTTTTTCAATTCATAAACCAGTCAAAGTTAAAATCCAACTATTCAACATCAAAGGACAACTCGTTTCAACACTTATAAATGAAGATAAAAATATTGGAGATTACTTAATCAGCCACCCAGTTAATGATTTGTCATCAGGAATATATTTTACCAAAATGAGTGTCGATGGAGTTGATAGAGAGATCAGAAAAGTAGTATTATTGAGATAGAGGGAAGCTCTAAATACAAATAATTTCACATTTTTTGCACGACTATTTTGCAGGCAAATGAAAAAAAGTCATGACTAATTTGCACTCGACTGAAAAAAATCAACATTTGGAATGAATTAAGGTGGTTAGCGAATTAGGAAAAAGTTGAGAATGCAAATTATGATTCTGGCCTGCCAAGTCGTAGTCTTGGAGCAAATAATATTAGTCGATTTAAAATTATGGGACCGCCTTCATTTCATTTCAATCTTCACTTCGTTACGACATGACAAGACGGCGTGTCAGTCTTTTTATCGCGCCGTTTTCGCCAGTTGGCGAAAGAGGCGGACGTTTGTCGCTCCGCTCCAATACTCAGAAATGTTTTATCGTAAATGCTCTTCCTGAATGACTTTTTAAGTATTTCTCAAAGGAATGAGCTTTTTCTTCATTCTCAAATGCAATGTATGTCTTGATTTTCCATGGTTTATACTTTATTGTATGTTTGACTTCTCCATTGTTATGTTTTTTCAGCCGAGATTGCAAATCTAAAGTAAAACCAGTATAGAAGTGATCTGAAAAATTGATACTTTGTAGAATATACACATAATACATCATAATAATCCTTTTGGCTCATCGGGGCTTCTTCCAATTCATTTAAAAAGACTTGCCTGCCGAGGCGTATTTTGAGCGAAAGAAATATAATTGGTCAGCACGGCTTCGTCCCTAAAGGAACTACGCCGCTGCAGTCTTCGTTTTCGCTTCGCTCAAAACCAAGACTGGTGGAGCTAACGGGGCTTGAACCCGTGACCCTTTGTCTGCCAGACAAATGCTCTCCCAACTGAGCTATAGCCCCACGTGTTGCGTAAAATCTATGTGCGGTTTTTTATGTCAAATTTTGTCTTGCTGAAATTGTTCTCTCAGAATCAGTGACGTCACTTCAGGGATAATTCGTACAACTTTCTCTGTGCATTGCTCGGAGAAGGTAAAAGTGTCTTCAACTTCAATTGCATAAATGATAATTTCTCTCGGAAGATGAGCATTGTGCTTTTTCATGAGCTTGAGTGCATCGAACATATTCATGTCGTGTGGTGAGCTGTGATGAAGGGTAGTTTTGAATTCCTCGATTCCAAGTTTGTAATATGTTCCGGGCTGATTGTTCTTTGTTTTTATAGAATCAATGAGTATCAGTTTATCATATCCGATTATTTCATCGATGACACGAAATCCGGCTGCATTCGCTTCAATAACGTCAATATCAGGAAGTTTTTCTTTGATTTGCCGAGCGATGTGAATGCCTACACCATCATCAGAAAGAATAGTGTTGCCAAGTCCAAGAACGAGAGTTTTCACACTCAGTCTCTGCGGATGGTTTTTACTATTGAATTATCCTTATCGCGAACATTTATGATAAGAGGCGTTGTGCCCGGTAATGAATGAGTCGCACATGCCATACAGGGATCATAGGCACGGAATGCCATTTCCACCATGTTAAGCAAGCCGTCATCGACCTTACCGTTCTTAATAAGAGCTTTAGCAGCTTTTGCGATAGAAAGGGACATTGCTGCGGAGTTGCCAACCGTTGCAACAATGAGGTTCACTGCTTTCACCATGCCCTGCTCATCAGTTTTATAATGATGTATCAGTGTGCCACGAGCAGCTTCAACGATACCAACACCTGCGGTCGGAGTGTCTGTCGGTATATTTCTGATATCGGGAGATGTGATCGTCTTATCTTCAAGCAGCTCAACAATATGCTCTGATGCGTAGAGTGCTTCAATTAGGCGTGCCCAGTGGAATGCCAGAGTGTTGTGTGCAGGTTTTCCGCCAAGGGTTTCATACATACGCTCATATTCTTCTTGGGCAAAAGGAGTTGTCATGCCGTCAGAAACATTAAGACGTGCAAGGGGTGCCACGCGGAATATTCCGCTTTCTTTCCCCTCTTTGAAGCCCTTCCAACCAATGTTCTTGAGGAAGGGAAATTTCATATAACTCCATGGCTCAACGTGTTCGGCGATCTGTTCCAGATATTCATTAGGACCGAATTTTACGAATTCCTTACCATCAGGATCGACCACGCGTACCTTGCCGTCATAAAAATTTACTTTATTATTTTCATCGACCAAGCCCATATAATAGGTTTTGTGTTTGTAAATATCTCCCACAATGAGGTCAACATAGGCATTGTTGCCAAGCACAATTTTATTGAAAATTTCGATGCTTTCTTTTGCGAAATCCCGAGCTTCGATA
>JAUWPE010000118.1 GCA_030611765.1 Candidatus Cloacimonadota bacterium | reverse complement strand
AGTTGGAATACCTTCTGCATTTCTAACAACATCAGAAATTAGGCGAACCGGAAAAGGGACACCTGTTTTAGTAATATTCGTACTTTCCCGAGTCATTCCTTTCCATTCCATTACCTGGTCCATTTTCCACGGCTGTAACTTTTTCATTGTTGCGAAAATGCGTACATCTTTGCCAATCAGTTCTTCTGGATCCCAGCCATGCATATGCGCATCTGCAGGATTAGTGTATAGTATTTCACCCTTTGTATTTGAGATAGTTACCCCTAATTTCATAGTCTCTACTGCTTTTTTAAGTTGGAGATATTCTTCTTCTTTATTGATTGTTGTTTTATCTATTTTGGTCATTTATATACTTTAGACGAAAAATTTTAAAAGACAAAGCTGTATTATAGTTTCTATTGGAGATATATTATTTTTCCAATTGAATGCGTTTTAGATGTTTCCACTTTATAAAAATATATGCCGGCTGGAACTGATGTTCCTT
The DNA here is from genome assembly GCA_030611765.1 of Candidatus Cloacimonadota bacterium. Classification (GTDB taxonomy): domain Bacteria; phylum Cloacimonadota; class Cloacimonadia; order JGIOTU-2; family JGIOTU-2; genus Celaenobacter. Next base: position 5,930 of record JAUWPE010000118.1, on the reverse strand, counting down.
CTAAATCTATTCCTGCCCAGTTAAGAATGTTTGAGTTATTGAAATCATTATAAGTAAATTCTCTAATAAGACGTCCCTTAATATCATAAATTGATAAATTCTCAATTTTATCATGCATAGCTGAGAAGCCGAAAGTAATAATTCTATCAAAGGGATTGGGATATACAGAAAGCCCTAACTGGCTTATATTGTGAGAGTTGACTCCAAATGAGAATACTGTAAGATCAAAAGGATCAGACGGGTTACCAACTGTGGTATTATCTTCAAAAGTAATGGTTTCTGCACAGTTATATACAGTGTCCGTTACAGAATCATAGATTTTAAAATGAATTTCTTCACCATTTGTGTTTCCAACAATGGTGAAATACCAGTACCCATCATAGTATGGCGGATATGCGGGATGCCATAAACCTAAAGACCTGCAGTCTGATTCTCCACCAGGACCAAAAGCTGCAGCAATATTACTGCTGTCAATACCGGTAAAAGGGTCATCATATAAAATAATTTCTGCGAAGACAACCATCGAGTATTGAGTGCCCTGAATCGGATCCCAATTAGGAGCTGTGGCTGATAAAATCGATATATTGAGAGTGCAGATTATTAGAATAAAAAAAACTATTCTTTTCATAATTGTTCCTTAAATAAAAAAAGAGGGAAGGAAGTTTGTGCTTCCTTCCCGATTAATATTTATTTTACCATCAGCATCTTTTTTACTACAGAAGACGCACCGGTTGTTAGTTTATAGAAGTAAATACCATTTGAAAGGTGATTGCCACTATTATCTGAACCATTCCAGGTTAGCGCATATTCGCCAGCGTCCTGTTGGGTAGAAATAAGTGTATTAACCTTCTGCCCAAGAATATTGTAAATTGTAAGTTCTACATGAGAAGTTGTGGGAATGTAATAGCGTATCGACGTTGAAAAATAGAATGGATTTGGTTGATTTCGGTATAGTTCTACGACCGTATCGGAATGCTGAATAGATTTGAGGGCTACTTCAATAGGTTCTTCACAATTACCTATTATGATATCTCTTTCATAAAAAATTGTTTCATCACTATCCGTTGTGATACCTGATAGATTGTGATAAGTTCTGAAGTGGAGATTTGTTGTTTCATCGTTTCCAACAACAGTAAAGTACCAGAAATCACCAACAAATTTTCCAATGGAATGACAGACGTTAGCTTCATCAAAAATTCCAACAGAATATTCTTCAGGAGAAAGAACGATGTTGTCATTATTTAGAAGTTTAGCCATCACTATCATATTATGATTAGTTCCGGAAAGCAATTCCCAATTTGCGTAGTTGGATGGCGCTTCTGCAACAGGTGTGGAAGAGCGTTTGGCAACTATGTTTGCAGGATATGTCAGTACATCAGCAGCATTCATATAAATCAAATAACTTATACCAGGATACATGTGGGTTAAATCACCTACCCAACCGCTATTGTAAACGGAAGATTGGGTTTGGGTTTTGATACAAGTTGAATCTACCACATTAATGCTTACCAATGCTTCTTCCAAAGTTAAGCTGTTTTGTGGAATATAAGCAATCCAGTTCCATTGTTCTGTTAATGCTATCGGAGTCATGATTGGATTGGGTTTAGTGCCGCTGAACGTGAAGCCATTATAAGCATTGTACATTTCAACCTTGAAACCATCTCCCGTTGCTAAATTATTTAAACCAGGTGTCCATTCCCATCCAGCAGGAGTATTTGTGTATGTTCTTGAGTTTGATTGATTTTTAACTTGGTGGATATAAGGATCAATATTAGGAGGATCAATAACCGTTAAAGTGTCAAAAACAACTACCAAAGAATCATTTGCAGGTTCCAGGTTGAATGATATCCAGTTCCAATCTACAATCAGATCGAATTCAAAATCGTGAGAAGGAGAAGGAGCATATAAATCTACAACATTCTCAAACGTACAATCTACAAATGTTAATGTTTCTGAAGGAGAATAGATTGAATCTGTTGCAGTATTATATACTTTGAAATCGATAATTTCAGTTCCCGAGTTATTATCACTGACTATTGTGCAATACCAGTATCCGCCCAGAGCCCAATAATGATAAGATACATCCCAATACGGATGACTCCCTGGATACCAAATGGCAATTCCTCTACAATCTCCACCGGGTCCAAAAGCTGCCAATTGATTGCTGTTTGAACCGTCAATAAATGCACCATCCAATGTAGCAGTAATATAAGCAATCATAGTATATTGAGTTCCGGTTATTACTTCCCAATTCATAAGAGTGATATCAAATTCGGTCGTATCATCTGCAACAACTACGACGGATTCAAATACTAAGGTCGTATAGTTGTCCAAGGAAGCTGTTAAATCGTAGGTTCCATTATTTATAGTAATAAAATAATCACCATTCGCATCAGGATTCTCGGTGATAGTACCTGCAGTTATTTCTACGTCTTCTACATTTCCGGCGCCCTCTTTTAAAGTAACATTACCGGCAATATAACCATCATAATGAATTAGTTGCAGGGTGAAATCCACATCTGTTGTTTGTTGACCGGACTGAACTAAAACATCGGTTCTAGTCGAATCATAGTAACCAGCAAGAGTTGCTACAACATCGTATGTTCCTGCAATGATTTCCAAATCGTATTCGTAATGATCAATATACGAACCTACATAAACAGCATAAGGATTAGTAGTTTCTCCTCCGGCAGAGATTAGAACTGAGGTAACATCGCCTAAACCTTCCAGAGCAACAGTTCCATTGATCGAACCTGGTAGGATTACGTCGAGTTGGATGTCAATCCCTGTAGTAACCTGTTCAGTAATAACAATCACATCTGTCACAGGATCACCTGAATATCCATCTAAAGCAGCAGATACAGTATAAGTGCCGGGAATGACGTTTACAGTGTAATCACCATTTACATCTGGATAAGTAGTAGTAGTGCCTTCATCTGAGATTGCGGAAACAATCACGTTTTCCACATTTCCTGAACCTCCAGTAAGAGTTATTGTTCCCTGAATTCCGGATTGTGGGTAATAATATGAACCCATATCATTTCTTGTTCCATCAGGATCGTTATATTGAACATCAGGATCGCCTGTGTCAATACATGGTGATTTTGTGAAATCAGGATCCGGGAAGTTTGCCCATGTTATCTGGTAGTAATTATTTACAGGATCAGCAAAAAGAGGATCTTCATCAATACATCCTGTTCCAAAATAAGTTTGACCGGTACCATTTTTGATGTCGGAATATGTTGCGTTTAATGTTGCATCAGGATGCACATAAATTTCTTCTGATGGATTATTCCAGACAATAGAATTCAAAAGTGTGACATCCGAACCATAAAAGCTGGCAATTCCGCTTCCATTTTGAAAAGCAATATTATCAGCAATTGTAACGTTCTCCAAAATAATCACAGAATTCATGTAACTGCAAATTCCACCACCGCTCCATTCTGTTGAGTTTTCATAAATAGCTACTTTTTCTAGGATAGGATTTGAATTAAAGCACATAATTCCACCACCTTCATAAGTAGAATTATTATTAGAAATGATAACCTCGATGAGAACCGGATCGGAATTATAGAGATACATCCCACCACCAGCACCGTTTGCGGAATTATCTGAGATCATCACATTATCAATAACAACATCAGTTCCAGAAAGGTAGATACCTCCACCGTTGGGAGAATTTCCACTTGCATTTCCATTTGTTATTGTAAAACCGGTTAAAACTGCAGTAGAATCTTCTCCGCTTTCCAATGTTACAACACTCGCTAAATTACCACCATCAATAACGGTCTGTGAAATAAAGGAAGTGTCTTGTGTGGTTAAATACAATGAAGCAACAGTAATGTTTTTCCCATTGTAATTAATGTTCTCGACATAAATTCCTGGTTGTACTAAAACAATGTCACCATTACTTGCAGCATTAATTCCTAACTGTATCGTCGCATAGTCTGCTGGAATATTAATTGTTAATGCGTTAAGTACAGAAAGAATAGAAAGAAAACCAATGATTAAAATCAATTTTTTCATCTTATCCTCCACTTCAGTCTTTTTAAAATATGTTTCATCTTGTCCTCCCGAATAAGTTTTTTTGCAAACATTGTTACGGACTAACTTGTACTATCTTCATACCCTCATTGTCAATAAGCAGTGCATAACTGCCAAAATGAGTTAATGAAGTAGGCTCTGTGAACATTTCATAATAGCCAAGAATAAATGGATTTATAATAGAAGAAATATCGATTGTGATCAATCCAATTTCAGAATCGGTTATATATGCATATGAATTATTTACGTGAATTCCAGTGACGAATCCATCAGTTTCTACCTTAGCTGTAAAAGCAGGCGAGGTAGGATTGGAAACATCAAGAATGAGAAGACCATCTTCGCTATCTGCGATAAATGCATAATCATTCAGAACAAAAATATCTTTAGCGCCAGATGTTGCGTATGTAGCGCTTAAAGTGGGATAGAAGGGATCTGTAATATCAAAAATTGCGATTCCATCCAAACCTTGTGTTATATATGCATTTGTACCATCAACATAAATACTTTGAGCATGACCTCCTGTTGAAACATTGGTGACAAAGTGAGGAGCTGAACCAGAAATAAAAAATACAGACAGTCCATTATCTCCATCTGCTATATACGCGAAATCTCCAACCACTTCAATATCGTAAGGTATGCCAGATGTATGACTGCTGCCAGTTATCTCAGGATTGCTTGGGTCAGAAATATCTACCATTGATATTACACCAGGATCAGTGCTGCTGCCACAGTGGCTTGTTACATATAAGAAATCACCTTCGGTATCGGCCGAGAATACACGATCCTCAAAGTCATCCATTGTATGAACGATATTTGGATTTTCAGGATTCCCAAAATATATGATCTGTAATCCTGCATAATTATCAGGGACATAAGCATACCAGCCAGAAGTAATAATATCCTGGGCAACACCGGGAGTGTTTGCTGAGCCGATTAGATCGAGGAAAATATTTGTATGTTCTTCATCGCTGTTTGCAGAGATAAAAGCGCCGGAATAAGCATTTACTCTATAATAGAAAGTTCCACAAGGTTCGGTGATTATATCAATAAAGGAAACCGTGTCACTGCCAACTGTTGCATAGTTCGTTATCCAGTCGGCACCTCCGATTTTTTTATCGATATTGAAACCTTCTTCGCCTTCACTGTTATCCTGCCAAGTAAGCTCGATCTTGTTTTGGTCGAGTTCCTGCAATGTGAGATTTGAAGGAGCTAAAAGCGTTGGAGTGATTGAATTCTCAATGGACAAGGAGGTTGTTGTTCCAACAAATGCTTTGACTCGGTAATACACTTCTTCAAACAGATTTACATCATCCGTGAAAGATGTTGCGTTTGCAATAAGAGTTCTGTATTTGGTTGTCCAGCTGCCGGTTCCGATCTTCTTATCGATATAATACCCATCTTCACCTACGCAATGGTCCTCCCAGCTTACTTCAACCTGTGCCTGAGTTATTTGTTCGATCATAAGGTTCTTGGGATCACAAGAGGGGGACATGAAAGCAATTACTTCTGAATAAGGAGAGGATTCATCGGTTGATTTATTAAAGAATTTAATCTTATAAGCATAGACAAGACTGTCGTTGGTGGAGATATTATCAAGATAAGTATTATACAGAGTTGAGATATTCTGATAATTATCGTTCCAGCTACCCGTGCCGACTTTCTTGCCGATAACATAATAGAGCGTATCGGAATCAGCATGATCTGGGATACGATAGGTCCATGTTATCTCGATTCTGCCCTCAACCAATTTTATTAATTTGAGCTTAGAAGGAGCATTACTAAGATCACGATCTGTGAGATTAAAATCACAGCTCACAAAGAACAAGACCAATCCCGCACAGCAGAGAAGCAAGAGAAGAAAACTGTATCTATTTATTTTTTGTATC
>JAUWPE010000095.1 GCA_030611765.1 Candidatus Cloacimonadota bacterium | reverse complement strand
AGTTGGAGTAGCCATACCACCATCGATTACAGAACTGTGATATTACTCAATAAATCTAAAAACGTAGTGCCAAGAAAATTATTGCAGACCGTATCCCCCTATTGTACAGATAGTTAAGAATTCAAAGTGTTAAAGATGAGTCATGCATGGTATATGGTACCAGATGGCTCTAAGAGTCGGTTTTATGATTTTATACGGATAACAGGTGAATCTAACAATCCTATATTCAATGTTGGTATTGAAGACCTTAAAATTGATAGATGTGATTATAACTATATGGTTAATCCTCCCCTTACTGAATACTACGAGGGTATGTCTGTCAGATTTAATTATTCCAAAGATTGTTGGATAAGTGGTGTTGAATTTTATAATGCAGCAAGAAACCATATTTATATTACTAACAGTAATAATTTAGAATTTAGAGGATGTTATTTTCATCATGCTATTAGCTATGGAGGAGGCGGGCGTGGATATGGTATACAGATAGGGGAGTATAGTAATAAGTGCCTGGTAGAAAATAATGTATTAAGTACTTTAAGGCATGCTATTGTTTTATCTGATGAGGCACACCATAATGTTATCGCTTATAACAGCATGAATGACCAAATCGCACATGATATGGCTATTACTTATTATGTAACTCCTGATATTTGTATACATGGGCAAAATGACAACTTCCCGGGTATTGGACCCTATGAGAATCTTGTTGAGGGAAATTGTTGCTCTTGGATTAGAATAGATAAAGTACATAGTTGGAATGGTCAAAATAATTTTATCTTTCGCAACAGGTCTAATGAATATGGTTTTGAGATAAGCTCAGGAAATATGGAGCAAATTGCTGTTAACAATTATTTTGAATATGAATTTGACGCCCAAAGCTATATTGCAGGTTTGACAACCCTTATTCTAAGTTTAATTGGTTTTACAGATCCTCTTATATTTCCATATAATGAACAGAACAATGCAGATAATTTTATAGAAAATAATAAATGTAAAGATCCTGATGACAACACTTGGTGGGTACATAACCATAATGAAGATTTTTATAATGATTATTCATATTATTGCAATGAAAATCCTGATTTTATAATAGAATCTTTCTGGCCATTTGATCCAGTAAATCAAATTAACCCTGCAGAAGAAAGATGGAATTCTGGGGAAACAAAAACAGAACTTGCTGGTTGGGATCATTACTACTTTGATTTACCAGAATTTCAAATTTTCAATGTTTATTTTTACCGCTATGAAAATCCTGTTACATATCCACCAGAAAATTATAATGAAATTTCGATTTATTATCATGGAGTTAACATTCATAATCCAGTAGTAACATTAACAATAGAAAAAGAAAATGGAGAATATATCCTTGATAATCAAGTAGTAACACTTACATATAGTAATTGGAATGGAAATAGTATCCCGTTTGGAAAATTTTATAAAAGATTGTTATTGGATGATAATTATACCGGACCCCTTACAATAAAAATCTATGAAGATGGTGTTTTGACAAAGGAAACAACGGTGGAATATTCTTCATCGAATAAACCCCCAATACCAAAATTGTATAGTTATACTTCTGAACCAAAGGGCATATATCCGGTAAATCAATCTAATGCATATTGTAGTCAACTCTATTATAATCATCTTTATACTCTGAAGTTTAACGCACCTTATCAGGGAGATATTTATACATGGTATAAGATCATGATAGAATGGGATGAAGACGATGGTGAACATACCTATCCTCTAAATAATACTTCATATACCCAATTCAATGATAACGGTACGGTTGATTTACATATTCCCCCAAAAGATGAAATAATCGGTTCTGGAGTTACTGCTGGAAATGTAAGACTTAAGATCAATGATGTAGAGGGATGGTACAATCACCCAATTGTATGTACTTCTGATGCTTTTAATGGTTTAATCACAACAATTAGTTATCCCGGCATTATTTGGTATCTTATTAAACAATACACGCCAGGAACAGGATGCCCTTCAATATATATTAATAATAAATATTGTAATAATATATTGCCTTTAGCTGAAAACCAGAAAAAAGATCAATTTGACTATATCCTTTTAGATAAATCAATAATCAATCCGGGAAAGTCAGATTTTCAAATAAAAGAAGACCAAAATAACAGAAATTACCTCGATATGGTACAATTGGTCGGTGTCGGACATTCTAAGGAAGTAGAGATTGGTGTTAATAACAAAAATGGTTATATATTCCCTTACAGTACTAAATCACAAATTCGTTTTGATACTGGTAAAGATAGTATTTTCATATTACAAGCAGAAGATAGTTTATTAATAAATCTATCTGATTTAAATATACCTCCTGTAGAATATGTATATTTGAAAGTAACCTGCTCGTTATTGCAAAATAAAGTATCTGCCAACCCTAATAAAGAGAAATTTTCAATAGGTGAACAAGCATCAAAAGATACGACAGAAAATGTTATAGATATTGTTGGACTTCATGAAACAGTATTTACTTCTTATTCAGAAATTAATGAAAATGATATAGATCTTTCTAACGGAATTCTTTCAATAAAGTCATCAAGAGATATTGAGATATCTGAAATTTCTGTTGTACTTGATAATAGTGGTAAAGATGATTTTGAAATATCAAATTGCAACATACTTAAAGCAACATCTATTCAGGATAATATAAATGTATTGGATAATATTCGTTTCGATGATGATGAGCATTTTATTTTTGGATTGAACGATGGAGTTAATTTAGTGTTTGAAAACCCAATATTAAATAACGAAAAAGTAGATTATGTTTTTATTTCAAAGGGAAGATATAATCATATCGAAGAAGAAGTGATCAATAGCCTGGAAATATTACACTATCCAAATCCTTTCAGCACTTCAGCAACAATATCATTCAGCTTGCCTATGAATGTAGAAAAAGCTCAATTGAAGATATATAATCTCAAAGGGCAATTGGTAAAAATTTTCAATTTGGAAAGTGAAGACTATTCAATTATCTGGGATGGTAAAGATAGTAATGGATTGCAGGTAGCGAATGGTATTTACTTCTACAAATTAACCTGTAATAATAGATCGGTTGTAAAGAAGATGATATTCCTTCGTTAGAAATTCATTGTATCGATTTCATTTTAAAATATTGAGAATAAAATTTAAGCACGTGAGGGTTTATCATCTTCGCATGCTTTTTCTTAAAGAATTTTAGTGATAACTAATTTGACAAAAAAAAATAATACTTTAAATGTGTTGATAATTAAAAAAATAACAGGAGGTATACATTATGTTCAACAAAAAATTTTTTCTAATAATTTTTTCAGTTTTATTAACATTTTCATCTCTTATTATTCTAAATTTCTCAATACTATTTGCAGATACAATTATTGTTGACACAACAGGAACGGGAGATTATATAACGATACAAGAAGGGATTGATGCATCTACAGATGGTGATACAGTTTTAGTTCATCCAGCAACATACACAGAAAATATCGATTTTACTGGTAAGAATATCGTAGTTGCATCGTTGTTCCTCATATCAGAAGATGCGAATTATATTTCACAAACGATAATTGACGGTAATCAAAATGGAAGTGTTGTAAGTTTTGCAAATGGTGAAGATTCTACCGCTGTTTTAATGGGCTTTACTTTAATTAATGGGAGTTATGCAGTCGGAGGTGGAATCTTCTGTAATGCATCGAGCCCAAAATTAGAATATCTTGTGGTTACTGAAAATACAGCTAATGTAGGTGGTGGGATTATCTGCATTCAATCAAATACATCTATGAAAAATTTAACTATTTATGGTAATTCCGGTAGCGGTGTTGCGTGTAATAGTTCTAATATTAGTTTGGATAATTGTATTCTATGGAATGATAGCCCTGAAGAAATCATCTTTTATTCCAACTCAATTTCTGTAAACTATTCTGATATTCAAGGAGGATGGCCAGGGGATGGTAATATTGATGAAGATCCGCAGTTTGTAGATCCTGATATAGGAAATTTCAATTTAACAGAGAATTCGCCATGCATTAATTCGGGGAATCCATATTTTCCACCGGACCCGGATGGAACACGACCTGATATGGGCGCATTTTATTATTATAATGATGCTTCTGAAATTGTGGCTGAATTTTGTGCAGATTCGACTGTGGGATTCTCTCAATTGATAGTACAGTTCACTGATCTTTCTGCAGCTTTTAATTGTGAAATTACTTCATGGGACTGGGATTTTGGAGATGGAGAAACATCTATTGAGCAAAATCCTATACATAACTATAATGGTGGAGGATTTTACACGGTAAGTTTAACTGTAGAAGGAGATAATGGAAGCTTCGTCACCGAAACAAAGGAAGATTATATTGTTGTTTATACGGTTATTGAGGATAGTGCAATCATATCAACAGGGACATGGTACGCAGATAATTCTCCATATCTGGTTCAGGGCAGAGCAACAGTTCCCGAAGGTCAGACACTCACAATTGAACCGGGAACAATAATAAAACTCTATTCAGTAGGTTATCCCACTTATGGACGTTTGCGTATCAACGGTACCCTTATAGCACAAGGTTCTTTAAATGACTCAATAGTTTTTAATCGTTATAGTGATACAGGTAATTGGGGGTCTATTAATTTTGGTTTTTATAACACCACGAGCAGTATTGAATATTGCAAAATTGAATATGGATGCGGATTAGTGATGTATAGCTCAACAATAACAATAGAAAATAGCCTTTTTAAGAATAATTTATATAGTGTGATAATATGTGCTAGTAATTCTTGCCCAATTATCAATAATAATAGTATTATCAACAATAATGAATGTGGTGTTTATATAGTTGATTCAAATCCTACACTAATGAATAACATTATTAAAGATAATGGCTTACTTACTGACTATTCTGGGATTATTTGTTCAGGTTCAAATGGAATAATTGAGAATAATATTATACAACATAATGGAGGAAATGGTATTTATTTACCAGAATACAGTAGTCCATTAATTAAAAACAATACAATTGAAGATAATGAATTTCCCGGAATTTACTGTGGAAATAATTCAAATCCAAACATTGAAAATAATACTATTATAGGAAACCAATGGGGAGGTGTGTATTGCGAATTTGAAAATAATCCTTTCATAATTAACAATATGATCAAAGAAAACGAATGGGGAATTTATTGCCGTGATCAATCAAGTCCAAATATTATTAATAATCTCATAATAGATAGCCCAAAAGACGGAATTTGTTGTGATAATTCAAGTCCAGTAATAACAAACAACACAATCGCTTATAATGGTCTTTCATTTGCAAATTGTGCCGGCATCTTTTGTGCGGATGATTCTGATCCAATAATAAAAAATACAATTCTATGGGAAAACAGTACCGATTTCGATTATAGTGGAACCGGTACAAATCCAATAATCTCATATTCATTAATTCAAGATACAAGTTTACCTTACTGGGTCCAGGATGCAGGTAATAATATCTTTGCTGAGAACCCTTTATTCGTTAATGAAACGAGTGATGATTTTAATTTACAGACTAACTCTCCGTGCATAGATACAGGCACGCCCGATACGACAGGTCTTAACTTACCTGACTTTGACCTATCAGGAGATCCTCGTATATATAATGATATAATAGATATAGGCGCGTATGAGTGGCAGGGATATGGAGTAGATGAGCCGGAAGATGAATTTTATAACGATTTATATCTTTTCCAAAATAAGCCAAATCCATTCAGTTCATCTACCGCAATAACATTCATGCTATTGGACAATGAGAGAATTAAGTATTACTCATTATCTATCTACAATATCAAAGGACAACTCATCAAAAATTACAATAACGAGAGCGACAGTTTCTGTGAAAAAATAAATATAGTCTGGGATGGAACTGATATTAAGGGAAATAAAATTCCCAGTGGCGTGTATTTTTATAAATTAATTTGTGGTGAATATAATGTGGCAAAAAAGATGTTGTTGATAAGATAGATAGGTAATCTTAAACCTCACTTACATAAATTAAGAGACGTTTGTCTGTGCGTCTCTTTTTTTTTAACTTCTATATAATATACAATGCAATGTATCATATGAGAACTTCACCATCTAATCCATTGGGATGATTAAAAAGAACATGAAATTTTTTAAATGCGGGTTTTTTATATAAAAATTTGACAAAAAATATCACACAATTTAACTATTTTTTTAAGAAAATAATAGAAGTGGAGCGAGTTATGAAATATACTCTTCTTACGATTTTATGTATGTGTATGATCATCCTTCCACTTGAAGGTGCATTCTTGCAGTATGCCCCCTCAGCAAAGATCGCCGCCCTATCCGGCATTTCTCTGCTTGATGGTTCTGCTTCATGCCTGTTCCTTAATCCGGCAAATTTACAGCAACAGTATTCTGCAAGCACCTCCTACACAATGCCATTTTCATTTAAAGAGATATCTTATAAAAACGTAGCACTTTCATATCGATTTGGAAATACGACTATTGGTCTGGGGTATCAGGATTTTGGAAATGATATTTATAAAGAGCAGAGCATAATCTCAGCAGTAAATCTTCAAATTTTCTCACACTACTGGATGGGAGCCGGATTGCGCTTCCTTCATGATAAGACAGAAACCTTCGAAGCACAGAACGCTTATCAAGCAGATATTGGCATAAGAGCGGAATATAAGAATCTCATATTCTCAACATCGTACTTAAACCTGAATTTCGGAGAGCTGGAAAACGACCCGCTTCCGCAAGAAAACAGAACATTTATTTCATGCGCAATTTCAGAAAACCTGCATGCCGGCTTCGGCTTCGTGAAAGAATTTGACTTTCCCTTTTCCTTTCGGGTTGGCATTTCATACTATCCTCTCAAATATGCCGGCTTCTTTAGCGGATTTCATACTGTGCCAAATCAATTCACCGCTGGATGCGAATTCAGTTTTTCAAATTTTAAGATACAGTATGCCATAGAAACACATGAATATTTTGACCCAACACATTATATCTCTATTCAATATGGGAAATAAATTTTGCGTACTTGTTTTACTTGCGTTTGTAGCGCTTTATCCGCTTAACGCAGAAGACACCGAAGAACAGATGGAAAAGCTCTTTTCTTCCGATGACGAAACCTACATTTCCACAGAATTGCAGCGGCACCTGGAATATCTTGAAAAGCACAAACTCGATATTAACAAAGCAGATTATGACGAGCTTATCGAGCTTCCTTGGCTTTCTCCGCAGGAGGTGGATGCCATCCTTCTTTATCGAAAAAAACACACTATTACCAGCCGTAAAGCATTGCAAAAAGCAGGTATTTCCGAAGAGATCATCGAGGAGCTCCAGCCCTATATTTCATATCGTCTGCCCACACCGGTTCATGTCATCACGCGGCAGAGACTGCAACTCAAAGACAACACAGACTATGATTCTCCTCTGAAATTCTACCAGAAATATCAGGCGAACTGGCGAAATTTTTCATTATACTTCCTATCTCAAAAAGACGAAGGAGAAAAAGAGTGGCTTGATTATTGGAGCACAACTTTGTATGCGAAAGATATTGGTTTTGTGAAAATTTTCGCAGCAGGCAACTACAGATTGTCTTTCGGGCAAGGAATACTTTTTGCTCCCAAGCTGGCGCTTTCGAAAGGTGGAAACGCAACACACCAGCCAATCAAGCATTATCAGGATATAAAGCCCTATACTTCAACCAATGAGGCATATTCACTATTCGGAATTGCAGGAGATTTTTCCTTGTATAACCTGCATATCATTCCATTTTATTCTGATTATGCACTTGATGGAATTGTTAAAAATGGCTGTATTAAAAGCATAGATATCACAGGATTTCACCGAAGTGATACAGATCAGGATAAAAAGGATGCAATTCGGGAAAAACTTTACGGCGCACATATCAGTTACAGCGACCAA
>JAUWPE010000002.1 GCA_030611765.1 Candidatus Cloacimonadota bacterium | reverse complement strand
GAACCAAGAGATAAGAACAAGCTTGATTTGTATATTGCATTATTTAACATGTGGAAGAGTCCCCCGATAATCCCAATTGGAGTACCGGTTCCAATTCCCAATATCATATACCCTACCTGACTTACAGCATGATATCCCAGCAGCTTACGCGCATTGTGCTGAACAAGCGCCATCATCACCGCAAATATTATCGTAAGCGCACCTATTATCATGATGATCGCCTGGATCGCAAAGGGATAGACAAAAAGATGCATCATTATACGAGCAAAAAGATAAATACCAAGCAGCTTATCCATAGCAGCCGGAAGTTCTGCTACCGCTTCAATCGGTGCATCCTTTGCATAGTCAGGAAGCCAAGTGTGCATTGGAAAAGCGCCGGCTTTTGCAAAAGAAGCAAGAAGCATGCAGAAGAACGCGATGTATGTCAAGACACTTGAGAGAGTAACTTTTGTTAAATAAAGATTGGAATTCTGCGTCATCACATATATTACTGCTAATCCAAAAAGAAGAAGTACATCTGAAGCCCCAATGATGATAAATGCTTTTCTTGAGCTTTCTGCTGCCACTTCTCCTTTTAATAAACCGAACAGATAAATCATTAACCCGGAAAGTCCCCAGAAAATTATGAAAGCGATCATATTGGAACTGATTGCTACGCCATTACAGAAACTGACTGTCAATGTAAAAAGCAGGAAGAACTTTCCTTCATATTCCTTTTCCACATTCTTGAGGCAGTAAATAAGAATGATCGTGCTGAGAATATTAATAAAAAGCAAAATGAACTTTGATAATGCATCGGTCTGGAAAATCGTTGAGTCGAATAAAGAAAAACTCAAAGCGGATGCGCTGAACACTTTGATACTCAGCACAAGCGACCAAATCACAGAAGCAATAGTGATAATTTTCTTTATAATCTTTGGTACAAAAAGATTAATAATGGTTGCAATTATCGGGACAACGATAAGCAAAAATAGATAATTATTCCACATTTATGTACCCTTTCTTCTTGAAATCCTAATCTTCAAAAATTCTATCAATGGGTGTTTTCTCGCTACCGGCAACTGCCTTTTTAATATTTGCAGTTTTCTCACGAGACATGGTCAATAGATTATGTTCTAATTTTTTGTTATTTTTATCAACGACACGAATGCTTCTTTCTGTGCAGCAATAACAAGGATCAACAGCAGCAAGTGTAATAAGCGCATCGGCAAGCGGAATGCCCAGACAGGATGCTTTATAAGTAGGAATATTTGAAAAACTGGGAGCACGAATTTTATGACGAAGAGGACGGTTTGAGCCGTCACTTCTTATGTAATGGAAAACCTCGCCGCGAGGAGCTTCATAACGTCCGATGCCTTCACCGGGAGAAATATGCTTTACTTTATTAAGATAGTCACCACCAATTTTGGGGAATGCATCGAGACATTGTCGTGCGATCTTAACCGATTCAATGATCTCCAGTACACGTAAAACAAGCTTGTCATATACATCGCCATTAGGCAATACTATAACATCAAAATTTATCAGATTATACTCGAGTCCATCATCTCGGCGCACATCGATATCCACACCGGAAGCACGAGCTGTAGGTCCGTTCGCACAGTAATTTATTGCATCCTCTTTTGTCAGGACACCCACTCCTTTAAGGCGTGACCTCAGCACTGGATCATCTTTAGCTGCACCGGCGATCATAAGCATTTTCTTTTCAAGCATATCAAGAACAGGATGAATTTCCGGGATCAATGCATTATCGAAATCTCTGCTTACGCCACCGACGCGGAACATTGCATAATGATTTCTGTTGCCCGATACTTTTTCAAAAATTTGAAGAACCGGTTCGCGATATTTCCACGTCCACATCCAGAGCGTATCATATCCAATAAAATGACCTGCAAGACCCAGCCAAAGAAGATGGCTGTGAATTCTTTCCATCTCTCCGATAAAAATTCTTATATATTGTGCCCTTTCAGGTATTTCAACATTATCAATATCTTCCATTGCATGGGTTGCAGCAAAGGGATGAGACGTTGAACAAATTCCACAAATACGCTCAACGAGAAAGATTGACTGCGTATAGGATCTTGTTTCGGATATCTTTTCATGACCTCTATGCATCCAGCCGGTTTCCATCTCAATATCAACAACTTTTTCACCTTCGACTTTTATATCAAAGAATTCCGCTTCTTCCAATAATGGATGAAAAGGACCTAAAGGAATTCTACATTTACTCATTACATACTCCTCTGCATAAACCTGTTACTTCTCTTTCGTTCTGTTACGATTAAAACGCATAGGATGGTCATCCTCACTAAAATGCGGATTGTTTATTGTCAACAATTTTTTCAGATCGGGATGTCCTTTGAATTTAATACCAAAAAGATCATACATTTCTCTTTCGATCCAATTCGCACCTTCGATCAGTGGTGTAATAGAATTTATTTCAGGATTTTTCAGACCGGTTTTGACACGCGGACTATAATAAATTCCGGTTGTGTCATCAGAAAAATGGTAAAGAACCTCGAGCCCGTCATATACCTCTGTAGCAGTACAGACAGAAAGACGGCAGCCCATTGTGTTAGAGAGATAGTCAGATATCTCCCAAATGTCTTCGTTTTTTACATTGAAGTAAATTCTTTTCGGCTTCTTAATAACTTTCGTTATTTTATCTTGAAATTTCTCAAAAAATTCAGTACCTTTATCGCTCATTTTAATGTTCCTAATAATTTTAATACACCATCTATCATAGCTTCGGGTTTCGGGGGACAGCCCGTCACATAGGCATTCACAGGGATAACCTTTTCAAGTGGAACTCCTGCTTTATTATAGCTTGTCTTGAATGTTGCGCCGCCTGCTGTACAGGTTCCAATACCGATTACAAAGATTGGTTTTGCTGCCTGCTCATATAATTGTTTGATACGTGGAGCAACTTTATAGGATACTATTCCAGTTACAAGAAGAACATCTGCGTGGCGGACAGAGCCGACCAGTTTGATGCCGAACCGTTCAATATCATATCCGGGTGTGATGAGATCGAGGATTTCAATATCACAGTTGTTACAAGGGCTCGCACTTACATGGAAAACCCAAATTGATTTTTTTATAATTTTATTATAGAATGCCATAATTTACACTCCTATGATTGCCAGAATTACGGCGATAAGAGCAAGAGGGCTTGCCCATTTCCAGAAGAAGTTAATTGCAGTATCAATACGTACACGTGGGTTTGTATTTCTTATAAGGATCATAATAACTACTATAAGCAGATATTTCCCGATGCCGGCTATGATCGATCCAAAAGAAGCAAAGCTCATTCCACCACAGAAAAGAATAACAAGAAGCATAGGCAGGAATACATACATCATATAATGTGCAAGTTTCCAGAAAGCAAGCAGCGGACCCGAATACTCCATTAGCGGACCTCCAACAATTTCTGTTTCTGCTTCCGCAATATCAAAAGGAACCATACCCATCTTTGCCTGAAGACAGATAATGCCAACTATAAACGCAATAATGCCTGAGGCAGTACCAATGATCATACCATTGGCGTTTTGATATGCTAAAATTTGTGTGAGATCGATCTTATATCCTGCCTGAATGATGGGAACAAGGATAACCATCACGAAAGCGAGTTCGTCGGAAATGAGCATTTTCATTTCTCGTCCTGCACCAATACTGGAATATACATTTCCTGTGGACGATGAACCAAGTATCAAACATACCGAATAGATAAACATAAGATATATTATGAAAATCAGATCTCCGCCGATGCCGACATGATAGAAGAAAGACATGCCCACGATCGTAGTGGTCATTATCACAGAAGCAAAAGCAATGATGGGTGCGATAATAAATATAAAATATGGAGAGTTCTTTATGAGAATGATCTCTTTTCCCCACAATTTGAATACATCATAAAAATTCTGAAAGAATGGAGGACCAACACGGAATTGAACTCGCGCGCTGACCTTTCTCTCTATCCACCCCACGATAAGACCGAATACAGATGCAAATAGAAAACCCGGGAACACGAGCAAATAGAACAAATATTTTAGCATTTTATCTCCTGAACCTCATCATCCTACACTATTTATTTTTCCCGACTTTATTGCGCCAATGGTGTGTTTTCACTGCCATTCTGCTGCCCACAAGATAGATATTATTTTCAGGATCATCTTCATCAATATCGACCATTCTGAGTGTTTCATTTGGTGCAGTTTTTACACAGAGCGGAATATAGTTCGGATCATTTTCCAATTGATTTAAACAGAAATCACATTTCTGCGATATATAATTGATAACCTCCGGAAAGATCGTACCAAAGGGACAGGCAAGGATACAGCTTTTGCAACCCACACAGCGCATATTATGACGTATTATCGTATTATTTTCACCATGCTCAAGTGCATCCGTTGGGCATGCTTCAATGCAGAAGGATTCCTTACACTGGCGGCAATAAGCGCCGAATTCTGCGATCTCTAAAATAGAAAATACACCGCGATTAGCTCCTTCATGATACAGATATTCACAATCAATGCATTCGAGACTTTCTTCTTTGACAAGTCTTGGTATATCTACAAATAATCTTTTCATGATACTGTCTTTCCTTTAATATATAAACTTAATCCCAGATTTTTTCTTCGTCTTTGATCTGTTCATAGGTGAATACGGGACCATCTTTACAAGCATAGTATTTACCAATCACGCAATGGCGGCACTGTCCGAATCCGCAGTACATCTTTTTCTCCATAGACAGATAAATATTCTCCGGTAGAAAACCTTTGTCGAGCAAAGAGAAGGTTCCAAACTTCATCATGATAGGAGGTCCGCATACAACTGAGATCGCATCTTTGGGCTCGATTGTGATGTCATCCAACAGAACTGTTACCACGCCGGTTTTCCCGTTCCACTTGTCTGCATCCGAGCATTTATCGACAGTGCAGAGATGATGAACCCCATCAACACTCTTCCAGCCATCGATCTGATCCTTGTAGATCATATCATCAGGTGTTCTCGCACCAAAGCACACAGTAATGCTTTTGTAATCTTTGACATCATGGATCATGGTTTGAAGAAGGCATCTAAGAGGAGCAAGTCCTACACCACCACCAAGAAGCAGAACATCTTTTCCTTTGAACTTATCAAGAGGATAGCCCTTTCCATAAGGTCCGCGAATGCCCATCACATCGCCTTTTTTGGCTTTGTGAATTTCATTGGTCACAAATCCGGCATTCATGATAGTCACCCAAATTTTTTCTGTTTCATAATGTGATGATGAAGGAGTAAATGGCGCTTCGCCAATTCCGGGTAATGAGAGTTCAATGAACTGCCCAGTAACAAATTCAAAAGGTCTCTCCGGCTTGAGATAGAAAGACTTGATCGTTGGAGATTCTTCGATGACTTCAAGGACATCAGCTTTTAATACTTCGTAGGGGTTTTTGTCTGGCAACCTAAACCTCCTGTAAACTTTGAATAACTTCTCGTAAATCAATTTCAGCAGGACATGCGGAAATACAACGTCCACAGCCCGTGCATCCTAATTTATCGAAATTAAATTTCATGAAATTGTGTTTGCATTGATAGCGGTTTCTGAAGGTTTCCCATCGGTGTTCACGTGGTGTAGCACCGCCAGCGACTTCAGCATATCCCACAAGCTGGCAGGAATCCCACGAACGAACCTTGCGGAATTCTTCTTCAGTGCTTTCATCATTAAGAATAAGACAGTAGCAGGTCGGGCAAATATTTGTACATGCGCCGCACTGAACGCATTCATTGCAGAACTCTTTCCATACAGAAGCTTCCTTATTTTCTGTAATGACATCGTAATTTCTGTCGGGCGTGAAATCAGAATTTATATCCCTAACTTTTTTGAGAACTTCAGCATGATTTGCTTCGCAAATTTCTTTATCATTATCTGTAGCTTCTGTCAGCAAGCATACTTCCTTGATCTTCTCAAGAAGTTCTTCGCCCTTCTTACTGCCAACTGTAATAACAAATTTTTCTTTAATCGGGGAAAGGTTAATATCAAATAAAGATTCACCTTCTTTACTAGCATTTGGATAAGGATTATTATCAAGCAGAACACAATGACAAGTCGGCAGGGCATCTGTACAGTCACAGCTAATAATGTATGAACTATCCCTCCATATCTTATAATTGGGTTCAATGAAGTTATCCTTGAGAAGTGCATCATCCAGAACTGCAAGCCCAAGCAGATCGCAGTTTTTCACACCAGCAATGATTCTCTTGTTTGATTTTGCAGATGGCGGAAGCACGCTCTCGGAGGGCATGTAAAACAGAGTTCTTACGGGATCGACAGTTCGATATTTATCAAGTACAAATTCTTTTTCAGGATCATATTTCTTAAATACCAGTCCATCAATTTCCCGCTCGGTTTTGTAGGGAACAAAAATATCATATTCTGATTGTATAGTATCGAAAAA
Source organism: Candidatus Cloacimonadota bacterium (assembly GCA_030611765.1). Taxonomy (GTDB): domain Bacteria; phylum Cloacimonadota; class Cloacimonadia; order JGIOTU-2; family JGIOTU-2; genus Celaenobacter. The sequence continues at coordinate 42,615 of JAUWPE010000002.1, read as the reverse complement.
TTTAATTATATCGGATTTTGAAACGACCATTTCTGTCCTTTCTCATTCAAGCATTTAGGTCTAATCATATAATATGTTTTTTTGAAGTAAATTATTTGGTCGGTAAAACATTTGGTGTTTGTCAACGTGTCAAGTTTTTCTGAGAAAGATTTCTAAATTTAAAAATCAACTGCATTTTCAGTTTTCATTTTTTTGTATGGCACAAAACCAACCTGGATTTTACTCCAGAAATCTCAACCAAATGAGCATGAAAATTTCTTCGTAGGTATCTATTCCTGTTAATTTTTCAAATTGATATTTATTGTTTTACATTGTAACTCAACATTCCGACCTGTCGAAGCGTCCTGTCTGGGCGTAGCGTAGCGAAGACTGAAGTGAAACAAAGACTGATGTTGAGCACACTGTTCGAACAAGATCGGAGTCTTGTTTTACGTAACTCAACATTCCGATGTTGAGGATTTACGCAAGATCGGAGTCTTGCGTTACAAACTTGCTTTTAATTCTTCAAATAATTTATCAACCTCCCAATCCTTGACAAACCGAAAAGGGCTTAAAAATCTGACCCAAAATCAACATTAATTTCAGGAGGATTCTTCATGAACATCCCTTTGTTATGGATCGTTGCACCTGCCGGTGCTGTTACCGCACTGATTTTTGCTTTTATTCTTTATAGAAGCGTAAAGAAGGAAGATCCCGGCAATGAGAAGATGCAGAAAATCGCTAAGTATGTGCGTGAAGGAGCATTCGCTTATCTTAAACAGCAGTATAAAGGAGTGGGAATATTTTTCATTATTGCCTTTATAGTTTTTAACATCATGGCTTGGGTGCTGAAAGTCCTTCATCCGCTTATTCCATGGGCATTTTTAACCGGTGGATTTTTCAGCGGACTGGCTGGCTGGATCGGTATGAACACAGCTACACTCGCTTCTAACCGAACCGCTCAGGGCGCCCGGCAGAGTCTTAATAAAGGGCTGACCATTGCATTTCGTGCCGGTGGTGTGATGGGACTCGTAGTTGTGGGACTTGCTCTTATTTATATTTCTGCCTGGTTCTTTGTACTGAATGCGTTCAAAATGGACCTTCATACAATAACTGTGATAATGCTTAGTTTTGGAATGGGTGCTTCAACGCAGGCGCTTTTTGCACGTCTTGGTGGCGGTATTTATACCAAAGCTGCCGATGTGGGAGCTGACCTCGTTGGTAAATTAGAAGCCGGCATTCCTGAAGACGACCCGCGAAATCCTGCAACTATCGCAGATAACGTGGGTGATAATGTGGGTGATGTAGCAGGCATGGGCGCTGATCTTTACGAATCCTATACCTGCTCGATCCTCGCAACTGCCGCACTCGGTATGGCTGCGTTCACACAAATAGCAGCAAGAGCACCAGCTTTGCAGGACCTTGCGATCCGATTTGTTACAGCCCCAATGATCCTTGCCGGTATCGGTGCATTTCTCTCAATTATTGGTATTTTTATGGTTTCTACAAAAGAGGATGCCACCACAAAAGATCTCATGTTCGCACTGAATAAAGGTGTGTATGGCAGTTCAATTCTCATTGCAATTGTTGCGTTCTTCGTCACTCGTTGGATGCTTCCGCCGGAATATTCATTAGGCGTCTTTTTTGCATTGGTCATAGGATTGCTTGCGGGTATTTTGATTGGTGTGTTCACAGAACGTGCTACTTCTTACAGTTTTAAATCAACAAAGGGAATAGCAAAACAAGCGGAATACGGACCTGCAACGGTTATAATAGACGGGCTTGCAGTTGGAATGAGATCTACAGGTGCTCCCGTTATCATTATTGCCATCGCTATTCTTTCTGCCTTTGCGGTGAGTAAAGGTTTCCTTATTCCGGAAGTTGGATTGTATGGTATTGGTTTTGGTGCAGTAGGTATGCTTTCTACACTCGGTGTCACTCTTGCGATGGATGCCTTTGGTCCTATTGCAGACAATGCCGGTGGGAATGCTGAGATGTCCAAACTTCCCAAAGAAGTTCGTGAACGTACCGATGCGCTCGACTCTGTTGGAAATACAACGGCTGCAACAGGAAAAGGGTTTGCAATCGGTTCTGCTGCGCTTACTGTAATGGCGCTTCTGGCAGCTTACCTTGAAGAAGTTCGAACCGGCTTGAAACTCGCAGGAGAAACAATGATCGCAGGTGTTGATCTGAGTACTGCCTCTATTGCCAATTTTGTTGAACATTATAATATTACACTTATGAATCCCAAAACGCTTGTCGGCATCTTTATTGGCGCAATGGTTACCTTTGTCTTTGCGGCGATGACGCTCAAAGCAGTTGGTCGTGCGGCGGGTGATATGGTTGCTGAAGTTCGCCGTCAGTTTAAAGAAATTCCCGGTATTCTGGAAGGTACAGCCGAACCGGAATATGCAAAATGCGTGCACATCTCAACTAAAGGAGCTCAGAAAGAAATGGTCTCCCCAGCGCTTCTCGGCATTATTACTCCTATTGTTGTGGGTCTAATTCTTGGTGTTGCCGGCGTGATGGGACTCCTCGTTGGTGGACTGACAACCGGTTTTACTCTTGCAGTTATGATGAACAACTCAGGTGGTGCTTGGGATAATGCAAAAAAATATGTCGAGATCGGACACTACGGTGGTAAGGGCTCAGAAATTCATAAGGCATGTGTAGTTGGTGATACTGTCGGAGATCCTTTCAAAGATACTGCAGGTCCTTCTATTAATATTCTTATTAAATTGATGAGTATGGTAAGTATTGTATTTGCAGGTTTGATTGTTGCATTCTCACCTGCAATTCAGCAATTCCTCGGAATCATGTAATCTCTTAACCACAAAAATAAATAAAAGCATCCGTCTTCGCTGCGCTTCAGGCTTCGTTGCACTACGCCTTGGCAAGCAGAGAGCACAGAGAAAATTTTCTCTTGCTCGTCTGGCCATAATGAAATGAAGACGGAAGAGGTATACGGCTTCGGTCGGAAAGTGGGTTTAGTTTTATATTTATCCTAAAAGCATTCGGGGTCTGCTATAAATTCATTGATGCGCTTTTTCATGGCAGGAGGCCAATACACACTAAGAATCTGCTGTAATCTGGTAATTCCGCCGGTTGTTCCCGATTCGGTAAAAATAACTTTTCCAGTTTCTCCAGCATTCACGATTTTCTTAATTATTTTTTTCTGCTTTATGAAGAATTTCTGTCATTGTTTTTCCGGTAAAATCATCTTCTGTGTGAGTATTTGCGTAATACTGCATCAGATGAAGCATATAATTCTCTATCGAATATAAACATCTTCCACTGGCTGTATAATCTGCATAAACAAGCGATTTTTCACCGTAAGGCGTTTGGAATAATTTATTGCGTCCGATGATGTCCGAGCGGAGCCATTCCAGACTATCGATTAATTTTAATGTGTTCATTTAACCTCTTCATCTTTTATAGAAATGGTGTTGATTCAAATACATTATCTCTTAATGGATACCATTTAACTTCAATTTTAAGTGATTTTAAATCTTTTTGTAAATTTTTAATTTCCTGTATAATTCCTTCATTACATTTTTTTTCTAATGAGGAAAAAATTATCACATCAGGTTTTATTCTTTCTGCTACTTCCTTTAAAGTTTTAAAATCTTTTTTTTCAAAACCTGTATTTTTTTGTTTAATCTCACCAATAATAAATTTACCATCCTGAATACACACAATATCCAAGTCGGTAAATTCTTCAGCAACACCTTTTTTAAAAATATTTAAAGTTGTATCATATATAAATGAGGTTTTACTTTCTTCAAGCAACTGACCTAACACTAAAATAACTGGTGTTAAACCGTGTTGAGAATGCCCCTGTCGAATTAGACTATTTAATCTATAAAACCATTTCTCTTCTGCCCTGACATCAAACTCATTACGACAACCTTTGCATACAATATTCTGATGAATTTCATCAATATGAAACCATCGGCTCAAACCACAAATAGGACATTGAGGTCGTATTCCAATTTGAATTATTTTTTTTTCAATTAACTCATTCAAAGTCTCTGACATACGTTCAATAAAATATTTATTAAAATAACCAAGTCGCTTATTCTCGTTAATTGAATTGAAATTTTCATATTCTTTTTTAGCTTCTTCCTTAAAAATAAAAAAATCTACTTCTTTATTCAAATTAACAATGTCTCTAGATAATTTTAGCACGCAATCTATTAACCAAGTTAAGCCTTTCTCACTCTTTAGAAAATTCTCATTTTTTTTATCCAAAGTTTTATATATTGTTTCTCTTTTTCTATTATCCTTTTTGGGATTTGCATTCGATAAAATATCGAACATATGACGCCAATATTTTTTCTCTAAAAACTGTTTTGCATTAAATATATCTATAAAAAGATTTACAAAACCAGACATATATTTTCCCTTATCTGATGGGTTAGCAAAAGCAAAAACATTTTGCTCCAAACAATTTCTTGGATCAGATTTTAGAATTGCTCTGTTTTCTTTTGTTAATAGTATCCTAAATATTTCTGAATCCGATAATAAATTAATACTCAATTTTGGATTTTCTCTTGATAGAAAAACTGCAGGAAATCCATTTGAACATATTCTTGATGTAGAACTAAATAAATCATATGCTAATCTATTATGTTTCGGTAGCTTCCACCATAAAGTTCCTCCTTGAATATTAGGAAAACGTTCAGGACGAAAATGCATATATATGTCAGCAACCCACAATTCATTTGAAATCAATCTTTTTTCAACATCTGGCGGATTTAAATTTATTCGATTTTGATCGCCTGTTATGTGATAAGAATCCATTTCATTTGAAATTTCAACAAAATTGCTATTTTGTTGAAATTCTGGAGTTTTAATTTCATTAAAAGTTTCTGTGATATTAGACAGTGTATTTTTTGTAAGCCTATCTGATATAACTTTCAGTTCTTTTTTTGAAAGACTAAAACTAATGAATTTTATCCGATGATTAAATCTATCACTATTGCTACAGATTTTTTTTAACCACTTTTTTAACGATTCTCCAAACTCTATATCGTTTGCTAAATCAATTGGAAGCCAGATATTATTAAAATATTTTTTTTGCCAGTTTGAGTAGGAATGAATAATATTCCAATTATATACAATATCTTCTGGTGAATCTCCGATAATTACTGTAAATGGTCTTTCGACTCCACTATTTTCAACTTCCCTAAACTTGTGTGGAATTGAACATATCTGAATAGGATATGTAAAATTTTTATATTCACATAGGTCTTTTAAAGAAGAAATTAAATCATCTTTATTATTTATTTGTAATATCTTTTTGTTTTTATCATTTAAATCAAGAATATCTTTAAGTTTAATCGGATATGAACCGAAATTAATATTTATAAATTTCTTAATAATCGAATCTAAATTTTCATCAAAATCAAAAAGAGCAAGTGTTGAACTAAATAATTTATTAATATTCCGTAAAGTTGGATAAATAGATAATCCATCATATGTTGAATGAATGTTGTGATGTAAAGGAATGATAATTTCTAAAGATATTGGTGAAAGAAATAAATCAATTTTTCTTAATATTTTTTCGTCTAATTCTATAAAAGAAATAATTATATCAGGATCAACGTCATTTAACAATTTCCACCAATTGTTTTTAATGGTTTTTCCATCCGTAAATATAATCGGATTATATCTACCACCCCATTTATACAAATTGTATTCAATAACTCTCTGAATTTGAACAATTGTATCCTTTTCTGGATTGATTAAAAACGCAATCCTTATTGGACGTTTATCGATATAAATTGAATATGGGGACTGTTTCATAATTTTACCTTAAATCACAAATTCCTAATCCATTCCTCAAAAACAGGATTAATAATCTCATAACCCCCACTAACTTTTTGGATCAAATTCTTTTTTATTAAACTGTTTATTGTAGATGTTAATGAAGATGTTTCAGGCAAATCAAATCTTTTCCGATATTCACCTGAAAACAGTTTTTCATCTTTTAGATTTGAGATCGCAATTAGAGTTTTTCTTTGATTTAAATTTAATTGGTCATAAATATTCTGGAAAATAAAGGACTGGCTATCGATGATTCTTTTCATCCACAATGTATTAAAATCAGGGTTTTTGTCATCAAATCCTTCCAAAATCATTTCCCAGACCACAGCCGCAAAATATTGTGTGAAATGAGGATGACTCCTTGATCTGTTCAAAATATCAGATATAGTTTCATTACAAATATTCAATTTTGTTTTCCTAAACTGTTTTTTTATAAAAGATGTAAGATCATCATTTGAAATCGGATTAATTGGCATTTTGAAACCAAACTCATAAAATGGAGAATTCATATCCGTAAAAATATATTCCATAAGAGATTGTTTGCTTCCCAAAAAAATGTAAGACACTTTCTTATGAAATTGGAAAAGAGAACGCATCCAATTAATTAAAAAAGGTTTTATTCTTTGAATTTCTTGAAATTCGTCAAAAGCAATACATATTTTAATATCGTTTTTTTCAGCAATTTTATCAGGAATATTTAAAATAGTTTCAATATCGGTATGATCTTCGATTTTCTGAATTTCGAGAGAGACTGACGGATTTCCATAAGAATCAAATGAAATTTTTGGATAAAGATTGTGAAATAATTTTCCGATTTTCTGGGTTAATTTCTTAATCCCAATTTTCCAATCGAAAAGCTCTTTTGCCAATAAAGCAGAATATTCTCTGGCAAAATCATCCAATGTTTCGAGCTTATACATATCGAAATAGATCGTAATAATATTCTTGTCATCTAGCCCATCAAACGCTTTCAAAATCAATGATGATTTACCGAACCTGCGAGGAGAATACATCCAAAAAGAATATCCGTTGACAATTGCTCTATTGATTTCTTTTAATTCTTTTTTCCTGTTACAGAAATTTTCTCCCGAAACGACTTCTCCGTATTTAAAAGGATTTTCCATCAAACCTCTTTTCAGGTCGTTGTTTTACGACTCGCTATTTAACAACCCAGCCAACTCACTGTTTTGCGATGCGAGTTTTTGCGACCCTGAGATTAATGTCAACTGTTTTCTCAATTAGTAACATTCAAGTCACAATTTTACAACCTTCAATTCAGCGAGTTGAATCTTACGTAACTTCAAACCAAGTAAAATCTTATCTTTCATGTTTGTATCTTCCTATAATAGTGCTATCACTATCAAAGCCATACCGATGATAAAACATACCAGGATCATGAAATAGTAAATAAACGGCAATTTCTCTCTTTTGAATTCTTTGGGATTTTCTTTCCACTCTCTTGGGTGCTTTATGCGTAACCTACCTGCGGTGACAGCATAGAAACAATACAATAAAAGTACGATACCGAAAACTAATAACAAAACATTAAATGCAGTCATTTTGACCTCCTATACAATCTCTTTCACCACTTCGTGTAAAATGATATTTCTTTTTACCAATTCATCAATTATAAAGTTGTAATTATTTTCATCCATACCTATATATTCCGGAGGGCAGATACCTTTTTGGATTATTTTTCCCTTCAGAAGTAATCTTGCAACTGCTGTGCAGGTATAGCCGGTCGTTCTCGCCATGGATGAAGTGCCTGTTTTTTTATCATAAGAATCAAGCAGATCATAGATAAATGAATAATTCGAATCGTGTTTTTTACCATCTATGATGACTCTCAAAAACGTAATATCCTCTTCTCCTTCATCAAACTGCCAGTTCTTGAAAAGGAGTTTAGATGTCAGTTCTATCGGCTTGATCTTTTTCCCGTTCACATCGATTTCTTTATAGCTTAAGAAATTATTGTCCCGCAGCATCTGCATGGTCTGGGCATGTCCCTGATATCGCAAGGTTTTTTCTTTCATAAAGGGAATATGTGTCGTTTTCAGCAGTGTGCGAAGTCCGTCTGTAAGGAATCATAGATGAGCCACGAAAATACCAGTCTTCACTACGTTACGCCGTGGCAGGCGAAAAAAATATTATCTATTAATATAAAAAGTAACAAAAATAATTTTTGTGTAATTTTGCGGCTAATTTGTCTTTTGCCAGATCTTTCACGATCGCATGACCGACAAGTCCGGCCCCTAAAACTGCAATTTTTTTATTCATTGAACCTCCTTCTCTATTCAATAAGGTCATAGAGAAGTTTTATTTCGTTTTTCCAGTTTTCTCTATCCGGCGTTTCCAGAATGAGAGGTTTATTATCGAATCTTTCATCATTCATAATATAACTGAATCCGCCAATGCCTATGAAACCTTTGCCGATAGGTGCATGCCTGTCTATTCTGCTTCCACATTTTTTCTTTGAATCGTTCAGATGAACACCTTTGAGATACTGAATACCAATTTCTTTCTCGAACCTATTCATGGTTTCTTCATATTTCTTTTTTGTGCTGATATCGTATCCTGCTGCGAATATATGACAGGTGTCAATGCACACGCCGATTCTGGATTTATTTTTTACTTTTTCAATAATATGTGCAAGTTCTTTGAAAGAAGCTCCCACGCTCGATCCCATTCCTGCTGTTGTTTCCAGTACAAGAGTCAGATTGTGGGTTTTCTCAATTGTTAAACTTAGAGACTCTGCGATGATGTCAATACAATTTTCACTGGTGATCCTATTCAGTGTGCTGCCGGGATGAAAGTTCAGGTAGTCCAATCCCAATAATTCACATCGTTCTACTTCATCGAGAAATGCTGCACGGGATTTTTCAAGGGCATCTTTTTCAGGATGGCCAAGATTTATCAGGTAGCTGTCATGTGGCAGAATGTACTTTGATGAAAATCCTAAATTTTCACAATTTTTCTTGAAAGCTGAAATATCCTTATCTTCGAGCGATTTTGCGTGCCACTGCCTTTGATTCTTTGTGAACATAGCAAAGGCATTTGCTCCAATTTCATGAGCATTGAGCGGAGCATTCTGCACTCCTCCGCTTATGCTGACATGGACTCCAATATATTTCATAAATAAAAAGATGCACACAAATCATTCATTCATGCGCATCAAAACTTTTCATGTTATAGCTTATAATTTCTCTAAAACGTTTTTTTCAACTTTTTCAGCGAGTTCTATCGATTGTTTAAGGATATTTTCTGCCTGTTCAAGAATATTCTTTTTGAATTCTTCGTCTTTCACTCCGGGTAGATTGATACGCACATTAAGATACGCACCTTTGACACCGGTTAGTGCTGTAATCGCAGAAACTCCAGCATCGGATACCGCATTTTGATTTCCATATTTTGCAGCAGTCTCAGTTAGTACGATGACTTCCCAGCACAGCTTCATTGTGTGTAATGGAACCAGAGTAGCATTTTTTATCGCTTTTTGAATTGCTATTGACCTTTTTTTCTTATCCTCTTCTTTTTTCTTGGGAAGTTTCATTGCAGCCATGTAACCATTAAATGCTTCTGTATCTTTATCGATCGCTTCGAGCAGTTGTTTCTTCATTTGCTGCGCTTCCCACGCCATTGTGAGCATGCGAGCTTCATTCTCCTGGTAAGCACTTCTTTCTTCAGAATTTTTAAATTTGTACTTTCCAGTTGTGAGATTGCCGACCATTGCAGTCAAACCTGCAGCCAGACTTCCGCATAATGCTGCAACACTTCCTCCACCCGGAGCAGGTGAATCTGATGCAAGCTCATCTATAAAGTCTTTAACTGTAAGATTAGCAAGGAGGTTATGTTTTGCGATTTTGTACTCAATTATCTTTTCATCCGGATCGAACTTGGAGATGTCATTCAGTCCAAGAGAAACAATCGCAGTATGAACCAATTCTTTATCAGAAACCGCATAAGATGAACCCTGCTTCTCCAGAAAATACCTTCCTGCATTCAGCATCGCTTCAAGAGGGATCAAGCCAACAAGTTCGCTGCCTGTCACGACCAAACCCTTTTCAAGTGCGATCTCTCTTACTTTATCAAACACAAGATGTGGAGGTGCGATTTTGTAATTAGTAAGATTTATTGAAATTTGTGCCTGTCCATATTCCGGAATATACCAGCCGATCGCCTTCACATTATCAAAAATTCCGGGAATAACAACGAGATTTCCTTCATCATTCGTCACCGGTTGATAATTTTCATTACGCATTCGGCGACCCTTTTCGCGAATAGTAAGCGCAATCTCTTTTGCTTTTTGTGTATCTCTTGTGTTCAGATCTATGTTGTAAGCGATAAGGAATTCACGCGCGCCGGTTACCAGGGCGCCAGCATTTTCATGTATCTTTGCAGGACCAAAATCAGGTTTCCAGTGTGGATCTTCCAGTTTCTTTGCCAGTCCTTCAAATTCTCCCTGCCGTATATTCGCAAGGTTCTGTCTCTCGATTGTAGATGCAGAATGCTCATAAAGATATACAGGTATTTTTAATTCTTCACCAACTCTTTTACCAAGCGTTTTAGATATCTCAATACAGTCCTCGGTTGTGACACCAGCGACAGGCACAAAAGGGCAGACGTCGGTAGCTCCCATACGCGGATGAGCGCCGGAATGTTGCCGCATATCAATTAGCTCTGATGCTTTCTTGATCGCTCTGAATGCTGCTTCCTCAACGCCTTCGGGAGTTCCCACGAAAGTCACAACTGTTCTGTTTGTGTCCTTGCCTGGGTCAACATCGAGCAGCACTACCCCGTCAACTTCCTCGATCCGGTCAGTAATCTGTTTGATTATCGCTTCATCGCGTCCTTCACTAAAATTCGGAACACATTCAACAATTTTCATACTTTATAAACTCCTTGTTTTATCCCACACGCTTACCCAGTTAAAAATCCTGCGAATTTCACCCATGTGTAATAAAAGATATAAGAGATTACACAGGGTAAACGGGTTAAAAAGCATATGGTTAATATTTTTGATAAAAAAATCATTTGTCTTCTCTCTGTGGGCTCTGCTTGTCTCGGCGTCCTGTCTGGGCGTAACGAAGTGAAGACTGAAATGTAATGAAGACGGATGTTCTCTGTGGTGAAAATATTTTACTAAACGATTCTCTATGATCATTTTTTATCACTCGATCCGGGTTTTGTGATGGGAATGTTTTCTTTACACAAAGGGCACTCATCTGGTTCATACGCTGTGATCTTCAATGTCAATAAAGGAAAAACCGGCACGCCAAAATCGATAGTTCCACCGCTTCTATCCACGATGAGTCCTACTCCGACAATATCTGCATTCCGCTCTTTTACGCAATCAATTACTTCCAAAACACTTCCGCCGGTAGTTGTCACGTCTTCGATTATGAGTACTTTTTCATGCGGCTGCAGATCGAACCCGCTACGTATTGACATTTTATCATCTTTTCTTTGAGTGAATACGAACCGTTTGCCCATCTGTTTTGCAACTTCATAACCGAGCACTATCGCTCCAAGTGCGGGACTTACCACGACATCAAAATCAAGATGAGCACATTTCATAGCAAAAGCTTTACCGATCTTTACTACATCTTCGGGTTGCTGGATGAGTTTTATCTTTTCGATATAATATTTACTATGCTTGCCGGATGTCAGCTTGAAATGTCCTTCAAGAAATGCACCGGATTCAACTAATATTTTCTCAATTTCTTTTCTGCTCATGCGTAATCTCTCTTCATCAATCTTTTCTTCATTATTTTTGTAACGTGATTTTCTTGACGCTCAAACGTGAGTATCTGAATTTTCTCACTCGTGCTGAAGTGGCGGAAGTGGTAGACGCGCTAGGTTCAGGACCTAGTGTCCATTATGGATGTAGGGGTTCGAGTCCCCTCTTCAGCACCAATAATTTATGTTTCAGCTCTTAAAGCGAGCGTATCTGTTGTCAAGAATAAACCTTATGAATTCAAATCATTTATTGGGAGAAATTTTGGATATACAAAAGCAAATGGAAATCATTAAGCAGGGAGTGGAAGAGATCATTCCCGAAGAAGAACTCGTTGAAAAATTAAACAAATCACAGGAAACAAATATTCCCCTTAGAATAAAATACGGCATCGACCCGACTGCTGCTGACGTGCATATCGGGCATATGGTTCCTGTCCGGATCATGCGAAGATTTCAGGATCTCGGGCATATTGGTGTGATCGTGATCGGCGACTATACAGCACAGATCGGTGACCCGACAGGAAGAAATGAGTCCAGAGCACATCTTTCTTCAGAAGAAGTGAAACGCAACTCCGAAAGATTTATGGAACAGCTCTATTACGTACTTGATAAGGATAAGACTGAAGTCCGCTTTCAAAGTGAGTGGTTTGGACCGATGCAACTTTCTGAATTTATTTCAATACTCGGAAAATTTACAATGGCGCAGATCATGGCGCACGATACTTTCCGCAGACGCTATGAAGAAGGTCTTCCCTTTGGGCTTCATGAAATGATGTACCCGATCTTGCAAGCATATGATTCCGTTGCAATAAAAGCTGATGTCGAACTTGGTGCAACTGAGCAAAAATTCAATATTCTCGCAGGAAGAGATATGCAACGTTACTTCAACATGCCCGAACAGGTTGCAGTGCTTATGCCTATTCTTATCGGCACAGACGGTGTCGAGAAGATGAGTAAAAGTCTCGGTAATTACATCGCAATATTTGACCCACCTGAAGATAAATACGGAAAGATCATGTCCATTCCCGATGAATTAATTGAGAATTATTTCCTATATGCTGCCTTTGCTTCTCCTCAAGAAATCACCACTATCAAAGATGAATTAAATAAAGGGATCAATCCCAAGCTTATCAAGCAGAAGTTAGCTCGAAAAATAGTTGAGCTTTATCATGACAAAGAAGCTGTGCAGAAAGCAGAGAATCATTTCAATACAGTTTTTACTCAGAAAAAAATCCCTGATGAAATTCCTGAATATAAAGTAAAACCCGAAAAGATATGGCTCGTTCAACTTCTCAATGATGCAGGACTTGTCCAATCAAATGGCGAAGGTAGAAGAATGATCAATCAAGGCGCTGTTTCCATTGATGGAAATAGAATTTCAGACATGAATTATGAATTGGTACCGGGAAACGGCATGGTCATAAAAGTTGGCAAACGGCGTTTTTGTAAGCTGCTCACCGAATAGAAAATACTGTTTTTCTTGACAGTTTGCATAGAAATAAAAAGTTTTTTTAAAAAAAATGTGGAGGTACACATGAAGAAGATAGTATCGATTTTTTTTATAATCCTTTTCGGTGCAATGTCTCTCGCTCAAGGAGATATTATTGAGGACTTAAAACAATTTGGTAAAGAGAATGGTGAGAAGTATATGAAGCCATTTGTCACTGCTTTTGGAAGCGACTTGAATTCCGGCTGGTTCAGTACTGCAAAAACGAGTCCTATGAGCTTTGGTCTGACTTTTAATGCAATGCTTGCAGTTGTTCCTGATGACGATAAAACATTTTTAATTCATAATCCAAATGATAGTCTGTATAATGGAGATTATGAAGTAACAGCAACAGTTTTCGGAAATAATGGTGCGATTTTCGAATCCAAAGATACACAGGTTGTCACTGATTTATCTCTACCTCGCGGTGTCGATGTAGGTATGGTACTTCTTATTGTGCCACAAGCCCATCTTGGCTTACCGGGGGGTTTCGAAGTTGAAGTCCGCTATATTCCTCCTTATGAAATTAAGGATATGGGTAAAATCTCCTTTGTGGGTGCTGGCGTTAAATACCAGGTAAGCAAACTTATCCCCATGCTTTCAACGATTGTTCCTATTGCCATTCAAGGCACATATCAGCAATTTAAACTGGGAGATGACGTCACTATTAACAGCGCTTTTGTGAACCTCCATGCAAGTAGAGGACTTGTCGTTTTTCCTCTCACTTTCTATGGTGGAATCGGATACGAGCACACCACACTCGAAGCAAAATATACCTATACGGAACCCTGGGAGGGCGGCACACCACATGATATTGATCTCAACATTACAGGTGATAACGGTTTCCGTGTTACTGCCGGCGCTTGTGTAAAAATATTACTCCTCGATGTGATGGTTGATTACTCGGTTGGTAAATATCAAACAGTCCGTGCAGGTGTTGGATTTTCGATTTAAAGCAAAAGAATTTATTTTAATTAACCCGGAGTTTTATACTTCGGGTTTTTTTATTTTACATTTTTCTTGACATACTCATTTTTTAGTTGTGATTGTGTCTCAATCTTATAAAGATTTTTTTATGGAAAATGTAATAGTAAAATTTAAAGACTTCCTTAAGAGCCACAACTTTTTGTGGTCTAAAGAAAGAGAAATTATAACTGAGCAGGTTATTGATAATGATTATCATTTCACTGCTGATGATTTGTTTATTCAGCTGAACCAGAAAGGGAAAAATATTTCTCGGGCAACAGTATACAGAACTTTGGATCTTTTAGAAAAAAGCCATTTTGTTAGCAGAATACAAATGCAGAGTGGTAAGCATCTATACGAGCATATTTTTGGGCACGAGCATCATGACCATCTCATCTGTCAGGAATGCGGTAAGATTATTGAATTCCAATGCGAGGGAATAGAAGAGTTACAAAAAAAAGTTGCTCTGGAAAATAATTTTAGGATGACAGGACATTGTCTAAAAATTTATGGTATTTGTTCTGACTGTCAGAAGAAAAAAGAAACTAAAAATGAGTCTGAGCGGGAAGGAGAGTGAAGAATGGAAAATATCAACTTAACACAGATGAAATCAGGAGAAGAGGGCATTATCGTTGCAATTCAAGGGGGATATGGACTCAGACGGCGGATTGAATCACTTGGGATTAGGGTTGGAGCAAAAATAAGAAAAATTTCCTCACAATTTATGCGGGGTCCCACCACAGTTCAAGTTGGAAATACTCAAGTTGCTTTAGGATTTGGAATGGCTCAAAAAATTATTATAGAAAGAATTTAACCACTAAGACACCCCAGTTAAATAAAAATCAGATTTAACGGGGTGTCTTTGTGGTAAAATATTAGGTGTGTAAAAATGAGAAAGATACTTTTAATGGGTAATCCAAATGTTGGAAAGAGTGTTATTTTTTCAAGATTAACAGGAGTTCATGTCATCGCTTCCAACTATTCAGGAACTACAGTTGAATTTACAAAAGGATACATGCGATTAGAAGGTGAAAGAGCTGAAGTAATTGATGTGCCAGGCACCTATACTCTTGAACCAACTTCAATGGCAGAAGAAGTCGCGGTTAAGATGCTTAATGATACTCTCAAAGAAAATGATAATAACGATACAATTGTAATAAATATTGTGGACGCTACTAATCTTGAAAGAAACCTAAGTCTTACTCTTCAGCTCATCAAAAAAGGGATACCTCTTGTCATCTGCCTGAATTTCTGGGATGAAACAAAACATACAGGAGTTCATATTGATATAGAAAAACTGGAGAGAATTTTAGGAATTCCTGTTGTCCCAACTTGCGGAATAACTGGCGAAGGCATCAAAGAACTTGTATCAAGATTGAAAGAACCGAAGGTCAGTACATATCAATACAAAGATGGAGGAAGATGGTCCTCTATTGGCAAAATTATTAGTGAAGTCCAGAAGTTAACACATCGCCATCACACAATTTTTGAAAGAATAGGTGATGCTTCAATACATTCCATAACAGGGATTCCAATTGCAATCATCGTTTTATTTCTTTCATTTAAAATTGTTCGTTTTATCGGGGAATCATTGATTGGATATATTTTTGAACCCTTATTTGAAAATTTATGGGCACCTTTAATGATGAAATTGTCAGCATTGTTAGGCTCTTCTGGATTTATTCACGATGTCTTGATTGGCAAACTAATTGATGGTGGAATAGATTTCGTAGAATCAATGGGGCTCTTAACAACAGGACTATTCGTTCCCATTGCAATGGTTTTACCGTATATTGTAGCATTCTATCTTGTGTTAAGTTTTTTGGAAGATTCTGGTTATCTTCCTCGCCTTGGAGTTCTACTTGATAATTTTATGCATAAGCTCGGAATTCACGGTTTAGCAATAATTCCTATGTTACTTGGAATAGGATGCAATGTGCCTGGTGCAATGGCAACAAGGGTATTAGAGACTAAAAGAGAGCGTTTTATTGCTGCAACACTTATGGCAATAGCAATTCCATGTATGGCTCAAATTGCAATGGTATTTGGACTGGTTGGCAAGTATGGAGCATCCGCACTTATGCTTGTCTTCGGCACACTTTTCATAGTGTGGGTTATACTCGGAGTCCTAATGAATCTGATATTGAAAGGGGAAAGCCCTGAAATATTTGTAGAGATACCGCCGTATCGTTTTCCATATTTTCCAGCGCTTCTAAAAAAGCTCTGGATGAGAGTTCTGTGGTTTTTGAAAGAAGCTGTTCCTCTTGTGCTCCTGGGAGTTTTAATTGTAAACATTCTTTATGCACTTCATATAATTGAGTTCATTGGCAAACTTGCTGCACCGGTAGTAACTGGCATTCTTGGTCTGCCCAAAGATGCAATTGGAGCATTGGTTGTTGGCTTCCTCAGAAAAGATGTGGCAGTTGGAATGCTTGTTCCATTAGGATTAACAATGAACCAGATGGTGATTGCTTCCGTAGTTCTGACAATGTATTTTCCCTGCGTGGCAACCTTTGCTATGTTAATCAAAGAACTTGGGATTGTTGATATGCTGAAATCTGCCGGAATCATGATTCTTTCTACTCTTATTGTTGGTGGAATTCTCAATCTGATTCTGTAGATGGTATATTTTTTTAATTGTGTATTGAGATTGCGTCTTAATCTTATGCTAAATTATGTTTTTATCAAAATAAAAGAAAGGAAGTAAGAAAATGAAGAAAACAGGTATTATTCTAGTCATGACACTGGCTTTCATTGCTATGAATGCCCACTTATTGGCTGAAGACGTGTTAGGTTGCCCTAAGGGTATTATGAAAGGAACAATTTGGCCTCGGATAGATGTTTCTTATACTGATGCATCTCGGAAATTTGATTTCTCAACAGGTGAAATGGTTGATATCGCTACTGGCACCGGATTACAAAAGAAAACGAAAACAGAGTTGGGGATCAGGATTGGATACGGACTCACCACAAAGATGGACATTGGTATTCTTGCAAAATTCACCAATGTTAAGACAGAAAAGCTGAAAAACAGCCAATTAACCAAAACTGACGAGTCTGCGCTCACGGGATTGTGGTTGAGTGCAAAGTACATATTCCTCGATGCTGCCGAACTGAAACCTTTCACCTATATGAAACTAAGTTTTGGAGCAGGTTATAAGATTCCTCTCTGTAAAGATGAAGATCTTATAACAAAGTCCGTTTCAAATGGTGCTGATGAATTGAAATCAGGTTTTCTGACTCATGGTGGGATTGGACCTATCGATTTTGCCGGACATCTTCTCTATTGGTATCGCGGACAAGCAAAGAAAGTTGAAAACACTCAGGGAAAACCCGCATATGGAAAATCGGGCGTCGAACTTGCTGACAGAATTAATTACATGTTCAAGTTTGAATATGATATTCACCCGGTAATTGGATTGGGCGCTGGAGTAAGTGGCTGGACAAATCTAAAGAAAGAAAAAACATGGCAAAATAACACGTGCTTCGAAGAAATGTTTTATATCCATAAAGCGGCTCTTTCATTAGAAATAAGACCCTACGGTCTGGATTATGAAAAGAGAAAAATATTTTGTCATTTCGGTATTCCCTATTCCTTCAAAAATAACACAGTCCCGGATTACACTTTGAAAATCGGACTAATGTACACCTTCTATTAATAAAATATCAACCAGTGGGGATACCAGATTGGTATCCCCCCTTCTTAGGATTTGTTATGAAAAAATTAATTTTATTACTTATAACATTTTTATTTTTTAATTCTCTGGGATTAAATGCAAAAAAGTCTCATAACACCCTTGAATATGCTAGGATGAATGACAAGGAATTCATCACTGAAATCCGAGAGCTTTTTCCGGAAAATGAAATAAAAATCATTAATTCAACCGTTGGCAGATTTGCCGTGGCAACCTCTGATTCAACGGTGCATATTGCGTTATCCACTTCTGACTATACGTCTTTTAAAGGATATAAGGGCTACAGTAATCTTTTAATAATTTTAGATCAGGATGGAAATATCGAAACAATAATATTTGTTCTTTCTGATGACACAAAGCCCTATGTGCAGAACATTCTCAAATCCAAAATTTTTTCCGTACTTTCTAAACAAAATATTGAAACTGATGAAAGACCTTCTTACTTAGTATCCGGTGCTACTATTACATCGAATGTTTTTACTGAAAGTATCAACAAAACATTGGATTCGTTTAAACAAATATACAAGTACCTTGAGTTTGATGATTTTAAATGTATGATTTCTGATTCCTTAATGAAAACTAAGTAAGGCAGGTATATATGTTTAATATTGTATTTATGAGTTTTATTAAAATAAAATTTGCAGGTTTTAAAAATGAATAATACAAAAAAGATCGCCCTTAATACAGTTTCGCTCACACTTTTTTTCTTCGGTATTACCTATATGCTTTTGGTAATCACCAGCCGGATAGGTGAGATTCCTTACCTCTTTGCAGGTTTGTTCTTGCTTTTGTTGGGAATCTGTCTCTTTTTCATTTCCCCTAAAATGAAAATAAATCAATTTTGGAGCAACACGCTAGCTATTTTTGCCGGAATTTCTCTCTGGGGATTTTCCGGAGAATTTTTGGAAAATGCTGATCTGTATATTAAAGATGCAACAGTGGAAATAGCACATTGGAATTTTCTTCCAATTTTGCTTTTAATGATCTTTCTATTCCTGAATTTAAGAAAGCATTTACCTGTTCCTGTTCAATTCTCCCTTTCCAGTTTCTTATTGATCTGGTCTATGCATTACATATTGATCTTCCAATATGAAGTGCTTTCCAAAACGCATTTCACAACTTATATAATGTGTGGGATTTTTCTAATTTTAGCAGGTTTTTCTATTTATAAAGCGAAGAAGAATAAAGGCATTAACTCAATAATGTTCTGGTCGTATTTCGGGCTTTTATGTGCTTGGACAGTTCTGGAATATATTTGGGGATGGAGATTGATTCCGGGACCTTATTCAATATAATTAAGAAAAAAACCAGAAAAAGCTTGACATATATTTTTTATAATTGAGATTGTGTCTCATTCTCGTATAAAAATTAAAAAGAAAGTAAAAAAATATGAAAAAAGAATATGTAAAAGAAGGAATGACCGTAATGGATATTGGCTGCGGACTCGGTTGCTTCTCTATCGGTCTGGCGAAAATGGTTGGAGAAAAAGGAAGGGTTCGTTCTGTCGATTTGCAAAAAGGAATGCTGGATAGGTTGATGAAGCGAGCCGAAAAAGCAAATGTTGCCGATATTATCGAAACGCATCAATGTTTTGTGGATAAAATCGGTATCGAAGAAAAACTCGATTTTGCTCTTGCCTTCTGGATGATCCACGAAACACCGGATGCTCTTGACTTTTTGAAACAGATACACAGCCTTCTGAAGCCTGATGGAATATTATTCCTTTCCGAACCCAGAATGCATACTTCCAAAGAATGTTTCGATAAAGTGATTGCAGACGCTCAAAAGACAGGTTTTCAAATCATAAAGAGACCCGGAATAATTATGAGTAAAACAGTTGTTCTATCGAAGAAAAAAATAAGGAGTTGCGATGAGTAAATAGTGTAGGCTATATTTTTTTATTCATCGATTGAGATTGCGTCTCAATATCATTAAATAAAAAAGGAGTAAAAATAAATGAAAAAAGTAATTGTATTAATCGTGATGATCGTAACCATATTTCAGGTCGTGAAATTGCAGGCAATAGAGCTTTCCGGTCGTGATATTATGGTGCTGGTGGATGAGCGGGATGATGGAAATGACCGCAGAGTTGAAATGGAAATGATCCTGATCAATAAACGGGGCAGAAAAAGAATTCGGCAAGTTCTCAGTTACAACAAAGATTATGGCAAAGATTCTAAAACAGTTATGATCTTTCAAAAACCTGCTGATGTAAAAGGAACCGGATTTCTTTCGTGGGAATATGATGATAACAACAAAGATGATGACCGTTGGCTTTATATGCCGGCACTGAAAAAAGTTCGCAGGATCAGCGGTTCTTCCGAGAATGATTATTTCATGGGTTCTGATTTTACTTATGACGATATGGGCGGTCGCAATGTGGATGAAGATACTCATACTTTGTTAAGAGAAGAAGAGCTGAATGAACAGCTTTGCTGGGTGGTTGAATCGATTCCAAAAGAAAAGGACAATATGTATGCGAAGAAAATTGTTTGGGTTCGACAAGATGTGAAAATGTCTGTAAAAGTAGAATATTACGATAAACTTGGTTTGATGAAAACACTCACCATCAGCAATATCAAGCAGGTTGACGGTATTTGGACAGCTCATGAAATGTTCATGGATAATAAAGCGGAGAAACATCAGACTGTTCTCAAATTTAATAAAATAAACATCAATCAGGATCTGAAAGATAATATGTTTACCGTTTCCGCTATCGAGCGAGGTAGATTGAAATGAAAAAGTTATTCCTGATAATCGGTTTGCTCGGAACATTTTTATATTTGTCCGCTTCCGATTTGGAATTTAACGGATTTATAGACACCTATCATGCAGTGTGTTTGAAGGGAGAACACGAATTCAACGCATCACGCACTCGTTTTCGAGGAGAGATGTTTTATCAGATCGAAGAAGCTTCCTTCTTTACCTCTTTCAACGCAACAAGCAACAATATCTTGAAAGATGAAACCGGAATAGAACTGCGGGAAGCATTTATAGAATATGTTGCTTCCAAATGGGATATTCGTGTGGGACGGCAGATAATTACCTGGGGAAAAGCAGATGGAATGCAGATCACGGATATTATTTGTCCGGGAGATTACACCGAATTCATTACCCGCGATTTTGATGATATCCGAATTCCGGTAGAATCTGTAAAATTTCGCTGGCTACCGGGTTTTGCTGATTTTGAAATAATCTGGCTGCCTTTCTTTAAAGCATCTGTTTTGCCTTCCAAAGATAATCCGTGGAAAATATCTCAAGCATATCAGACTGACAATGAGACGGTATTCAAACAAACGATAGAACCGGAAAAAAGTTTGGAAAACAGCGAAATTGCGGGAAAAATTTCCTTATATCTTTCGGGAATCGACCTTGCTTTTTCCGGTTTTTATACTTGGAATGATCTGCCCACGATTCACGAGCAAACTGTAAATGATACAACTTATCTGCAACCGGAACATCATCGTCTGAAATATCTCGGTATGGAAATGAATAAGCCGATCGGTGATTTTGTAGTCCGTTCCGAAATTGCGTTTTATCAAAATAAATTCTTCAGAAATCTTTCTGCTGATGACAAAACAGATAAAAAAGATCTGCTGAAAGCAATGATAGGTGTTGATTGGTATCCGGGTGATGATTGGACTTTTAGTTTCCAATTTGCCAATGATATGATCCTGAAATACGATGACGATTTTGAAACAGATGAAAATAATTCGTTAGCAACATTGAATATTTCCAAAAAAATCCTGCGTCAAACATTGGAATTTTCCAATATGATTTATTACGGTTTCAATGAGAAAGACATTTATGATCAGATCGCGATAGATTATGCGGTGACCGATGAATTACACCTTTTTTGCGGTGTGGATATTTTTGCAGGCGATGAAGGTTATTTCGGAAGTTATGAAGATAACAGCCAAATATGGTTTAAGGTGAAATATAGTTTTTAGGAATGAAACCTTGCGAATGGTCGCAGACCTTCGCAATGGTTGAAGTTAGATGATATTAAAAACCGTTGAAAAGGTTCAGCAGGAAGAGAAGTCTTATAAACCTTTTCAAGGTAAGTTCCAAAAGAAAGGAAATAAAAATGGGTTTAAATTTACACAAGATCAATCAAAGGTTCGCCAAAATAGGCGAAAGAATAGTTAAAATGCGTTGGCTGAATATTGCACTTTTTCTATTGATCATGGTAGTTTCTTTTGCAGGATTAAAGAAGATCAAAACAGATACTTCAAATGACAATTGGTTTTTAGAAAATGATCCGGCATTGATAGCACAAGAGGAGTTTGAAGATATTTTCGGAAATAGCGATTATGCTGCAGTTCTTGTGGAAACCGACGATATCTTCCAACCGGAAGTTTTAAACAAAATCCGTGAACTGAGTAATGAGATGGAATATTATATTCCTCTCGCAGATGAAGTTCTCTCAATAACACATTTTGAATTCAGTCTCGGAACAGAATACGGTATGGAGATCATCGACCTGATTCCTGCTGAAATTCCCACCGATAAAGCAGAATTGGAGAAACTGCGTCAACTTGCTCTTTCCAAACAAAATCTGGCAGGAAAACTTCTCTCGAAAGAATGTGATCAAACCTGGATCATGCTTCGCCTGAAAACATTCCCCGAAAATTGGGAAACAGATAAGGAATATTTGCAATTCATTCAAAGAACAGCAGAAGAATTTCCTCAGTTTTTTGAGGGATTTGATACTTCTAAACCGGAATCGCCCGAGATTATCGTCGGTCATGTTTTCAAACAAATCACAGATCAGGAAAAATATCAGATCCTGAATCCTAAAAGAGCCGGGATGCCGGTGGTAAATTATGAAAAACGGATATGGTTTGAAAAGGAAACACCACGCCTAATGGGTCTGGCTCTTTTACTGGCTGTTATGGTTCTCATTATATTTTTAAGATCATTACGCGGAGTTATTTTCCCGATTATCAGTGCGATCAGTTCTATGATCATTATTTTTGGCATTCAAGGATATATGGGAATAAAAATGGATCCCAGTATGATATCATTACCGATGTTTCTGGGATTCGCTGTTTCCGTGGGCTATTCGATTCATGTATTTACTTTTTATAAGCGTGCAGTTCGTGAAGGTGAAAATCCAAAACAGGCAGCTATTTTTTCCATAGAAGAAACCGGCTGGCCCATCCTTTTTACAGCTCTCACTACTATTGTTGCTTTGATGTCATTTCTTTTTGTTGCAGTAAAACCTCTTCGCTGGATCGGTCTCACTTCGGCTTCATTGGTCCTCATAACATATTTTTTAACGCTGATATTATTACCGTCTCTTCTTAGTTTCGGTAAAAAAAAGAAAACAGCCAAATATGTCGGAAAAAAGAAAACACCGCTGTTAGAAAGATCAATGGGAAAATTGAACGATTGTATCGTGAAGCGTCCAATTCCTATTCTGATAGCTTTTGGAATTATCATTATCGTTTGTATCTGGGGTTTAACGAAAGTTGAAGTATCTTTTGACATCAAGCGAACAATGGGAGACAAAATTCCTTACGCAAAGAGATTATTATATATCGGAGATTCCAAAATCGGGTCCATCTATTCTTATGATCTCGGGATAGAATTTCCCAATCCGGGAGATGCGAAAATTCCGGAAAATCTGCGGAAATTCGAAATACTTGAGTATGAAGTTAAAGCTCTGAAATTAACCAAGAAAACAAGCTCGTTACTCGATATAGTTAAAGATATTAATCAGGTGTTGAATGAAGGGAATCCTGAATTTTATAAGATACCGTCCATCGATGATATTACGGAATATCGGGAAATGGATCTTTCTCAAGACGAAAAAAACGAGATCGAAAAACAGATAATTGCTCAAATAATGCTGCTCTATGAGAATGCGGGCGGTTCGGAAGCGGAAAGATGGCTGGATTATGATGAACAACGGTTGCATATAATGGTGGAATTAAAAAATTATAATTCAACCGAGCTAGAACACGAACTTGCCTATATCTCCAAAAGAACGAACGAATTGTTTCCAGAAGCGCACCTTATTAAAGCAGGAACCTTAGCAAAATATACTGCGATGCAGGATATCGTTGCCTTTGGACAGATCAAATCATTTCTGATAGCATTGGGTTTAATCGCTGTTTTATTGATATTCGTTTTTGGAAGTATCAAAACCGGACTTATCGGAATAATCCCGAATATCGCACCTGCTCTTGTCGTTGGTGGAATTATGGGATTTGCAGATATTCCGTTAGATATGATGACGGTTACGATCATGCCGATGCTGCTCGGACTTGCGGTGGATGATACGATTCACTTTATCAATCACAGTCATCTTGAATTTGACCGAACAGGTAGTTATCATTCCGCTATCCGAAGAACATTTATTATAATCGGTTCGGCTTTGTTTGCTACTTCGGCTGTATTGGTTTTGAATTTTTCCGCTTATCTTACTTCTGATGCAAAAGTATTATCTCATATGGGATTATTAGCTTCTTCCGGTATTGCGGCTGCATTATTGGCAGATTTTTTTGTAACTCCGATACTGCTTAAAATGGCTAAAGTGTTTGGGGAAGAAGAAATAACGAATGACTCGAGTTCATAAGAGCGAAGCGAGAATGGACTTGAGACGACAAGACAATCAAACTGAACTCCATCTGCTTCGCGATGAAGTCCGGTCGAACCTATAAAAAGAGGTAATGAAAAATGAACAAAAAAATATTGATTATCTACGATACCGAATCCGGTTCAACAAGAGAAGTGGCAGAAATTATTGGTGAAGAAATGAAAAGACTTAAAACCGAATCAGATGTGAGAAATATTATAGATATTGATGATATTTCAGAATATGATGTAATAATCGTCGGAAGTCCGAACTGGTATGGAAAGCCTACTCCGAAGATTAAGAAATTTCTAAAAAGATTTGATAAAGAACTGATACAAAAACCTTTCGCTTTCTTTTTCACTTGTATGTGTTTAACAAAAATCACAGGCAAGAATTCACCGGAATCGATAGTTTATGAAGATCCTCAATTCAACATAATTCCAAAGCCAGAAAATGAAATGAATATGTGGCAGAAATCACACACCTGTTCTTTTTATAGAAATCAATTATCTAAAATAATTCCAAATGTGAAACCGGTAAGTGTGGCTGTTTTTAAAGGACGACTGGATTTCGGTAGATTGAATTTTTTCCATAAAGTTTTAATGAAATTTATAACCTTGATTGTAAAAGAAGTAAAAACAGGAGAATATCTCAATCCAAATGCAATTCGTGAATGGTCTAAAATATTATGTTCGGATTTGCTAAAATAAACAAAAAAATGGAGGTTAGTAATGACTAACAAAATGAAAGTAGTAACTTTGTGGGTAATATTCCTTTTTGGAATGATATTACATTCACTTTTAGGGATATTTCCGCTCTTTTGGGGAGAGAGCATTTCTATGTCTCAAGAGCAAATTGCAAAAAACCCGATGCAATCAAGTTTGTATATGATGCTCTTTTTCTTTCTAATCCCGATGATTATTATTGTGCTTACTTCATTCCTTGAAACAAAATGGTATAGGATTACCAATTTTGTGTTCAGTTTACTTTTCAGTTTGATGAATGTTTTCCATCTGTTTGAACATCTTGGAGAAAGTCCGGTTGACCTGCATCAGATAGTCTTGCTGACATTTGTTTTAATATCCGGTATAATGCTGAACATTGTTTCTTTCAAGTGGCTCAAAGAAAGATAGAACGCGGATTACACGGATAAAACGGATTTACCCCGTTAGATATTCATGCTGGTGTGTAGTTATCTTATCAGGTAACTTCTCATATCCGAATGAAGTTCAATATCAAATATGCTAAATTTATCTAACGGGGTGAACACAGGTTAAATTATGAAAATCATAAAAGAGAAAATATATCTTATTTATAATCTACTTGGTTTATTGTATTTTATATTTAAAGTGATTTGGTATATTTGTGGTTTTGTTTATTTTAGAGGAGTAATACTTGGATTAATTGCAACAGTTCTAACAACATTCATCGGGATTTTATCTCTTAAAAAATATAAAGAAGCAGTTAAGCCCGTGGCACATTGGCCCTCTGTGCCAAGATGACACTGGACATTTTTCGACACTAATTTAGTGTAGGAAACGAAAGGTGAAAAATGAAAGAAATTGATTGTTCACGGGCTGTTGCAAAGAGAGTTATTGGTTTTGGGGAATTGAAAGGAGACCGTAGGTCGACTGGAGATTCTCCAAAATCGATTCGAAAACTTCATCAAGATATTCCAGATACTGAAGTAAGTATGAAAAGGAGAAGACGAAGATTTGCTAATGAGTTCAAATTAAGAATATTAAAAGAAATCGATGCGGGTACTCAACCAGGAAAAATAGGAGCAATATTACGAAGAGAAGGACTCTATTCCTCTAACATCACAAAGTGGCGTGAACAGCTGGAACAGGGAAAATTAAACAAAAAGTTGAAAGATAAAAATCAGAAAAAAGTAGCTGAATTATCAAAAAAGAACAGAAAACTCCAGAGAGAATTGAATCAGACAAAACTAATCATCGAAGCTCAAAAAAAATTTTAGAAATATTAGATCAGGAGGATTTGTCATAAAAAATGAGGATTGCAGAAAAATGGTAAGTGAACTTTCCGCAAAAGTAGGAACAAAAAAAGCGTGTAATAGTTTTTCCATTCCACGATCTTCCTATTATTATTGGAAGCATCCTGCTACAAAGCCAGCTCTGTATAAAGAAAGAAAATTACCGGATTTTGCCTATACACCCGCAGAAAAGCAGGAAATCCTGAATGTTATGAATTCTGATATTTATATGAACCAAACTCCATATGAGATTTATGCTTCCCAACTTGATGCAGGAGAGTATCGTTGTTCTGTACGCACTATGTATCGTATTTTAAGTGAAAATGATCAAGTCAAAGAAAGAAGAAAAGTGAGAAGGTCTAATAACTATCAGAAACCGGAACTTCTATCAAACAAAGCTAATCAAATCTGGAGCTGGGATATCACCAAATTGAAAGGACCTGAGAAGTGGACATATTTCTATTTATATGTGATCATCGACATCTTCAGTCGTTTTGTTGTGGGTTGGATGGTAGCGTATAGAGAACTCTCTTCACTTGCTAGGCAACTAATCGAGGAGACATGTAGAAGACAAAATATTGAACCTGGACAACTTACCATTCACGCTGATCGAGGAAGCAGTATGAAATCAAAACAGGTAGCATTTCTTTTGAGCGATCTGGGTGTTACAAAATCACATTCCAGACCTTATATCAGTAATGATAACCCGTTTTCGGAATCACATTTTAAGACAATGAAATATCGCCCTGATTTCCCTGAGAGATTCAATTCAATGGCGGAAGCAAGGGAATTCTGCCACTTATTCTTTGATTGGTATAATAAGAAACATTACCATTCCGGAATAGGTTTTCTAACACCGAAATCTGTTCACTATGGCTTTGCTGAGGATATTCTGGAAAATAGAAAGAAGGTCTTGTTAAATGCATTTGAGAAGAATCCCAAACGATTTAGATTTATGAAACCAAAATTGAAAAATCTGCCAAAATCTGTTTGGATCAATAAACCCGATAATATCGAAAATAAGGAAAAAAATGATGCTTAATTTAAACTCGAAAAGTGTCCAAAAATACTTGACACATTCCGTGGTTAGCTGTTTTAATACCTTTAATTATTACTTTCCTTACTTCAATAATTATGATTCATAATTTAGGTCTCGAGATGTTCCAGATAGAGAAAATAGCAATATTGATAATATTTGAAAGTCTTGCAATTACACAAGTTATTTTGGCTCTATTGATGTTTAAAAGGCTTAAAAATAACTAAGTGAATAGGTAATAAATGGAAAATCTATTGTTAATAATAGTTCTAATCTTTGTTGGTCAAACTCTGGGTTGCTTGGTTGGATTGATAAAAAAGCCCAAAGAGACAATTTTATATGGTTCTTTAGCATTTGCCGCATCAATGATGCTGGGTATTTCGTTTCTTCAATTGATACCTGAAAGTCTGAAAATTATACCTTTTTATTTAGTTATTATCTCTTTTATCATTGGAATTGCAATATTTAGAATTATTGATATTACCTTACCACATATAAATCCAGAATTGCTCAAGAAAGAAAAACCGTCTATAAAAAGAAGTGTTACTATGCTTGTTATTGGAATGGCTTTGCATAATATTCCAGAAGGATTGGCAATCGGTGTTGGATTTGCTTTAACACCTACACTTGGAATAACAATCGCATTAGGAATTGCGGCACAGGATGTGCCAGAGAATATTGCAACTATCGTTCCTTTGTATGGCTTAACCAAAAAGAGGATGAAATCCTTCATTATCGTAACCATAACAATATTGTTTGAATTAGTTGGTTTTATTTTTGGCTACTATCTTTTGAAAGGATCATCTTTAAATCTATTAGGTGTCTCACTTGCGCTTGCGGCTGGATTTATGACATACATCTCAATAGAAGAACTAATTCCAGCAGCCCAAATAAAACAGAATCCCAAAATAGGAATTGTAAGTCTAATTTTGGGAATGATATGTGTTTTATTAATTGGTTTTTTGTGCTAAATTAAATGTATCAAAATCGCGGTTGATTTTTGATGGTTAAAAAAGTTTTATATTGCTCTTAAGAAAAAAAATGAAAAAAAGACTTGACATATATTTTTTCAAGTTGAGAATGTGTCTAAATCTCATAGAAAAAAGAGAAAAGAAAAAATGAATAAAGTAAAATCTATAATTTGTTTTGTGTGCCTTTTACTGATTTTCGGTATCTTCACGAAAATAGAAGGCGCTGACAAAGCTACTACCGAAATTCTCACCACACAAAAAGTTATAGCCAACATATCTCCTATATTTATTTATGATGAAGAAGATCTGCTTGAAATATCAATAGAAGATGTGGGAAAATATCATGGTGATGTGTGCCTTTGTCTTACAGTTGCATTTAGAGCAATGCAACTGGCTATCTCACAGTTGTGGCAGGATGAAATACCCAAAAGAGGTGATTTTAAAATAATTAGTGCCTGCCCAACTCCAGGAACGAAAGATTGTTTTGAAGTTATTACACGCATGACAACAAGAGGGGAAGGGAATGATTTCAAACTTGAGCTTCCTACAGGAACTGATATTGAAAATATGAAAAGTAATAATTTTGAATTTCTTTTTATTCGGAAGTCAACCAACGATTCTATTAGAATCCGAATGAAAGAAAGACTTTTTCCTGAAGGATTCTTTGAACTGCGGAAAATTGTTAAATACGGAAAAACATTTACGGTTGAAAAGGAAGAGACTTTTTGGGTAATCAAGCGGGAACTTAAACACAAATTTATGACTTTGCCAGTAAAGGATATTTTTATAGTTGAATAAGGATACAAAATTATAATGAATAGATTAAAAAATAAAAAATTAAATGAAAAAGGAGTTAGGTAATGAAAAATAATGTGAAATCATTAATATCGTTAATAATGTTTTTGCTAACTATTGGCATCTTAAATGCTACTGAATTAGAGTTACCTGAAATTCATGTAGATATCGTTATGCAAATCGAAACATCTTTTGGAGATGATGTTGTCGTTCAAGATTCATCCTGGCAGGGTAGTTTTGAAAAAACATTGTATAAAGTCCCTGATAGTAAATTCGCTGTTCGTAGTGCAATGATAGAAGTAATTGGCAAATTCGGAAAGAGTATTGAATACAATATGGAATTTGGAGTGTCAACTTGTCCTTTCTCAGGAGAGGAAACCGGTTTTGGACTAAAGGAAGCTGGTGTTTTTTATAGACCTTTTGAAAGGATAAAACTTGGTCTTATGAAGGGACATATTATGCGCGGGTTTGAAATTCATCAATGTTGCACAGAAGTGCTAACAGTAGAAAAACCACATTCGGGTGCTGCATTTATAGGTCAATGTCATGCTACAGGTGCTGTTGTGGAAGCAGACTATGATGTTTCTGAAACGATGGGCTTTTCCACACAACTTGCTTTTTTAAACGGATTCAAGGGAAAATCTTTGGATAAAGAATATGATAGGAATATTGGTCTGATTTTCCGCACCCCTTTACCGGGAATATCAATTTGTGGATACTATAATGACATCAAGCAAGACCTTGGAAAAACTGATCCGGTTACTTTTGAACCTATTTATGAAAAAAGTAATAGAATGGGATTTGGTGCTGAATTTGATTTTCACAATATTTTTATTCGTGGAGAATATTACACAGGCAAAGGATTTCCGGGTAGCACAATTCCGGATACTGTTAAATCTGCCAAAGACCTTAAAATGAACGCCTTTTACATCGAAGGAGCCTACACCATCAAAACAAATTGGGACAAAATTCCTTATATCCAGCCCTATGCTATGTATCAGTCATGGAATAAGGCCTCAAATGCTAAAGGTTATTACTGGGATATTGGATCAACTCAAATCGTTGAACATATTTATTGTGATGATTTTGTTTCCAGCTATTTTACTGCCGGTATTACCATTGGATTAGATGAGAAACACACCAAACTGAAAATTGATTATGAGGTGCCTGTGGATGTTCCTGATAATGAATTTAAGGAAGCAAAGAAACTAACAATTAGGATTCAGAGTGGTTTTTAACCATGATTAAAAACTAAAAAAATGTCCCGATAATTCGGGAAAAGGAGCAAAAATGAAACATTACTTAACTTTAGTATTAACCATCTTAATTATGGGATTCACTGTATTGGCAAATGCAGATACTATCTATTTGGAACCTTGCGATGATATGTATACTGATGTAGAGCATCCTACCACGCCACCGACATCTGATCAATTATGGGTGGCTGAATTTTCAGGTGCAAACCATTTCGAACGCATTATGATCCAATTTGATTTGAGTGAATTAGAAAATGCAACTATTGAAGATGCAACTTTACATCTATATCGTTTCTTTTCTTGCCCTATGAGTGGCACAACAGCCACAAATTTTTACGCAATCACAGAGGAATGGAGCGAAGAAACCTGGAACCCTCATACACACATTCAATATAACCCTTATGTCTGGACTTCTTTCACTTTTAGTGGTACTGGTGGAAATTATGGTATTTGGTTTGAAGTAAATATTACTGATCTTGTTCAATCTTGGGTCAATAGCCAGTTAGAAAATTATGGATTTGTAATCAGAGCACAAGCAGGTTACAAATGGAGTAAATTCTATTCAAAAGAATATTCAAATCCCAATCTGCATCCTTATCTAGAAATAAACTATACCCCAAGTGCTGTAGATGAGAATGCTCTTATACCTCCGGCAGTCAATATTGAAAATTATCCAAATCCCTTTAATACAGAAACAACAATTTCATACCAGTTACAAAAATCAGGAAAAGTCAGCTTGTCCATCTATAACGTAAAAGGAAAATTAATGGAAACACTTGTAAATGAGTATCAGACTCACGGTTCATATTCATTAACTTGTTACACAAGTGGTTTTCCATCAGGAGTATATTTTTATCAGTTTGTTGTTGATGATTATTCAATGATAAAAAAATGTTTATTGATTAAGTAAAGTTTTGATAAAGTTGGACAACAAATTTTTATAAACTATTATATTTATATTGTAAATATTATAGATTAATTAACTAAAAAAATTTGGTAAGGAGAAAAAAATGAAAAGAAAAAAAGAATTTATTGGATTAACTTTGCTGTGCCTTCTTATGTTATTACCTTCATTATCACATGCACAGCTTACCGGAATTAAATATATTGGGGGAACATCTCCTGATTATGCTACAATTGAGTCTGCTATCAATGATTTGAATTCTCAAGGCGTGGGAACCGGCGGTGTAACGTTCCTGATCCGCAATGGAATTTACCCTGAAAATGATAATCTAACTATTCTCGATGTTGCAGCAACCGAATCAAATCCCGTTATATTCCAACCTGATGTTGGGGCAACAGTAGAAATTAACATAACCATAACCGGGGATTATAGTTGCGGATTAAAAATTCACAATTCGGACTATATTACTTTTAATGGAACTGCTTATAATTCTGAAGATGGCAGCAGAGATATGACAATAAATGGCTATCGTAATAATGACGAGGATATGTTTGTTTTTTGGTTAGCAAATGGTTCAGACAATATCACATTGGAAAATTTGATAGTTAACAGTATAAGTGTAGCGACTAATACAGGTTGGTCCACTCCTGTTTATTGTTCAACTTATGGTGTTACTTCACCTTTAGTTGGTATAGATTCGTTCACACTTTCTAACTGCGAAGTTGTCGGCGGTTCCACTTATGGCGTTTATATGGATGGAGACCCTGGCATTCAACTTTCCAACTTCAACATTATTAATAATGATGTTCACGATTTTCAAAAATACGGCATCTTCATCTTTACAGATGTTGCGGATTGTAATGTAGAAAAAAATGAAGTATATCAAACTTTTGATGAGGCAAGAAGTTCTGTTTACGGAATAAGGGCTGGCTCATCAAGCTGCAGTGGAACTACAAAAATCCATAATAATTATATTCACGATTTGAAACATAGTGAGAATTCAGGTTGTCGTGGTATATTTATTACATCCGACTCACACGATAATCTGGTCTATAATAATATTATCTATCTTGTTCCCGGACTTACTGCAAATACCAGCTATTGCATTTACTTGTCTTCCGGTGATGCTACAAATAATCAAATTTATTACAACACTCTGTATATGGGAGGTGTGTGTAATAGAGAATATCCTGACTTTTACTGTATAAAAATCTATAAAGATACAAGCGATAATATTCTAAAGAATAACATCCTGATCAATGAGCGAACTGGAAATGTTGGTGGAAATGATCACTGTGCGCTTTATCTGAAGACTGCATCTTCATTTGCAGAAAGCGATCATAATTTCTTAACTGTAAATTCTGAAGACCCTTCTGATAATCGTTTTGTGGCACGAGTTGGAAGTAATTATTATAATACTCTTACAGATTTACAAAGTTCGTCCGGATATGCTCCGAGAGATGTTAATTCTCTTACAGGCGATCCCGATTTGAGCTTCCCTGATCTTCATTTGAATTCCAACAGCCCTTGCATTGGTCAAGCAACTCCTATTGCAGGAATTACAACTGATATTGATTACGATCCTCGTAATGCAATAAATCCAGATATTGGAGCAGATGAATATATCTCAAACCATGCTCCAGTAATAACATATTTTTCTCCTGAAGAAACAGCATTTTCAATTGTGCAAAACACGGAGCAATTATTTAGCATAACAGCTGAAGATCCTGATAATGATTCTCTATATTATTATTGGTATCTTGATGATATACAACAAGGTTCAAGTATTAATGAATTTACTTATACCTTTTCAGATACCGGTAATTTTGTGGTAAAGGCATTAGTATCAGATGGTGAATTGGCAGATAGCACATTATGGGATGTTACAGTGATCTCTGGTGTAGCTGTTGAAGATGATTTTCAATTGATAGATGAGATACACCTTTATCAAAATAAACCAAACCCATTTAGTGGCTCAACCACAATATCGTTTTCAGCCACCAGGCTTCGCTCCGCTCCGCCCCGGCAGGCAAAGATAAAAATTTATAATTTAAAAGGAAATTTGGTAAAAAATTTTGAACTCCGAATTTCTAACTCAGAACTTAAAGATGTAATATGGGATGGAACTGATAATAATGGGAATAAGTTGCCAACCGGCATCTATTTCTACCGTCTTGTATCTAATGATTTCGTTTCAGAAACCAAGAAAATTGTTCTAATAAGGTAATACTATTGTAATAACAAAATAATATTTAAGGATAGTGCCGTTACATATTAGAAAAATAAAGTAACGCTCCAATTAAAACGATTGCTGAAGAGCCAAAAATCTGAATTGCCTTTGTTAATTTCCATTGAAGTTCGCTCTGCGAAGTAAAAATTCCAAGTGTTCCTTTTTTCAGTAGTATAGTAACAATTCCAATTATTGAGATAGTCAAAGCCATACCAGCTGCCATTGCCAGAACCATTAGTGCACCAAGGTGAATGCTGTTTATTGATATGGAAAATAGTGTCAGGATTACTGCACCCGGACAGGGAACAAGTCCGATTGCCAGGATCATGGAAAGCATACCTTTCCCTGAAATATCGTTAGAGATTTTAGATTGTCTGTTAAGAAATATATTTTTGATGAGCAATACAAGACCCACCAATGCAATAAGACCATAGCTGATCAATTGTATCTGCCTGCTCACATTATCTATTGTCTTGAGATACGAACTATTCAGTATTTTGTACAATATCATAACAGCCGCAAAACCTGATCCGGCATGCAAAAATGCAATAGAAGAACCAACAATAATTCCTTTCTTGATCTCAACACCTTCGGACATAAAATAGGATAACGCAATAAATTTTCCATGTCCTGGTCCAAGTGCATGAATGACACCATAGATGAATGCAAATAAAATTAACCAAAAATATGTTTCAATAGAGGGTTTCTCTTTTATACTTTTGGCTAAATTTGATAATTTTTGCTGAAGAACTTTCTGAAGTTTTGAGATCGTCAGAATGAATTTGTGGATAAATGCCGGATATTTGGTGACCTTTTCTTGTTTCTCAACTTTCTCTTCACCCGACCTGTCATTTTCGAATAACGGATTTTGAGAATAAGCTGTTGCAGTTAAGAAAATTGTAAAAATAATTACAAGAACAAGAACCTTTTTTATCATTCTGTATTAGATTTTTTCTTGAAAATTATAGTTGCTCTCCGGCTCATGAGTTCTCCATACATCTCGTCATTATACATACAGTCCTCTATGTTTATATATGACTCAAATTTTTCATTTTCAACAAGATTAACACCGATAGTTATATCTGTAGTCACATCAATAAAATACGTCTCATCATATACCAGCAATATCATCTTAGTTTCTTCTTCTTTTGCATCGATCTTACATGGAATAAAAAAGGAATATATCAGTTTCCCTTCTTTATAATCAACACAAAAACTATCAACCTGTGAGATGTTTAATTCATCACCGTCTATGTTTACATGATACAAAAAGTTGAAATTAACGAGATTTGAAAATGCTTCTTCATAAATTGTTTTGCTTTCATTTTTATTAAAAGAACCGTCTTTATCTATATCGTAATCAAGTAATATTGAACTGCTAAACATATCATCAAATATCCACTCCACCCAAAATCCCTTAAAACCATTATCGTCAAAAATACAGTTTGTTGTATTATCTATAAACATGTGCGGGTGTGTATGAACTTTGGTAGCTGAAAACAATATTAACAATAATGAAGATAAAATAATAAATTTAGTAATGCGAATGCTATGGCTCATTGATGGATTTGTTTATTTTTTTAAGGGTACAATTAAAAGTCTAAATCCAAGTATCTCATTGCGATATAATGGACAGGAAATACCTTTGATGGGAAATTCATCATGCATCTGGGAGTTGTTTTTTAAATAAAACATCTCCCTACAGCCTGGACCACAAGGGGGTGCGTTAGAGTCAACACTCAAAATTAACCATTCAGAAACATTGCTTTTGATAAAATGTAATGGGAATTGACCATCATCATTTATTTCTAAACAAACTGGATTGTAAACAGTGTCATTTTCCACTGAATTAAAAGAAAAGCAGATTGAAATTTCAGTTAGGTCAGGTAGAGAACATCCCATCCAGTTACAAAAAGCATTAGCTTCAAACCACCTGAGAGTTGTAACAGGGTCATAAATAAAATTGGATGAAGCAGATTTCCAATAAGGCATTTCATCTAAGTTCCACTCAAAAGGCGCACTCATTTTGAACCTTCCTTGAAAATTCCAACCCACCTCCTGATTTTCCATTACCCCTTCTTTGACCAGCCAATATTCTTTAATCTCATAGCCATCATCATTGATAAATGCTGCAAACTGTTCGTTTGAAACTTCAAATTTGGAAATATAAAATCCACCTGTCCTTTCAAGTTCTATCAGATCCTCTTCTATAACCGCAGGATGTTTCCCTTTAGGAATCTTCAACATTTCATAATAAATCCGTCCCTTGAATGTTAATTTTGGAAAGCATACATAATGTTCTAAATTGAAATCATCCGGCAATGATTTCAGGTCGATTAAAATCTTATAGTCTTCCTTTGGTGAAATAATGCCAATATTGCCTTTCATTTTATCATTTTTGATTGGAAGTAGCTTTTTGGAAATTTTCTTGAAGATATTAATTCCAATATTTATACCGTCTTGAAAATTATCAATATTATAAGATACTATTAAATATTCCTGATCTATCTTCACTTGCACATCCGTTAACAAGGGAGGAGAGAATGCATTAATAGTAACAGGTATCGACAATAATATAAAAATCAAAATTATATATGTTTTCATACACACTAACTTTTTCAAGCTGTTGTTAGTGTCAAATATATCAGGCAAAATTGGTGAAGTAATTATTATGCTTTTAACTGTCATTACAGATAGTTTTTCTGACTTAATTTTATGATCTTACAGCTATTCTCTTGACAATCAAAATAAGAAAATTATTTTATTCTCCACAAGGGGAAAAACATGAAAAGAATTATATTATTCTTTGTATATTTCTTACTATTATTACTCAACGGTTGTAGTTGGGATGATGGGTGGCATGCCGAACCACCAACTCCTGTCTATCCGGAGATCGATGATTGTCCCTGCTTCTCACCTGATGGGAATAGTATTGCTTACCATCATTACCACATGAAATATATTCTTTCGAGTGGTTCATATAATTATGATAGAGATTCTACCGGCATTTGGTTCATCGATGCAGATGGTTCAAATCCCCGCATCTTCCTTCAAGGAGGAGACCTTCCAGACTGGTCACCTGATGGAGAGTGGATCGCTTTTGTGGGTACTGGTACTGATATATGTAAAATCAGATCAAACGGAGATAGCTTAACTCAGCTTACGTCCGGACGAAGAACATTCTTTCCTGATTGGTCTCCTGATGGAACAAAGATCGCCTATGACCAAAGTTTTTCAACAGAAGGGTATCCTCGTGGAATCTGGATTATGAATGCTGATGGAAGTAATGACCATTTAATAATAAACTATGCAAGATGTCCTGATTGGTCACCGGATGGGATTAAGATTGTTTATTCAGGAATATATATGGCCGACAGTAGTGGTGCTAATCAAAATCTTTTGTTCTCAAATGATAGAGATAATAGATATCCTGTCTGGTCGTCTGATGGCTTAAAGATTGCGTTTTCTTCGCAAGAAAAGGGTGAAGCACCTCAGATATGGGTAATGGACGCTAATGGAAGTAATCCGCAGCAGTTAACAACAAAAGGTGGTATTACCCCGACATGGTCACCTGATGGAGAAAAAATTGTTTACTCTCAATATGATTGTTGGGTTTATAATCCACAGGAGAATGGAACTCTCTGGATTATGAACGCTGACGGCACAAATAAGTGCCAATTAACCTTTGGCCCAAACAGCCAATAATGAACGGAGTTAAAAATGACACAAAAAATAAGAAACACAGTTGTGATAACTATTGAAATTTTTATTTGACAAAGAAAAAGAGGAGAATTCATTTGACATGGTCAAGAGGAAGATATGAAAAGAATAATATTATTCTTTGTAGTTTTTTTACTATTATTACTCAACGGCTGCAGTTGGGATGATGGAGGTCATGCCGAACCACCCACCACTGTCTATCCGCAAATTGATGATTGTCCCTGCTTCTCACCCGATGGAAATAGTATTGCTTACCATCATTACCACATGAAATATATTCTTCCGAGCGGTATATATAATTATGATAGGGACTCTACCGGCATTTGGTTCATTGATGCAGATGGTTCAAATCCTCGTATGTTCCTTCAAGGAGGAGATCTTCCAGACTGGTCTCCAGATGGAGAGTGGATTGCTTTTGTGGGTACTGGTACTGATATATGTAAAATCAGATCAAACGGAGATAGCTTAACTCAGCTTACGTCCGGACGAAGAACATTCTTTCCGGATTGGTCACCTGATGGCACTAAGATCGCTTATGACCAGAGTATTGCCACAGCAGGACATCCTTCTGGAATATGGATTATGAATGCTGATGGAAGTAATGACCACTGGGTCTTACATGGTAACTTCCCAGAATGGTCACCTGATGGGACAAAGATTGTTTACATTGTTTACAATGGAATTTATGTAGCTGACAGCAGTGGTGCTAATCAAAATCTTTTGTTCTCAAATGATAGAGATAATAGATATCCTGTCTGGTCGCCTGATGGCTTAAAGATTGCATTTTCTTCTCAAGAAAAGGGTGAAGCACCTCAGATATGGGTAATGGATGCAGACGGAAGTAATCCTCAGCAGTTAACTACAAAAGGCGGTATTACACCAGCCTGGTCACCGGGTGGAGAAAAAATTGTTTACTCTCAATATGATTGTTGGGTTTATAATCCACAGGAGAATGGAACTCTATGGATTATGAACGATGACGGCACAAATAAGTGCCAATTAACCTTTGGCCCAAACGACCAATAATTAATGGAGAATTATACTCTCCATGGAGGTAAAAAATGACAACAAAATTCAGAAACTCGGTTATCATAATCATTATTTGTTGCTTATTTCCAGCTCTGTTATCCTTTGCTCTCACTCCCGAAGAAATTTATCGAGAGGTTATTATTGAAGTAAAACCTGGAACATTTATATTTCCGGAAGGTGAAGATACTTCTACATTGGATGAGATTCAGACTTCGTCAACGATGCGCTCAGTTCTTGAGAATTATAACACTGAATTAATTATCAAAGCTTTTCCGGAATTCAAATTAGCAGACACCCTTGGAATTGTTGAAGAGACAGGTGATACCGTCAAACTGGCAAATATGTCTGAGGTTTATAAAATTCGGCTTACTTCGGCTGAAAAAGTCCAACCAGCTATCATTGAGATGGATACTCTATCTGAAGTAATATATGCAGAACCTAATTGCATGCCGGAACCAGTTGTGGTTTATCCCAATGACCCTCATTTTCAAAATGGAGACCAATGGGGATTATGGAATTATGGTCAAAGTGGAGGCACGGATGATGCAGACATTGATGCTCCTGAAGCATGGAATATCTTCAAAGGCAGTTCAGGTATAAAAATTGGTATTATTGATGGAGGTGTGGAAAACTGGCACGAAGATTTAAGCGGAAAAGTCACCGGTGACGCTGGCTGGGGTTGGAATGGTCATGGCTTCCATGTGGCAGGTATTGCTGCTGCCAATACAGATAATAATATAGGAGTTGCCGGTGTTGATTGGAATGCTATGATAAACTCTCAAAGAATTGATGGAGATGACACCCCTGAGGTTTACAATGAGATTATGGATGCCGTGAATGCCGGCTGCCATATTCTCAATAACAGTTGGAGGGCGATAGATGAAAATGGTAATCCCGTCAATTCGACTACACTTAGACGAGCCTTTTCCAATGCCTACAAACTTAATAGAGTTGCCGTAGTTGCAATGGGTAATGAAGGTGATGGTGTTACTCAATATCCTGCTGGTTTTGGACAGGGAATCATAGCAGTTGGTGCAACAGATAAATGGGATGTGAAAGCAACCTTTTCTAGCACGGGAAATCATATAGATGTCGTGGCGCCTGGTGTTTCTATCTGGAGTTGTATCCCTACGGGTTCTTATTATGATGATAAATCTGGCACATCAATGGCAACCCCGTTTGTCTCAGGTTTAGCTGGGCTTCTAAAAGGATTTAGAACTAACCTTTATAATGATGATATTGAACAGATTATCAGTCTTTCTTCAAATAAGATCCGTACAGATTTATATGATTACGATGAAAATGGATGGAATGTTGAGGTTGGTTATGGTCGTATCAATGCTCATAAAGCACTTAAACTGATTCACACCAGCATTGTTCCAGCTTATTCTCTTCACCACTGGGAAGCTAATGGAGGTACTGTGGTAGATCAAGCTTCTTCCTACCAGACTAGATTATTCTTTGATGTCCCTGGTCTCGCTAATGGTATGTATCTTGCAAAATGGCATAAGGTTCAAAAGGATGTAACTTTTCCTGGAACATGTTCTTATGTTCCACCCTATGTTTGGGGTAGAGGGGTGGAGACAAATGGATTTTCATTCGCAAATCCCAACTATGGTATGGGGTGGTGCAGAGTGGTTCCAGAGTCTATCACATCTACATCAGCAACTCTTGAAACCTATGTGTATAAGGTTTATAATACCCTTGGACAATATATTGGTTGGTTTCCTACGACCGCGAGTAATGCGACCTATGCTTATACTGTTTTAGGGATGGCCTTGGCAAGTGATACAAGCGGAACAGAAACACCCCAAACAAGGATTATGGAAGAGCAAGATGAATCCACCTCTGAGCTTTTAGTATGTTTCCCTAACCCATTTAGATACTCCACTACTATTAAGTATCGACTACCCGAAGATACTTCAGAATTATTGAATATCAAAATCTATAATGCTAAAGGACAGTTAGTAAAAAAGTATGACCTATCGAGCCAAAGTAAAACAAATGAAGTTTGCTGGTATGGGAAAGATAATCTTGGCAGGAATGTTCCTAGTGGTATTTATTTGTACAGACTTGAGGTAGGTAATTACACTTCAGATACAAAACGAATGCTCATCCTGAAATAGTATTTGTAAGATTCAGTATTGAGAGTAAACACTTTTAGCCTGAAGTTTCAATCTTCGGGCTTTTTTTATTATGTTTGTTTATGAACCTATTCTCTTGACAATCAAAACTAACAAATTGATAAAAGTTATCACGCAAGGAGAATAGATCATGAAAAAAATTATCATATTTTTATTCGCAGCTCTACTTGCTATCATGAGCTGCTCGAAATCTCCTGAAAAGCTATTGGTCATATACAGTTATCATCCCGAATATGAATGGTGCCGGCAAGAGAAAAGGGGAATTGAGGATGTCTTCAGTGATCAAAATCTCATCATCGAATCCTTTTATATGGATACAAAAAGAAAGACAAGCAAAACATGGGAAAAGAATATTACCGGCCAAGCGCTCCAGAAGATCAAAACTTTCAAACCCAACCTTGTTATTGTCTGTGATGATAATGCGTGCCAGCTTGTGGCTAAGCAGTTTATTGATAAGAAACTCCCCTTTGTTTTTACAGGCATCAATGAAGACCCAGAAGTATATGGTATGCCTGCAAAAAATATTACAGGCGTTATTGAGCGCAAACTCATTCCGGGCACTATCGATCTTTTGAAAAAACTCGATCCGTCAGTTAAAACTATAGCGATTATTACTGATAATAGCCCCACTTCTCAAGCGACTGTGAGCAGATTTACAAAAGAGAATTTCCCGGTTGAGCTTTATGAGGTTTTTGAAACTAACGATTATGATGAGTGGAAAAAGTATGTAAGAAAGATACAGACAGAAGTTGATGCACTGGGAATTTTTATGTATTTCACTCTTAAGAAAGTTGATTCTGAAGAAAGTGTCCCTGATGCAGAAGTGCTGAAATGGACGATGGAAAACAACACGCTTCCCACCTTCAGTTTTGAAGAGTTCTCGGTTCAGGGTGGTGTGCTTTGCGGAGATACTCAATCCGGTTATGAACAAGGAAAGGAAGCCGCACTCATGGCAAAAGAGATTCTTTCCGGCGTAAAACCCTCCAGGCTTCCAATAGTAATGACCAAAAAGGGAACTCTTATAATCAATGAAAAAACAGCTCAAAAATTGAATTTAGTAATTCCAGAAGAATTAAAAGAAAAAGCAAAAATAATAAATTAAGGTATTTTATGAGATCTGCAAAATTGCATATTTTACAAAATTTACACAAGAATTGTCATTCTGAGTGTAACGAAGAATCTCATAATGAACGAAATGTTTGGGAGTTAGAGATTCTTCACTTCGTTCAGAATGACAACTTTTATCATTATTTTACTATTTTGCAGAACTCATTTAAGGTATTTTCTGAAAGGAGAAATCTATGATAACAGTTGGAATTAACGGATTTGGAAGAATTGGGCGGCTGGTGCTGCGCGTGATGATGCAACGCGATAATTTTAACGTCGTTGCAGTTAATGATATCACTGATGCAAAAACACTTGCTCAACTTCTGAAATATGATTCCACTCATGGCAAATTCCCCGGAACTGTGGAAGAAAAGGATGGTTCGCTCATCGTTAATGGTAAGAAGATCAAGGTTCTTTCAATAAAAAATCCTGCAGAACTTCCGTGGAAAGAACTCGGTGTAGATGTAGTAGTTGAAGCAACAGGCGTGTTCCGCAAGAGAGAGCAGATCGCCAAACACCTCAAAGCCGGAGCAAAGAAAGTGCTACTCACTGTTCCTGCAAAGGACGAGATCGATGCAACAATTGTCCTGGGCGTAAATGATTATATGCTGAAACCGGAGGACAAAATCGTATCCAATGCATCCTGCACCACAAACTGCCTTGCACCTGTCGTAAAGGTGCTCAATGATAATTTCAAGATCAAACACGGGTTAATGACCACAGTGCATGCCTATACAAATGATCAGAAAATACTCGACTCACCCCACTCAGATCTTCGTAGAGCTCGCACCGCTGCATCTAATATCATACCAACAACAACCGGAGCAGCAAAAGCAACAGGAAAAGTGATCCCCGAGCTGAACGGAAAGCTCGATGGTATGGCGATGCGCGTGCCTGTTCAGGACGGCTCTCTCGTTGATTTTCTCTGTGTGGTAGAAAAATATACAACAGATGAAGAGATCAACAGAGTTATGAAAGAAGCTTCAGAAGGTGAACTGAAAGGAATACTCGAATATTCTGAAGAACCCCTTGTCTCAACAGATATTATCGGAAATCCTCATTCCAGTATTTTTGATGCACCGCTCACCAAAGTAATGGGTGGGAACTTCATCAAAGTAATTTCATGGTATGATAATGAATGGGGTTACTCCAACCG
>JAUWPE010000102.1 GCA_030611765.1 Candidatus Cloacimonadota bacterium | reverse complement strand
TTTACCATATTAAATTTTGCTTGCAAAATTATTTAATTATGGCGAAGCAATATTTAACAGGGAATGACTGTATCGGGGTGTTCTCTGTGGTGAATTCTTTTTGGTTCGGG
Source organism: Candidatus Cloacimonadota bacterium (assembly GCA_030611765.1). Lineage (GTDB taxonomy): Bacteria > Cloacimonadota > Cloacimonadia > JGIOTU-2 > JGIOTU-2 > Celaenobacter. Next base: position 7,085 of record JAUWPE010000102.1, on the reverse strand, counting down.
TTTATCCGAGTTAGGGATCAAAAAAATGATTCAAGAGGGAGATAATTCTATTTTATTTTATAAGAAGACCTACCCATCTCCATTACACTGTAACACGATTTATCGTATTTATGTAGAAGAAAAAAGATAGTGTGTGATTTGTCTCGAAAATTTTATGTATGTCGCACAACGTTTCAACAAATGGGACAACCTCTAACAAACTGCAAAGCCGGAAGAGTTATTCGAGAGATTGTAGTGATGTGAAATCAAAGTTTTTCTTTTAATTTCGAGAGAAAAGTAAGTGCTTCGATAGGGGTGAGGGAATTCACATCCAGATTTTTCAGTTTTTCGATGAGTGCCCGTTCATTACTTGTTTTCTGAGAAAGCACCTCAATAAATGAAGTTTGATTGATCTCAGCTTTTTTTCTCTTTGTCTTTTCCAGAATGCTGGACTCATTGAACTCGCTTTTCTCAAGCTCTTCCAAAATTTCCTGAGCACGCTGTATAACCTTTTGAGGAATGCCTGCAAGTTTTGCAACCTGAATTCCATAACTCTGATCCGCACTGCCTGGCACGACTTTTCTCAGGAAGATAATCCTATCCTTGTACTCTTTTGCAGTAATGTTATAATTTTTTACACCCTTATACACATTGGAAAGTTCTGTGAGTTCGTGGTAATGTGTTGCAAAAAGTGTTTTCGCTGCGATCTTTTTATTTTCATGAAGATATTCTACCACTGCCCATGCAATGCTCAGTCCGTCAAAAGTGCTGGTGCCACGTCCGATCTCGTCGAGCAGGACGATACTTCGGGGTGTTGCATTGTGTAGGATATTCGCAGTTTCGATCATCTCTACCAGAAATGTGCTTTGCCCCAGCGCCAGGTTGTCGGAAGCGCCCACACGGGTAAATATCTTATCAACAATACCGATCTTTGCAGAAGCAGCAGGAATGAATGAGCCCATCTGCGCCATGATTATTATCAATCCCACCTGTCTTAAATAGGTGGATTTACCTGCCATATTCGGACCTGTAATGAGCAGTATCCTATCCGACGAGTTATTCAGAAAAGTATCATTTGGAATGAACTCGTTGCCGGCAGAGAGCTTTTCAATAACAGGATGTCTTCCTTCTTCAATATGGATTTCATTGCCATCATGAATTTCAGGTCGTACATAATGATTGTAATAGGCAATGCGTGCTAAATTTGTCAGCACATCGAGGGTGGAAATAACCTCTGAGAATTGTTGGAATCTTGGGATGAAATTTTTCAAATTTTCCCGGATTTCAAGAAAAAGCGAGTATTCCAATTGAGTACTGCGTTCTTCAGCGCCGAGTACCTGGTTCTCGAATTCCTTTAGTTCAGGAGTGATGAAGCGTTCTGCATTCACCAGTGTCTGCTTTCGAATATAATCTTCCGGCACCTTGTCGAAATAGGATTTGGTTACTTCGATGTAATAACCGAACACGCTGTTATAACGCACTTTCAGCTTAGGAATATTGGTTCTTTTGATCTCTTTTTGTTCCAGTTCGGCGATCCACTTTTTGCCGGTTTTGCTCTTTTTTCTCAGCTCATCCAGTTCTTCATTATAGTCCTCTTTGATGATCCCGCCATCCTGCAAGGTGAGGGGAGCATCTTCTATAAGTGCATTTTCGATAATAAGTATGACTTCATCAAAATTTTGAATTGATGCGTATAAAGATTTGAGTAATTCAGCATCACAATCTGAAATATGTTCTGCCATCGGCTGAGCAAACGAGAGATAGTTTTTAAGAGCGATTAAGTCACGGGGGTATGCCTTATTTGTTCCCAGCTTGCTGATGATGCGTTCAATATCACCAATTTCAGAAAGAATTTCAATGATACTATTACGTGTATGGCTTTTATCAAACAGCTCGTCCACACTGTCGAGACGCCGGATTATGAGCTCCTTTTTCATCAGCGGATTGAGCATCCAGTTGATGAGCTTTCGTCCGCCCATTGGGGTTCTTGTCTCATCCAAAACCTCAAGAAGAGTGCCGTGCTGCGAGCGTGTACGCATTGATTCTGTAAGCTCAAGATTGTGTCTGGAAAGCGCATCAACCTGCATGAACTGCCCTTCCGAATAGAAACTCAGTGCATTGATATGTGAAAGATCACTTCCTTTCAGCTCTTTAATATAAGAAAGGATTGCTGCTGACGCACAGACAGCGGTGTTTTTCCCTGAAAGCCCAAATCCTTCAATAGAGAGAACATCAAAATGTTTTTTTAGAACATCCTCAGCTTCAGGAAATTCGTATCGCCAGGTCTCATATTCTGTAAATGTAGGATTATAGAAGACGCTGATTTTCTCTCTGAAGTTAGACTCCATTGTTTCCGGCACAAGAATTTCAGTAGGATGAATTCGTGCGATCTCATCTACAACCCGAGCAAGTGGAACTTCTGTGCAGGAAAATTCACCGGTTGAAATATCAATAGAAGCGATTCCACAGCTTGATTTTCCTTCATACACTGCACTGAGATAATTATTTCCTTTTCCTTGAAGGTAGTTTTCTTCAAGAATAGTGCCCGGAGTTATAACCTCGACGATTTTTCTTTTCACCAATTTTTTTGCTTTTTTCGGATCCTCGACCTGCTCGCAAATAGCAACTTTTACGCCGTTATCCAGTAGTTTTTTCAGATAATTTTCCAGAGCATGATAGGGGAATCCGGCAAGGGGAACAGGATTTTTTTTATTTTTGTCTCTTGTTGTAAGGGTTATTCCAAGAAGTTTGGAAGCTCTCTTAGCATCTTCAAAGAAGGTTTCATAGAAATCTCCCATTCGAAACAGCAGAAGTGCATCCGGTTGCTCTTTTTTGATAGAAAGGAACTGCTGGATAAGAGGTGTGTGCTCTTGCACCGCTTCGGGCGATATCTTTTTTGTCATGGTTTTTTATAGATATACGAGCTGATCTTTTTTTCTGCCAGCCGGTTTTTTTTATATAGAGCTTCGTCCTTAGTTGCATAGGGACCAACACCGACAGCGTAGTAAATTTTTCCATTAACTGATTTTGTGAAGATAAAGATATTTTTCACACCCATGTCACGAAAGTCTTCCTGTGCTTTGTGGGCTTTGGTAGAGCTTTCGAGAGCTGCAAGCTGAACAATGTATTTTTTGTTGAGAAGTTCATCGATCTGTGGCAAAGTTGTAAGTGAAGATGAGTAATATCCCTGTTCGATCAAAGACACAAGTTGCTGTTCTGCCAGAGCTGAATACTGAGAGTAGGGATAATCATTAGTTAGTTTTTTATAATGTGTTATCGCATCGGTGTGCTGTGCTTTATTCTCAAAGCATAATCCCAGCAAATAGAGCATGTAGGGATTGAAATTACTTTTTGGATTTTCTTCCTGTATTTGTGAGAACTGTTCAATTGCTTTCGAGTACTGTTTGAGCTCATAATATGCAGTTCCGCAATTCAGCATAGCAAGCTCCCGCTGAGCAGAATCAAGAGAGATATTGATAAATTCTTTATATGAAGTGATCGCAGGAAAATATTCTTCATTGCAGAAATATGCCTGAGCATTGATGAATAGTGCTTCTGAGTAGTATAAAGAATAGGTACTCGCTTTAAGTTTGTCTGAATACTTAATTGCAGCTGTCCGGTCCTCGTGTGTGAGACTGATCTTAGCCAGATTTAGGAGCGCTCTATCAGTATAGGCATTTTCGTTTTTTCCCAATATCTCTTTATAGTAAAAGGAAGCATCATTTGCATTGTCTGCACATTGTCCTAAAAGATAGAGAATTTCGACTTCTCCTTCGTGATTTCTGCACTGAGGGAGCATAGATTTCAATATTTGAAAGGCAATGGCATATTCGCTCTTAGAGATATGGTTATATACTGCTGAAAGGGATTGCCCCCATAAAGGTATCGTACAAAGGGAGAAAAAGACTATAATCAGGCAGATAGTTTTTTTCATATATTGGATATTAGCTGCTCATTAACTTAAGGAATTCCAGATTATTCTTTGTTCCCTTCATCTTGTTTTTCAGGAGTTCGATTGCATCGTAGGGATTTTGATTTTTGAGGATCTTACGAAGAATGAATACACGATTTCGAACCTCTTCAGGAAGAAGAAGCTCTTCACGGCGTGTTCCTGAAATGATAAGATCGATCGCCGGAAACATGCGTAGGTCGCTGATGGAGCGGTCGAGCACAAGTTCCATGTTACCTGTACCTTTGAATTCTTCAAAGATAACCGAATCCATTTTACTTCCGGTATGAATGAGCGCAGTTGCCATGATTGTCAGACTCCCACTTTCCTCAGTGTTGCGAGCAGCACCGAAGAATCGTTTTGGTTTGTGAAGAGCATTGGCATCGATACCGCCTGAAAGCACCTTTCCGCTAGCAGGCATGAGCGTATTATAAGCACGGGCAAGACGGGTAACACTATCAAGAAGTATAACCACATCGCGTCCGTATTCAACCATTCTTTTTGCCTTTTCTATGACCATTTCAGCAAGACGCACATGATGATATGCGGTTTCGTCAAAGGTTGAGCTCACTACTTCTGAATTTTTCGATTTAACGATACGTTTCATCTCTGTGACTTCTTCAGGACGCTCGTCAACAAGAAGAATGATCACATATACTTCTGGATGATTAGTAAGGATCGCGTTTGCGAACTTTTGCAGAAGCACTGTTTTTCCTGTTCGCGGTGCCGCAACGATGAGTCCTCTCTGTCCCTTTCCAATGGGTGTAAAGAGGTCGATGATTCGCATTGAAAGCTCTTCCTTAGTGGTTTCAAGGTTTAGTTTTTCTTCGGGATAAAGTGGTGTGAGAGAATCGAAATTTTGGGTTTGATAGGCACGGAGGGGTGGTTCATCATTGATCGCATCAATCCGGATGAGTGCGAAATATTTCTCATCTTCTTTTGGTGAACGAACAGGTCCGGATATGATGTTTCCCTGCTTGATGTGAAATTTTTTAACCTGAGCTTTGGACACATAAATGTCGCTGGGTCCGCTCAGATAATTTGATTTTGACGAACGCAGAAAACCATATCCTTCGGGTGTAAGATCGATCACGCCTGTGGTGAAAACCAATCCTTCATTCGCTGCCTGTGCATCGAGAATGGCGAACATCAGATCCTGTTTATTCATGGTTTTGAATTTCTTTATCTCAAAACTTTTTGCGATCTTATGAAGTTCGGGCAGGTTCATTTTTTGCATTTCTTTGAGGTCAATTAGATCTTCCATAATACTCCTAAATATTTATGAATTTTTATTGTATTCTATTATTTTTTTGTTTGGGTTTGAAATTTTCTTCAGCAGCCGATCTTCTAATATATAAAGGTTCAACTTTAGAGATGTCATCAGCTTTATACACCTCGAACCCCTTTTTGTTTTCTATGATGTCAATAAGTGATGATGCTTTTGGGTAGCAATTAATAGTTCTTGCAAAGGATGTTGTATAGTTGGCATCTAAGAATGCTTCTTTCATTTTTGAAGAGATAGGTCCGACCAAAATAGTGTCTTTATCAACTACAGATAATATTTTTTCTATCTTTGCAATTGCAGGTTTCTGAATCTCTGTAAGGTCCGGAGAATATACTGCGTAATATAGCTCATCCCGTCCTGCATCCATAAGTGTGCAGATATTGGTTAAAGCCAAAGAAACATTGTTCGCGAGTGATTTCAAAGTTGAGACCACATATAGTGGTAGTTTCAAGCCAAAGCAGAGCCCCTTAGCAGTGGAAAGCCCGATGCGCAGTCCGGTAAAAGAGCCGGGACCTATTGATACTGCGATGCCGGAGAGCTCTTCTAATTTCAGCTCTGTTTGAGAAAGCATGTTTTCCACAGTCGGCAAAAGACGTTCGGAATGAGTCCTTTTTGCATTCAGGGTCACATCCGCAATGATCTGTCCGTTGTGTGAAAGTGCTATACTTTCGTAGGATGTAGAGGTGTCAAAAGCAAGAATGTTCATATCAGCAGTTGTTTACGGGTTTGTCTCCAAGAGGATTGCTTGAGACTTTTGCAGGTTGTGGAGAATGGGGAACGATACAGAGAAAGCGCATTATAGTATCATCAGTATTTTTGAATTGGTGTTTCAGATGTGGTTCCACAAAGATGACATCCCACTGTTGAAAGGATTTTTCATCTTCTTCCGTGACCAATACACCGGTGCCTTGAAGCACGAATACTTCATGTTCCCAGTCATGTGAGTGAAATGGTGTGTGTCCGCCAGCTTCGATCTCGAACATGCGCATGGCAAAATTGGGAGCGTTATCTTTTCTTGAAATAAGCCATCTGATCTTGGTTTTGTCTGCACCTTCGACATTTACGTCTTCCAGAAGGACATCGTTGAAGTGGGCGATTTTCATGGTTACCTCCCTATGTTTTGAGCACCATTTAATTGTGATGTATCTATTAATTTTTTTATATTTCGAAACAAAATCTACAAACTGTGTGCCAGAACGTCAATTTTTTTAAACTTTTGCGTAACTAATATGTAACCTCAAATAGATAAAGCCCTTGAGGTGGAGCGGTCATGCCAAGGAGACTATAATCCTGAGTGGATAAAATTATATTTATATAATCTGGTTCGAGCTCCTTATTGGAAATATGCAAAAGAGTGCCGACTATCCTTCGAACCATATTGTGCATAAACCTGTTCGCTCTTATCTTAAAGATGAAATGTGTATTGGTTTCGCTCCATTCAGCATTATCAACCGTACACAGCGTTGAAGGAAGCTGCGATGTATCTTGAGCAAAGACATTGAAATCATGCGTGCCGAGCAAATATTCAGATGCTTTTCGTAGGAGCGGCAAAGAGATCTTTTTTTGCGGAAAATATGAAGCATAAAACCGTTCAAAGGGAGAGGATTCTTTCATTATCTTATACATATACATCCTTCTTTTTGCAGAAAATCGCGCATGAAAATCATCATCCACAACAGTACATTCCTTGATGTAGATCGCCTTAGGGATAATACTATTGGTCGCAGCTATGATGTTCTCCGGTCCCATTCTCGTCTCTGCCGTAAAATGAGCATACTGGTTGAGTGCATGCACACCCGCATCGGTTCTACCGGATACGGTCAAAGGAGTTTTAGTTTTAAAAATTTGTGCGAGCACATTTTCCATGACCTG
>JAUWPE010000041.1 GCA_030611765.1 Candidatus Cloacimonadota bacterium | reverse complement strand
CAACGATCCAAATCCAAACGTTACACCTCCTCAAGTTTATGATCTCATTTCTTCACCAAATCCATTCAATGAGACAACGAATATCAAATTCACGCTCACGCAGACAGCATTTGTTGATGTGGCGATATTTGATGTGAAAGGTGCTTTGGTAAAATCTTTTGATACAAAGCATGTCACTGCGGATCAGCTTGTTTCTTTATCCTGGGATGGTAAAGATGAAAATGGTAAGAGTTTATCCAATGGCATTTATCTGTACTCAGTGAAAGTCAATGGACAGGAATACGCAACGAAACAAGTTATTCTGATGAGATAAATCAAACTTTGCGAAAGTTTAAAACTTTCGCAAAGGTTACTTCTCGTTCCCAACGCCCTCGTTGGGGACGCTCATATCTGGGGGTTGTCTCACAACCTTATGAGACATTGAGGAAAATTATTCATTTTATACATAGTCTAACGAATTATTTAAATAAAGTGAGAATAATATAATAAGAGCTGATTTTATTTTCAGAATGCGATACAAATAAGAAAAAGAATGACATAAATTGGCAGAAAAAGACCTACATACCTTCATAATCTTTCTCATATTATAAGCGAGACTGTGAAGGAAGAGTTCAGTACGTACTTTTTCTAATCCTCTTAACTGAAATCTCTGAAATTTGAGATTATGCTTCCACTCTCCAAACACCGTCTCTATCTCGTGACCTCGCCGTTTTCTCAAGCCCTCTCCGTAAGTCCCCTCAAGATTGCTCCTTGCTTTCTGCTGATGTCTCCGAAGGTTCATATTCACCGTCAATGTCCTCCCTTCACTACATTTCGTGCACCGACTTTTATAAAAACAACCATTGCATGCAAAACATTGATACACTCTTTGTCTCACCACATAACCGGATTTATTCCTCGCTTCTCTCTCTTCGACAAAATTGAGTTTCTGACCAAGCGGACATATAAATACATCATCCCCTTCATTATAAACAAAACGTGAATAATGAAACCGATATTTACTCTCTCCGCTCTTCTCTGCATGAGAGCTCGGATACTGTACATACGCATCAATATGACGATCTTCAAGATATTCATAGACCTCCTCGAAACCGTAACCGGCATCTGCAACTACCTCCTCGGGTTGAGGAAGTTCGGCATGCTCCATCTCTTCCAGCAGCGGAATAAATGAACTGCCGTCATTCGCATTCTGTGATACCGATCCTCCTACAATGAAACCATTCTCGGACATAACCTGCACATTATAACCGGGGCGAAGCTCGTCGTTCTTCATCCGCATCGCTGTCGCATCAGGATCTGTCTTTGAATAAGAATTACGTTTCCCCAATTTCTTCTCCTGCTCCTCATACTTTGCAAGCTTATCTCCATCCTTCTGCAACTGTCTCGATGCCCTGCGTAACTGCTTATCCGTCTCTGTGCGACACTTCTTGTCATCACAGGAAAGTGCCTTTGTTAAAGAATCAGCAACTCCATGAAGATCTTCACTGCTGAGAGCACTCTGCTCTCCACACTCAGGAAGGTCAAATGAACCATAACGCTCATCCTCTGCTTCATTCAACACCTCTATCTCTTTAAACAAAACACTCGTCCGTTCCTTGAGTTGCTTCTTGTATCGCTGTACATTCTTGTCCCATATTATCTTATGCTTGTTCGCATCTGCCGAAATCTTCGTCCCATCTACAAATACTGTCTTGTATTCAACAAATCCTTTCTCAAGCAATAACTGAATGACCGAAGAAAATATCTCCTCAAGTATATCTTTGAAGTAGTCACTCCGGTATCTGTTTATCGTCCGAAAATCAGGCTGTTGCATCCCGCTTAACCACATATAGTGTATGTTCTCACGTAACTGCTTCGCTATCTTACGACAGGATCGTATCCCATTAGCATAAGAATATACGATTACCTTTAACATCATGCCCGGATGATAGGGTGGTGATCCCCCTTGCTGATGTGTGCTCGCCTTGAAGGGCTTCGATAATAACTGCATGTCTAACTCGTCTACCACGCTGTTTACAACCCGTACCAAATGATGCTTATCTATTAATTCATCTAAATAAGGAGGTAGTGCTAATCCCTGATCCTGACTGTAAGCTCTAAATTTTATCATGTGCTAAAAATAACTAATACCATATTCATTGTAAATATTATTGAGGTTATGGGACAGCCCCTTTTTTTTTACCTCACCCCCCTCTCCTGGGAGGAGAAGGAAATTAATGATGTTTAAAGGTAAAACAATATTGTCATTCTGAGAGTAACGAAGTGGAGCGAAGAATCTCCCGCTAGAATAGTTTATCCTTTAACGAGATTCTTCGTCGCTCCGCTCCTCAAGAATGACAACATGTGTTAAGGTTAGAGAGCTTTATCATTCTGAGTGGAGCGAAGCGTAACGAAGAATCTATTCTTTGGAAGCGAGCACTAGACCTTTAATGATACTGTTCATTACAGTAAATAGATTCTTCACTTCGTTCAGAATGACAACTAGTTTTGAATTGGCAGAGCTTTGTCATTCTGAGAGTAGCGAAGCGAAGAATTTACTCTTTAAAATTTTGCTCACGACATATAATAATACTTTTCATTAAAATAAGTAGATTCTTCTCCGCCGGCTGGCTGATCAGAATGACAACATGTTTTAGGATTAAATGGCATTGTCATTCTGAGAGTAACGAAGTGGAGCGAAGAATCTCCCAATAGAATAGTTTATCCTTTAACGAGATTCTTCGTCGCTCCGCTCCTCAAGAATGACAAAGTAAGTTTTTATCTCTTATACTTCTCAACCAATTCCCGAAGCTTTTCAACTACATCCTCCGTGATCATCTCATCACTAAAACGCCATACCCAATTGTCTTCTATCGTACCGGGGCGATTCATCCGTGCTTCAGCACCAAGGCAGAGAATGTCCTGAAGCTGAATGATTGCCCAAATGGAAGGTGTAGAATAGGCACACTCGATCATCTGCTGGCAAAATGATTCTTCTTCATTGTAATTAATATATTTAGTTAAGGTTTTGTATATCTTGGGCTCATACTTTTTCAAATTCTCATGCCATGTCTTCATCGTATCATTATCATGAGTACCGGGATAAGTAATAGAATTCTGCTCAAACTCATGAGGACGCTGATCATTCTCAGCAAAGGAGTGTTGAAGAATTTTCATTCCCGGAAAACCAAACTCATCACGAAGCTCATCCACGCGGGGAATGATAAAACCAAGATCTTCTGCAATAATAGGAAGTTCTCCAAGATGTTTCTTTATAGTAGAAAAGAAAAGTGCATCAGGTCCCTTGTTCCATTCACCTTTTTGTGCAGTCTTTGAGCCGGGTTTCACCTTCCAGTAGCGGATAAATCCGACGAAATGATCGATACGGATATAATCAACAAAATTCAACAAATGTGAAATGCGCTCCCGCCACCAGAGATAGTCATCCTGTTTCATCACATCCCAATTATAAAGTGGATTTCCCCAGAGCTGCCCTTCTTTTGAGAATTCATCAGGCGGTACTCCGGAAATGACAGTCGGATTTCCATTTTCATCGAGGTAAAAAAGGTCTTTATGCACCCACACATCGGCACTGTCATAAGCGACAAAGATCGGAATATCACCAACTATCTGTACATTCTTTTTGTGGGCATAATTCAGAAGTTCCTGCAATTGTGTATAGAAAAGATACTGTACGAATTTATAGTATCGTATCTGCTTAGCGAGTTTGTTTCTGCACAAAATGAGCGCTTTTTGTTTTCTCATTCTCACATCTTTATCCCAAATGTTCCAAGATTTAAAACCATTCTTTTCACGAAGCGCAGCGAACAAGCTGAAATCATCGAGCCACGAAGCGTTTTCATAACAGAAATTGTCAAAGTCAGATAATTTTTTGTGTAGGAAGCGATCTTGAAAATTCTGAAAAGCTCTCTTAAATAATAAATCTTTGTATTCAATAACTTTGTAAAAAACAACCTTGTGAGCATCAAACTCGGGATGTTCTTCGATGTCTTTTGAGTTAAGATATCCATGCTCAACGAGTTTTTCATGGCTGATCAAATAGGGATTACCTGCAAAGGCGGAGATCGGATTGTATGGTGAATTACCATAGCCGGGATAATTTAATGGAAGTATCTGCCAGATTTTTTGTTCTGATTCAGCGAGGAAATCAATAAATTTATATGCTTCGGGACCAAGATCTCCAATACCGAATCTGCCGGGCAGAGAAGTTGGATGCAGTAAAATACCGCAAGAACGTTTGAATTTCATGCTAACCTCTTGAGATTAAGTTGATTAGGAATTCAGAAAATGGAAACGGAATGTCAATGTTTCTTTTCTTATAAAAATTGACAATCAATTGGGAATTTACATGTTTTCGAATTACAAAAAAAATTAGGAGCATCAATAATGAAAAAAATGATCAATTTATGCCTTATTCTCGGTATTGTATTAGCACTTGTTTCCTGTGAAGATACTGATAAAACAGTTAAACAAAATTTCTGGATCAATAACTACTTTCAGCAGGATTGTGTGTTAACTCCCCAGCCCGGTGATTCTGTGATAAAAGCACAAGTTGATGGAAAGTGGGAAGAATTTCAGCTTGTTGAATTTCCTGATAAATTCATGGAATGGGATGTGCAGAAAAGGATCGAAACACTTGATCGTTTTTTGCAAATGAAGCCGCCCGAACTTGCTGGACCGCATAATGGAATTGTTGCCACCTATGGTTATAAAAGAGAGGATTCACAATTCAAACTGAATAATGCGGTTAAGGGAATGGGATTTCTTCCAAAAGCAGAAAAGCTTCCGGAACTTATCCAGTTAATGGAAGATACTGACGATTCATCTTTTGTGAAAAAGCTTGAAATACTTCGCTATTTCTATACAAATATTGATTCTCTCTTCGACACAGACCGGCAGGTTTCTCTGGAGTTATATTCAACTCCGGAATTCGAGACGCAGACCTTTCTCAACCAGATGACAGATCCGTCTTCAACGATTGTGTTTCTTGATATTCCATCTTACAAACTGAAAACCATTGCCCGTCTGCTTCATCCGGATAATCCCAATTTGACAGAATATGAGAAGCTGGTTGTACGTTATATTAATGATGTGCATAGCTATTTTCATGGGAAATTTCCACGCGATTATCCTGCTGTGATATATTATGTTTCAGAAATTTATGATAACTCTCCCGGCAGAAGTGATGCCATGGGCAGGAGGATCGTGCCGTAATTGTATCTTTGCGAAAGTTTCCTAATGATAAGTCAATTGTGAAATGACGTAAATTGAATTTTAACAAAGTTTGAAACCTCATCCTAACCTTCTCCTATTTGAGGAGAAGGGAATATTAAGGAATGTCAAAATTCAATTACCACTTCCAATTGAAGCTTGACTTGACACTAGCTTTCGCAAAGTTTATTCTATTTTTTGTATGTATCTCAACACAAAAAGAAGGCTCGATTGCGCAATCGAGCCTTCACGTTTTTAAAAAAAAATAAAAATAATTACTCGATCACTTTAACATAGATTTCGGACTTCAACTCTTCTATCCATTCATCGATCGCTTTTTGCTGCTTTTCCTGATATACGATCTGCTCTAACTGCGGAGAGATTTCATCATAGGTGTAAGGACGGGACTCTGTGTATCCGATATTTTTAAAGATATAATAAGTATCATCAATTTCAAGGGCTTCTGTAAATTCACCTTCCTGAAGATCGTTTATGTATGTACCGATCTGTGGTATTTGAGCCAATTGCTCGACAGGATATTCATCAATAACAACATCTTCATCAGTTTCTTCAGTTGGAGTAGAATACTCTATTGCACACTCCATAAAATCGGCGCCATTTTGTAATTTTTGATATACTTCATCTACAAGTTGTGATATCTTTTGTTTATCACTTTCGGACATTGCAACTTGCACTAGAATATGACGTGCTTTGATCTCACCGTCACGCTTGTCATCAACTCTGATGAGATGGTAACCAAATTCAGTAAGTACAGGTTCGCTGACTTCGCCGATCTCTAGTTTAAAAGCAACTTCCTCAAATTCCGGGACCATTTGTCCTCGAGAAAAGTAACCGAGATCACCGTTTTGTGCAGCAGAGGGGCAGTCAGAATACGTTTGTGCAAGGGTTTCAAAATCAGCACCTTTATTCAGCTCGTCCTGAATATTTTCGATCTCCTGTAATGCCTGATTAAGACTTTCACTACTGATATCTGTTTTTATAGATATCTCTGCTATCTTTACCATTTTGGGTCTATCAGGAAAGCTGTCCATGTGGGTTTCATAATAATTTCTTTTTTCATATTCGGACACATTAATTTTGAAAAAAACTGACTGTTGAAGCAATTTATCACGCACAACCTGTTTGGCGATCTGGCTTCTGTAACGATCCTTTAATCCATCTACTGTTAGCCCTTCGTTTTGCAGCACTTTCAAGAAATCCTGATAGGTGGGAAACTGTGAAATGATATTTTGCATGACACGTTCGAGTTGCATTTGAATCTCACCTTCAGATGCAGTGATATCATCACGTTCTGCCTTCTCTGTAATGAGTTTTTCTTCAATAAGTAATCTGAGAATGTTTTCTCTTGTGATATTTTCTCCAAGTGCAGCAGATGCTTTCAGTTCTTCATAATTGGTCTCAACTTCGGATTTGAGAATGATCTGATTGCCAACAATAGCAGCGATGCCGTCCACCTCATCTGCATGAAGCATACTACCAACGGCAATAATAATGATAAATGAGAGGGTTTGTAAAAATTTCATGTTATTCCTAATAAATTTTAACTTTGTAACTGATTTCCAGACTATCTAAGGCATTAGTCAGAAATTCTTCCCGCTTGATTTCCAGAATCTCTATTAGAAGGGAGTCACTTATTTCCTGAAAAGGTATAGGGGATTCTTCCTCCTGAATATCAAGGAGTTGAACGACCTTAAGCTTTGCTTCGTCATCAATAATACGGATGTGCCACTTCTTCATACCGGAAACGAAATCCCAGAATGCGGGTGTGACTTCATTCTTTGTGATAGTTCTCACAAGATAATTGGAGCCGGTATTTTTTGCAACTGTGTAGAATGCTTCACCTCCATTAAAGAGCTTGATCGCCGAATTTGCGATAGCCCAGTTTGGAACAATGAATTGCTGGATCTTGTATAATGTTCTATCTTTCAAAAAATCATTTCTATGTAGGTTATAATAATCCAGCACCTCATCACGAGATACAAAAATACCCTTGAGTTTATCTGCAAGGATCTCATTCGCAAGAAGCGTTCTTTTTGCGTATTTGATATTGAATTTCACTTCTGGCTTTTTGTCCAGACCAAGCTTCTCTGCTTCCTGAGCAAGTAGCGTTATCTCGATCCAGTCATTGATTATCTTGTTTTTTTTTTCCGGAGTAGCTTTCAACCATTCTTCTTCAGTGAAAAGTGAGCGGAATTCGTGCTCATAGAGTTTTTCATTGTTCACTTCTGCAACGACAATGCCCTTCTCATTCTCCTCTTTATTGCACTGAAGGATCAGTAATAAAAGAATAAGGCAAAGTAAAAGACTACAAATTTTCTTCATATTTTTCAACTGTTATGTTATATTTATTGATAACATTTGTGAACCACTCCTGGTACTTTTTATTCGTCAACTCAAGACTGATATCGTAATGAACTTCTGAGATCGGTTGCTGTATGCCATCCTTAATAAATTCAATTTTATGAGCATCGTAGTAATTCTGAATTTCATCTTCGCTTACCTGAATTGCAGGACTGATCACGTCCTTATACACCCGTTGAACAACATAGTCATCCCAATTCTTGTCGAATTCCTGTGACTTTGCTTCCCATTGAGAGATGAAATTCATTGATGATTCGTAATTGTCATCAAGTGCAGTTCTGTTTAGAAATTCCTGCAAAGCAATCTGTTTTGAGATATCTTTGTAGTCGAGATAACCGAGATTTTTTCTTTGCTCTGTGGTGAGGAAGAAATCAAGATATTTTTTCAGCGTTCCGTAAAGTAGCTTCATATTTCCTTTTGTTGCGATAACAAGATCATCATTGGCATTGGATTCCGAAGCAAGTCCCTTTTCCAGATTCGCATCATTGATGATGATATTTTTCTTGAAAGTTTCAAGGAAATCATTAAGATATAATTTTTCTTTTTCGTTTTGAATTGTTGTGCCCACTTCCTCTTTTATCTCTTCAAGAGTAGGATCTTCATATCTTTTTATGATGTAATAGCCGTAAGTTGTGAGCACTGGCTGTGTAAAGGCATTGATCTTTAGAACGCTGCTGTCGTAGGGTAAAATGTTACCCAGCACCTCCAGTTTGACCAATTCTGCTTTGTTATTTGGAGTTCGATACGCCTTGTCTGTATATTTTTTTTGCAGTTTCTCGAAATCAGCGCCCTTTTCAAGTTTACCATATGCTTCGTATATCTCTTTTTCTGCTTTGACAGTATCATCCTGAACAGGGATGAAGATCGTCCTGATCTTTGCATAGGGATTATCCTCCACATATTCTAAGACTTCATCGTCGGAGATCAAGGTTTTTGATTTTGTAATATCCTCAAGCATAGTGTTTATCAGCAGTTCTTTCTTCAACTTATTCTTCTGCCATTCAAAATCATTCCTGAAGCCGGGCTCATTGACCATTCCAGTGTTTTGTGCGTAGATCTGTGCCACTTCATTATTGATAAGTTGTTCAAGAATGAGACCTGCGTCTTCCTGAGTGACCTGCAAACCATACATGGCAGCGGTACTTTTAATGTCTGAAAGATAAATTTCATTATCATTTACTTTAGCAAAGAGTACATCTGTATCTTTTCGCACAAAATTGTTAATGATGATCAATGCAGCAGCAACGATGACGATGATTATGAGAATAATTTTTGTAGATTTTTTCATGTAAATCCTTCTTATTTTCGATCAGGTTTTTTCTTACCTAATATTTTAATTATTTGAACACAAACGTCAAAGTTCGTCTTGAAGCTGTCAATTTTATTGTGGAACAGCTTGACTGTAATTTTTGCTCCTTTTGTCATGCTGAACTGGATGTCATGTGGAATATTTTTCATTATCTCCTCGATCCTGTTTTTGGTAAGCACTGTGGAATCAACTTCTACCGTTACCTTTCTTTTTCCGATAAAAACCGATGAGATGGAAGTCCTTGCCAGCCAGTAGGACACATGATAGTATTGGAAAACATATTTTGCAATCTGGGGGAGCGGACCAAAGCGGTCACGCATCTCTTCCTGCAAGGATTGAAATTCAGCTTCATTTTCAGCATTATTCAAACGTTTGTAAAAATCAAGTCGGATCGCATCATCCTTGATATAGGTTTCGGGCAGAGAGAAAGGTATTTCACATTGTATTTTTGTATGATACCGCTCCACATCAAAAATATCTCTGTTTTCACCCTGTTTGATCTTATTAATGGCTCGTTTCAAAAGCTGATTGTAGAAGTTCATACCGATCATATTCATGATGCCATGTTGTTTTTTACCGAGAATATTTCCTGCACCACGAATTTCCAGATCCCGCATTGCTATATGCAATCCCGAGCCGAGAGCTTCATGCTGTTCAATGGTTCTAAGGCGTTCATTAGCAGTCTTTGTAATATTTTTTGGTACGACGAGATAAGCGTATGCCTGATGGTCAGAACGCCCGACCCGACCTCGCAATTGGTAAAGTTGTGCAAGCCCGAATTTGTCAGCACGGTTTATGATAATGGTATTCACGTTGGGAATATCAATGCCTGATTCAATAATTGTGGTGCATATGAGCACATCAAATTGGTGATGATAAAAATCCAGCATAACCTGTTCAAGTTCACGTGCAGACATCTGTGCATGAGCAACATGGAAGCTCACATCCTTCATCAAAACACTCAATTTTTCTTCCATACCGTAAATGGTTTCCACTCTGTTATACAGAAAGAAGACCTGTCCCTGCCTGTCGATCTCCCTGCGTATTGAAGCGATGATCATATCTTCATTATATTCGATCACGGCAGTACGCACAGGCAGCCGATTTTCAGGTGGAATGTTCATGATGGTCATGTCCTTCACACCTGTAAGCGCCATGTTAAGCGTTCGCGGTATCGGTGTAGCAGACAGCATGAGCACATCAACATTATGCTTGAGGGCTTTGAGCCGTTCTTTATGACGCACTCCGAATCGCTGCTCTTCATCGATAATAATAAGCCCGAGCTCTTTGAATTCAACATCCTTAGAAAGCAAACGATGTGTACCGATTATTATATCAGCTTCTCCGAATTTAATCCTATCTATGATAACTTTCTGTTTGGTTGGTGTGACGAATCTGCTTAACATTTCTATTCGAACCGGGTAATCCTTCAATCGCTCTGAAAAAGTGACATAATGCTGTTCTGCAAGAATCGTAGTTGGGACAAGAAGAGCAACCTGCTGGCTGTCCATTACTGCTTTAAAGGCAGCTCGGACAGCTACTTCTGTTTTTCCGAATCCGACATCACCGCAGATGAGACGCTCCATAGGAATCGCAGTCTCCATGTCTGCTTTGACCTCTTCAGTGGTTTTTATCTGATCCGGTGTATCTTCATAGATGAAAGAGGATTCAACATCCTTCTGCCATTCGGTATCTTCAGAAAATGCATATCCTGTTGAGATTTTTCTCTGAGCATAAAGATAGAGGAGATCTGCAGCGATTTGCTCCAAATCCTTTTTGAGCTTCTTCTTTGTGGTTTCCCAGCGTGTGCCATCCAGTTTGTGAAGCTCGGGTATGATCCCTTCCTGGGTAATAAATTTTGCAACTTGCTGAAGCTGGTCTGTGGGGACATAGACTTTGTCATTATCCGCATACAAAAGCAGCAGACAGTCCATATTCCGTTCCTGAACTGAGATGTTCTCAATACCCTGAAAAATTCCAATACCGTAATCAACGTGAACGATATAATCACCTGGCTTGAGGGCTTCGTAATCCGAAAGCGCTTCTGCTTTTTTGAAATGTGCGAATCTGCGTTTCTGCCTGTATCGGTTAAAAATTTCATGATCTGTAAAGACTGCAAGTGCAGCATCTTCAAGAATGAATCCTTTTTGAAATACCCCAACATGAAAATGAATATTTTCTTCATGATCAGAAAGCATTGTCTGCATTCGATTGCCCTGGCTTTTGTTATCAGATTGGATGAAAACAGAATAGTTTTTTTTCAAAAGCTGGTCGATGTCATCTGTAAGGAGGGACAATTTGCTGTTGTAGTTCATCTGTGCTTTGCAGGAAAATTCTATATATGAAGTTACAGCTTTTATATCAGCTTGCGTGAGATGAAGTGTCTTAAAGGATTTCACGTCAAGGTCAGTATGATTTTTGAAAAGAGCATTAGGTTCAGGGACAAGTTCGGGATTCACACGTGAAATCTTTTTTTCATAATTCTCATGAACTTCTTCAAATAAATGCGCTTCTGCACCTGCAAATTTTTCTTCATCATCAAAAACTAAGATACAATTTTCTGGGGTAAAGTAGGATAGAAAAGAGGATGTTTCCTCAAGAAGCAATGAAATATCATGCTCGATTCCCTCATAAAAGCCATGTTCAGCGATCCGGTTCTGAAGGCGTTCAGGAATGCCTGTATTAAGGTGTTCCAGCGAAAGTTCGCGTACCGGCTGTGCAGTTATTTCAGTTAGACCTTCCCTTAATGAAAGCTGGGATGACAGATCAAATTCACGGATCGAAGTTATCTCATCACCCCAAAATTCCAATCTGAGGGGGTTCTCATATTGAGGTGAGAAAATATCAAGGATACCGCCACGTTTACTTATCTCGCCGGCTTGAGTGATTTGCGAAGTATTCTGGTAGCCGGCAGAAACAAGATGTGATAGTATCGAATCTATATTGTATTCTTTATCTTTTTCAAGAGTGAGAATAAGTTTTTTGTATATTTTCGGCTGACTGATGGCTCGAAGTAATTCTCTTAATGAAACAACATAAATGCCGTTTTTTCCTGAAACTGCTGCGGAAAGTGTATTGCTTCGCTCGAGCTGGACTGTTTTTCTTGGAGAGAATTGCTCGTATGGAAGCAGCTCATAACCCGAAAGATGAAATATTCGTTCCTTGCCCAGAAGAACTTCGAGATCGTCACAGGCATTCTGTGCAATGAAGTCATTTTCGGTAACAAGCAATATGGATTTATCAGTATTACTGAAAACATGACTAAGTGCAAGAGCTTTTGCTGAGCTATTGAGTCCTGATAACCGAAGTGCATGGGAGGTCTCGACCGATTGAAGCAATCTCGAAAATTGGCGTGATCGGTTGAGATACGGTTCTAGTTTTTTATAAAGCATGAGTGAATATTTTGTTTGATTTAGTTTACATTTTTAGATGAACAAAATTTCTTGCCGGCATTATTTATTCGCAAGTTTTCTGATATAGTAATAATTAAAAATTTGATAAATATGTTAAAAGGAGTCCATGAATAAAGGGATAGCGACAGTAACGCAAGATTCCAATCTTGCGTATCTCAGCATCCGTCTCCATTTCATTACGACTTGACAAGTCGTAATGTTGAGTTACAATTGAATTATTTTATCAGTGTTCACCCTGTGAAATAACTGCTTTGCAGGATTTCACGGGGTAAATCATCTCCATCAGTCCACTGGCGAATCAGCGCGGAAATATGTTCGCCTGCTGGAGAATCAACGTGCAATTTTTTTCCATCCCGAGTCGTTCCCTTCGTGACCGACTCGTGATTTACACCACCAACAAAAAATAAATGTCATTCCCTCGAAGCTTGTCCTCGCGAAGGCGGGGATAAGGAATCCAGCTTTGATCAATCGAGCTTTTCGAGTTTATCGATTGCAATTAAAGAAACCATTCCTCTCCAACACTCGTTCCCAAGCCCCTGCTTGGGAACGAGGAAAAAAGAAATTACATTCCAAATCCGCCAGCTGATAGTGCAATATGGCACAATTGCAGACGAACAAGTCAAACCATTCGCAATGTTTTTTTAAGAAATTTCGTTCAATCAAAGCATTGCTAAAGAGGGGACAGTTAAATATGCCCGCCCTGTGTAATTGCTTTGCACCACTTCTGGATTACACAGGGCAAGCATTTAATGTCCTAAAGCTTCTGCAACGAGGAAAAAAGAACATTGTCATTCTGAGTGTAACGAAGAATCTCATAATGAACGAAATGTTTGGGAGTTAGAGATTCTTCACGGAGTTTATCCTGAGCGCAGTCGAAGGGTTCAGAATGACAACTTTTATCATTACTTTACTATTTTGCAGATCTCATTAAGGATGACAAAAAAGAGGAGATTGTCTTTTGGATCCACCAGCTGGCGGAGAATGATAAAGTTTTTATTTTGTTATCATAACATAAAACCTGAGTCGGGTTTAGGTTTATGAAATTGAATTATAATAATTTAATATTACACATTTGTGTAAATTCTTTTATAGTAAGGCAAAAATGATTTTTCTAAACTCTACTTGGGTGAAAATCAAGAATTCGTTCAACCAATTAACATATTCACAAATAAACAATTTCACCAGTTCACTACTCCAGTTTCAATTTTCAAGTTTCGAGTTTCAAATTATCAGTTCTCCATTTTCCTTTTTCGTATTCCAATCTCTGGAATTGCCAAATTATTGAAAATATTGGGGGTATGCAAGTAAGTTTTCTGATAACATTGACAAAACTTGTCCGAGAAATTTTTATTTTTTGTGTTTAATCAAACAATGGAGATGCTGTGAAAAAAATCATAATCCCAATAATTTTGATTTTCGTGCTTTCATGCACATGCACAAAGAAATGTGTTACGAGTTCACTTCCAAAATATGATATCCCTGCTGATAATGTGTTTGTATTTCGGTGTGAAAATGATGAGTTTTATACAGTCCACTTTCAGGATGATGCTGCGTATCTGTATCATGGTTACGAGGTGTACAAATTGCAGCGAGCGATTTCCGCTTCAGGAGCACGCTATAGCGATGGAGTAAACGAGTTCTGGAACAAAGGCGATATGGCAATGATCACTATCGGAGATAAATCCTATCAGAACTGCGAGCTGGTGAATCCTAATGAAAGAATGATAAAGGATCCTATGTATTATTTCTGGGGTATGAGCAATGATCCGCTTTGGTCACTAACGATCTTTGATAATGAAATTGCAATATTTTTTGATAAGAAAAATAAATTGTACCGGTTCTCTTCATCATCTTTAGAGAAAACGGGGGAAGGTGAAAAAGTGTATAATGCACAATCTGACGGGCATACAGTGAAAATTATCATTACTGAGAAGAAATGTTATGACAAAAAAAGTAACCAGACTTTTCCTTATCATGTAAAGCTTAATTTTGATGGGAAAGAATATAATGGCTGCGGCACTTCACCCAAATAGGAAACTATATTTCAAAAAAGTTGACTGCTTAGAAAAATACTCCACTTTATCAATATGATTATTCAGAGGATTAAGTATGATAAAAAATGAAACTGATTTAATCGCCTATTGCGGATTATACTGTGGCGAATGTTTTAGTTACACAGGTGCGATCGCTGATCTCGCACGGGATCTTCGAAAAGAATTGAGGAATTTCAGGTTTGATAAAACTGCTGAGACGCTTTCTGAAATTTCATTTTTCAAGGATTTTGAGGATTATGAGACCTGTTACAAAGTACTTGGTGCAATGGTCAAGCTGCGATGCAGAAAGTCTTGTAGAGACGGTGGGGGAAATCCTTCTTGCAAGATCAGAAGCTGTTGTGTAAAGAAGGGGTATGCCGGTTGCTGGGAGTGTGATGATTTCCTGTCCTGTGAGAAGTTCTCATTCTTGAAAGCTAATCACGGAGATGCACACCTGCAGAATATGAAGATCATAAAGAAAAAGGGGATGCAGGAATTTTTGAAAGGCATAAAACACTGGTATATAAAACCCAAAGAATAATTGATGTATTATGAAAGGATAAAATTATTATGGATGCAATTCAAGCAACAAAACCATATTTGAATAAGGCGATAGAACTAGTGATGGAGTATGGTCCCAAACTCATTTTGGCAATCCTGGTTCTCATTATCGGTTTGTGGATCATAAAAGGGATAAAAAAACTTGTCACAAAAGCACTGCAAAAAGGACAGGTTGAGATATCATTGCAGAAATTTCTCATTAGTATGATCACAGTTCTGCTGAAAGTGTTACTCTTTATCAGTGTGGCATCTATGGTAGGAATTGCCACCACATCTTTTATCGCAATTCTCGGCGCTGTAACCTTTGCGATCGGTCTTGCACTGCAGGGTAGTATGTCGAACTTTGCCGGTGGCATACTAATACTTCTACTCAAACCATTCAAAGTTGGGGACATTATCGAAGCTCAGGGATTTGTCGGGAAAGTTCATGAGATACAGATTTTTAACACTATTATGAAAACCTTCGATAATAAAATGATCTTTATCCCGAATGGTACTCTCTCGAATGGTAATATCACAAACTATTCCAAGGAGCCCATACGACGGGTGGACATGACTTTTGGGATCGGATATGGTGATGATATAAAGAGAGCAAAAGAGGTGTTGGCAGGGTTGATTAAGGAAGATGCGCGAATATTAAAAGATCCAGCTCCACTTATTGCAGTTTCCAGCTTAGGAGACAGCTCAGTAAATTTTGCAGTAAAAGTGTGGTGTGATAATGCAGAATACTGGAATGTTTATTTTGACATGCAGGAGAAGGTGAAGCTAACCTTTGACCAAGAAAATATCTCGATTCCCTTCCCGCAAACAGATGTACATTTGTTCAAAGAAGACAAGTGAGCATCATATTAAAAAGGTTCCTTTTATTTTTAAGTGGGTCGATATACTAAACATAAAAAATCTGAATATCCAATATCCAACCCCAGTGTAATAAAAAAAGAAGATTACACGGGGCAGGCACGGAATATCCAATAACCAAATATTTTTGTTGCTATCGCTCATTTATCTTTTTCGCCGTATCAATACTCTTAAAAAGTATTGAGATCAACTCATCTGTCTCCTGCAATAAAGGAGACAATTTTGTTGAAGGTTGAATTAATTTTGCCTGTACTATTATTTTCAACCACACATCTGTTGGTTACCAAGCCAGTCTTCATTGCATTACGCCTTGGTAAACTGGGGCTTGATAACCAGAATCTAACCGCATAATCAATAAGACGTTCCTGTAAATCAAACTTCTTTTGATTATTTTCTTTATTTTTTTCTTTCTCACTCATCTATCTTTTTCCTTCATACTTGGATATTCCGTGTTGGATATTTGATATTATTTTCAACTAACCCACTTATTTCTTCAAAGAGCCATTAAAAATATGGATTATAGGTCTTTTATTTGAGAAGGGAAACAATCTTTTCGACAGAGTCGCTTGAAGTCACAATAGTTACAGGGCTTGCTGCCATACTCCCTTTCCCGAATATGAAACTCACCTTTCGTCACTTTTGTTCCATAATGAAGAAGGAGATTCTTTGCAACTTCTATGAATTGACTGAGCGTTGTTTTTTTCTGAGTGATAATGAATATCTCATTCTCTTCATATAAAGTAAGCTGTTTATCCTTTGATTTTGCAATGTCTTTTAATGATTCGTAGAGAAATGTGATCTTGCTTTCAGGAAAATGTGATTTCATGACCAGAATGTATAGGAATGGTTGAATATCCCAGAAATTTTCGATCTCGGTAGGACTGGGGTTGAAGCCGGTTTTGTAATCTATGCCAAGTATTTCTATTTGATCGTTCTTTTGGAAAATGCCATCTATTTTTCCTCGAAAGTGCAGTGTGACTTCTTCGTTCTTGAGTTGGTAAACAGACCATGTGTCATTTTTCCCGGATTCCAGCATACCAAAAACCTGCTCAAAATTTATTGGTGAATATTCTTTTAAATAATCATTGTCAAATGTAAGAAGCTGTACCAGCAGATTATCATCTTTACCAGACCTTAGTCCATCTGCATAGGGTGAATATACTCTTCTGATGAAAAGATCTCTATCGGTATCAACATGAAATTTATTGAGAGCATAGGAAAGGGATTCTGCAAGCAGATCGAGAGCTTTTGATGAGCTTTCTTGCAGCACCTGAAATCCGTTATTGTTTCCGAAATATTCAAGCGCCTTATGAATGACATTTCCGACCTGTATTCTTTGCTCTGCATCTTCGTCATATGAAAGCGGTTTTAAATGAAGTACATCTTTAAATAGATACTGCATCGGGCATTGAATGAGCGTGTTCATATCACTTGCAGAAAAGGCGAATGTGGATTTTCCATCGGTTTTCACCAAACCTTTGTAAGAACCAACTGCGTCGGTTTGATATTCATTATGACGCTTCAAAACGGGCAGGATCGGGTTTTCAATTATAT
>JAUWPE010000046.1 GCA_030611765.1 Candidatus Cloacimonadota bacterium | reverse complement strand
CAACATTATTACTTTATTAACGGTATCTTCTAAATCCGAAGGCATAATACCCTCTCTTAAATCACCCAACTCTACCATTAATATAATTTTATGTAATGTGTTTTGTTTCTCTGCAAATTTTGAAAGTTCTTTAATTACCGCGAGTTCCGAATTAAGACTAATGTCGGCATATTTAACTACATCCTTGGCTTGACTTTGAATGGTTCTTAATAAAAGAAATTGTGCTTTTATGTTTGCATCACGCATCTTCATAATATTAGTGATTCTTGAGTCAGCAAGGATATTTATTCCGCTTTTTACTAAAACTTTTGCAATATTAGTATCTCCGCAAACTACTTTTGTAACACCTGTCACATCAATACCTTTTGAAGCATACAGTTCTTTTAATCTTATTGCATTATGGGCAATTTTTTCAAGATTTATCTCTATTTTTGGCGTAATCATGTCAATTGTACTCATTTGAGTATTTCGGGAAATACTTCGTATATTTTTTTAATAATTTTATCGCATCCATACTTTAAAACATCTGTAGTAGGTAATTTATATCTGCCTTCATATTCTGTTATTGTCTCTTCTAATTCAGCGTCAGTCATATTTTCATTGTTAATTGTAATGGCAATTACTTTTGATTTTGACAACATTTCAATAAGTTTTATTTCATATTCTAATGAAGGCATTGGAATTGTCGGAAAATCACAACGATTCTTTCTTTTTGGTGGATGCTGAATAATTATTGCATCGGGATTTGCACCCTTAATAATAGCAATTGAAGAATTAAATGCAGGATGACTTAATCCTCCTTGTCCCTCAACAATAATTATATCAGGATGTTCTGTATTAACTGCATCTATAATTGCCTTTTCAACTTCTCCGGTCGTAAAACCTGAAGTTAGTACATCCAAAGCTATACCATATTTTGCACCTTGTAGCAAGCCAACTTGTCCTGTGGCTATGAACACGGCATGGATGTTTTTCTTTTTTAATTCTTCAACAATATATCGTGCAGTAGTCATTTTGCCTACAGCGCAGTCTGTACCAGCAACAACTATTACCGGGGTTTTATTTTCAAAAATCTGTCCAGAGAAAAGATGCAAGTTTTTTCGTTGGGGAGGTTTTCTAAAGTCAAATATTTTGACATTACATTCTCTTGCTTTTTGCATAAACTCTTCATCATCAGTAAAGAATTCAGGTAGTCCATTTACAATATTCATCCCCTTTTCCATAGCAGATATGATTACTTTTCGCTGTTCTTTATCAAGAAAGGGAGTAAGCGGTGCTATACCATAGATGAAATATTTAGGAATATAATCCAAATTGTCCAAAGCATCGTCAATACTTAAAAATATTGGAATCCCCTTTTTTATTCCATTGAGACATTTACCTGCATCAAGACCTGCCTTTGTACTGTCTATGACACCAACAATTTCATATCGTTCCGAATACCGGACAAGTCCGTTTGCTACCTTCCCATCTACCTTTCCAAATTCGTTTTCACTATATATTAATGCTTTTTCCGTCATATTTTATCTCTTAATTTTTATTAATTTCTTTGAACTCAGGAGTTCTGTTTTAATTTGCATATAACGGTTAGTATAAGAATAGTAGCCGATTGCGGAAGTTGAAATTTCCAGTTTACAACCAAATTTTATGCGGGCTACAATGCTCATATTTATTACTATTTCGGCTATTATTTTTATACATTGTTATCTAATGTGCTTATTTCGTCACTTGTATTCCATTTTCTTCTGCTGTTCTTTTCAATAGATTTTTAAATTCTTTTGCTATTTGTTTTATATCAGGCTCATTGATTTTTTTCCCATTCTCCATTACCTCTTTTATCAATTGGATATCAAAAATTAAAAAATGAAGAATGATAAAGCTCTTTGATCTTCCAGAATCATATTTTGTCAATGCTTCTTCAAGATACTTTCTTTTATCTAATTGTGATTTATTCCAATCACAATAACTACTGTTTTTAATTTCCTTCAAATGGCTCAACCAAATTTTATTTGTATCAAAACCATTCCAATCTTTTAACTTCTTTATTTTATCACATGGTAATTGACTACAATCTGCACAACTTTCTAAATTGTTTTTGATTGTACAACATTTAAATGTAGCACAATACTGGCAATGTGGATCAGTCCCGCATCCAAGGCATTTTGATTTTCCGTTAGTATGAAATCTTGGACACAAACTACAAGACATTCCACAACAACCAATCAATTCATATTTTTTTATCATAGAGCTCCGATCCTTTTTTTAGCATTTTAGATAACGTTTGTGTATCACCTATTGTTGTTATAACTCTTATTTGGTGGGATAACAACAATAGTGTATATTTTTCTTTTATCATTTCTTATTTTCTCCAATATATTTCTTAAAAAATATTCTTTATATTTTAGGTCAAGAATATAAACTTCTTAATACTGTAAATAGGCATAATATTTGGAGCCTGCCACGATTCTTCTTGCTTTTCTTCTTGATTGGCTGTGGAGATACCTGTTATCGGCATATTTCATCATCTTTGGATAATTATGAATTTCAAAAAAATCAAGTTGTTCGTTATCAGAGTAGTTATCTAAAAAATTTGATATGAACAATTCTTTACCATTTTGATTCGAGTTTTCAGAAACATTTCTCATACCGTATTTTAAATTCCATTTGAATATATTTGCAAAAGAAAATAATTCTTTAATATACTCTGAGTTATCATAAGTTAGTAACCATTTATGATTACAATTTTGCATTATCTCAGCAAATCTTAAGTGATCAAAATTTTTATGAAAATTACCATTTTTACCATACAATGCTGATTTAGTAGCTGAATAATATGGAGGATCTAAAAAAATGAAAACATTTTCACCTGGTTTTTCTATAACTTCTTTGTAGTCAATATTGGTTATTTTAGTGTTATCTAAAATTGTTGATAATAGTTTTACTCTTTCAATACTTGAATCTGTAAACCGACCTTTAAATGCTGCATTAGAATATCCACCACTTTCGGTAGTTCCAGAAAATGTAATACGATTAAAAACAAAAAATGCAGCTGCTTTTTTGGATTCATCGAAGCTATCAATATTATCTATTAAATATTTATGAAGTTCTTTTCCATTGTTAAATACATTTTTCCAAAGCAATATTTGTTTTAATAGTTTTTCAGGATTATTTTTACAATTATCCCAAAAGTGATACAAATTTTCATATAAATCATTTATCCAAAATTTTCTCTCAGGATATTTTTGTTTAAGGTAGACAAAAATTGAACCGCCACCTACAAATGGCTCTCGAAACTCCATAAAATCTGGAACTAAAGCAGATATTTTTTTTACAGCTCTGCTTTTACCTCCTGGATATCTTAATGGACTTTTAATCATTCATTGCTTCCCTTTTCGATAATTAAACGAAAATTATTTTATGATGAGTATCCACTATTTACTCCTTATTGCCGATAATGTTTGGTCACTGCCCCGCTTCCCGAGATTACATTCAAAACTTTGAACGAAAATCCCAACTTCGATTTACCACAAATCTTCGATACAAAATCAAGCGGGGAGTGACTTGTTATACCCAATTTAGAAAAAAATGCTAATAAAAAAATATCTATTGTTTCACTTTAATTTTAAATATTTTTGAATTGTCTGAAAATGATAATTTAGCATTAATTTTGAATGAAGAAGTATAACAGCTAATAATTTCCTCTGCACCACCTGACAGGATTAATTCTAATTCATTTTTTTTTGCTAATAGAACAATCTTTTTACAAATATCCTCTACAATATCACCGAATTTCTCTATATCAACTATAGTTTGATTATCTTCTGACCTGTTTTCACAATTACCACCCCAAGGTATTGTTGGTGTTTTTATAACTTTGTCATCACCTCCGATTCGAATTAAAAAAATATGATTTAATTTTGGATTATAGCGGCGATCTTCTGGCTTGTAGGGACTATGGCATAAACTAAAGTCATGAATTAATGCGCATCTAAAAGCATATAATGCTAATATGTCATCGTCTGTTAGATTCTCAGAAAAATATTTAAGAGCTCTAACGAAATCATTCCCTTTCTTTACGGGCTTATTTTTTGGTTTAAAACAAGCTCCAAGCATATCAAGTAAAGACATATAACCAATAGCACCTAACCAGCTACTATTTTCATAAGATAAATTTCTTTGTCCTGTTTCCTTATCTCGTTTAGTAACTCTTCTAATTTCATAAAGAGCCATATTAAAACTTGAAAAACTACCTTGAATATTAACTTCGGGATCAATTTTCTCATTTAAGAAATAACTTATTGCTTCTTCATTAGTAATGTCGAATCTCCTTAATTATTTTTTTGCCAATTACCATTTGTACCACCAAATGCTCCCATATCATTTCTACTCCCATCTGGGTCATTATATTGTGAATCAGGATTGCCAGCATCTATACAGGGAGAATTAATATTTAATCGATAATTTCCTGTATATGTATTAACAAATTGTGGATCCTCATTTATATTACCATCTCCATTAACGGAATAATAATTAATATCTGAATAATCTGCTGATAATTCACCACCAAAACTACCAGAGAAATATACTTCACTCCAAATAATGCAATTTAAAATTGTAGCTGAACCTTGTTGGGGGAAATTACTATCAAAAAATATACCATCTCCCCATTGAGCATAATTATCAGTTATTGTTATGTTTTCTAAATAGGGATTAGATTGTGTTGAAATATAGATTCCTCCCCCACAATTACAACCATTGTTTATTATTAATACATTTTTGATTGTAGGATTACTACTATTATTGCAGTAAATACCACCACCATAAGCCCAATTACCATCCTGTGTTCCATTTCCATTTGTAATTGTAAAACCTTGTAAAACAGAAAGAGGACTTTCATTATTTATAAAACTAACAACACTTCCTTGGTCATTTCCATTAATTATTGTTTGATCGACATAATCGTAATTATTAATAATGGTAAATAACGATGTAACATTAATTAGTTTTCCATTATAATTAATATTTTCATAATAAGTTCCAGGTTTTACTAATACTATGTCATAATTAACTGATGCATCAATAGCGGATTGAATAGATGGATAATTGTCAGGAACTAAAAGAAAACCTTGATAACAAGTTGAATTAACTTCATTTGAAAAAGCAGTGCAATTAGTTTGAATAAATCCACAAATTTGATAGTAATAAGTTACAAGATTTTCTACATTTTCATCAATATAAGATATAGTATTTTCATTTAATGTCTCTAAAAGTTCATATTCTTCATTTTCTGCTTTCCTATAAATTAAAAAACCTTCTTCATAATTACTATTATCATCCCATGTCAGATATATTTTTATTTCATCAACAACATTTGCATTTAAATTTGATGGAGATGGTAAAGTGTTAATATTGATTTCAATATAAGGTGAATAAAAATTTCCAATAAAAGAACAAATTTTATAGTAATTTAGTATTCCTGGAGTTACATTATTATCAATCCATTCAACAGAATTAGCAGCTATAGTTACAGAATCCCAATTACCTTCTTCTATCATTTTATGGACAATATATCCCTCTTCTCCTTCACTATTATCATTCCATGTAAGTTTAGCCATATTTCCAGAAAGAGGTTCTATTTCTAAATTTGAAGGTGCTAATAAGACTGGTGTATAATTATTTTGAGTATAATTAGAATAAGTATTACCACTAAAAGCATATACTCTATAATAACATGTGTCGTATAAAGTTGGATTATAATCAATAAAAAAAGTCAAGTTAGGTGGTATTTCACGGTAATGATCATTCCAACTTTCATTTCCAATTTTCCTATCAACTCGAAATCCTTCTTCACCAATACTATTATCATACCATGATATTCTCAAACTATCTTGTTCAATTTGTTCAATCTGTAAATTATATGGAGTTGAATAATCAGAAAACCAAGAAATTACTATAGAATATTCAGAATAATTTTCACCATCGAAAGATCTTACTTTGTATGAATAAATTATATTTGAATTTGTTTGGATTTCATCAGTAAATGCAGTGATATTCGCTTCAACTTCTCCATAATTTTCATACCAATCATATTCTCCAATTTTTCTGTCTATAAAAAATTTTATTTCATTATCGGAGTTATCCTGCCATGTTAATTTTACTATATCATTTTCCACCATAACTAATTGTAAATTAGTAGGATTAGTAATTTCTGATGGTGAAGTACTATCTTTTGAGCATGAAACTATTGCAGAAAATACTAAAACACTGATCAAAAAGTATATAATTTTTTTCATTTTTACATCTCCTATTAAATTATTTGGGTATAATGGTTGGCGTGTGCGGCGGGATCGGAACGATCCCAATCAAAAGCGAACCAACCAAAGTTTGAATCGCAAGATTCAAACGAAACGAACTGGTAACACGACCCGATGACACGCTTGTTATGGGCTGTTTCATTTATCCAAAGAATACCGATTATGACTTTTTATCATAAATCGACCATGAAGCAGGTGAAACTTTTCTTAAAATATTACCGAGTTCATCTTTAGGGAAAGCATGCAATTCTGCACGGTTGCCTGAAGTCCAATCAAAACCGAAAAGAAAAAACTTAAGCATATCCTCATACGTATCTTTCTCGTTCATCAGAGGAAACATATACTCGTCAGGATATATTTCCAAGAGTTCAAGAGCATTGTGAAGTCTGCGAAAAGCACCATAAATGGATACCATCAAACAATCCTTTAATGATTCGGAACTTATTATTTTATTGGCAACTTCGTTTGTTTCCTCATTCTTCGGTGAAATAGCTTTGTCGCGAATTGTTTTTGTAGCAGTTTGTTCAAAAACCTCAAATTGTGATTGATAATTATTAAGAATTTGTGAGCCAATGTCTTGAAGGACTCTTGTTGCATAAGAAACAGATACAATTTTTGGTATATTGTTCATGAGTTTAATCTCCTTTTTGTCTTGAAGCTTGAGTTCAAGATTTGAATTTATGGGTAAATCAAACTGAAGCAATCTTTGTTTAACATTTTGAATATTAATCTCATCTTTGTGAGTAAAAATAATTAAAAGTACTCCATTTTCTTTGCATAGTCTTACTTTCTTTTTATCTCTTTCTTTAGTTTTTAAAAATCCTTGTTCTCCACCCCAAAAATCCATAGCTTTAAAATGTTGAATTCCATGATATTCAATTGCAACATTTATGCTTGGAATGAAAATATCAAGCTCTAGTCTATCAAGCCATTTATCCCGGAAATGATGAATTACAGAAACTTTATTAAATATTTTACTGATTATTTTATAGAGTTTTGTTTCTGTAGCCCATTTTTCACCTATTCTTGAAAATCCCAATTCATCACGAATCATATTATTGGCAACTAACTGTAGTTTTAAAAAATCTGTTTCTGGATATTTTTCTAAATGTAGTTCAATCATTTTTTTTCTTACATAAGCACCATATTTGATTTCAAATTTACTTCGAGCATACATTTGATGACAAAATTGATTTGTAGATTCAACACCTCGACAAACGTCACACACATTTGGGATAAACTCTAAATCAGATACCTCAATTTTAAGATTTTCACTATATCTATGCAAATATTTATGCCTATATGGATCTGTTTCGATTGCTTCTTTAAAACATTCACAATAGCACATAAAACCACATTTTTTGCACACCCAAACTAAACGCCATTCCCATGTACCCAAATTTAATGAACGAAAGCTATGATTGCATGTTCTTGGATTTTCTAAATTTGATCTTTTTAATATTGGGAGTTGAATGCCAATAAATGCTTTGAATGTGAAATTGTCTTGAGTTTTAAGCTTTTTGCATGATGTAGAATGCATGTTTACTTTCCAGTGATCATTTAAATTAATGAAGTTAGATGTAGGTGGAAAATATTTTGATTTATGTGGAATCATGATTTGAAATGAAACATAGCAGAGATTAAAGTAATTATCTTTAACCAAATCTATTGGTTCGAAATTTTTTAACTGCAATCCAAAATCAGAAGTTGTTTTAGCATTTTTCCAATACCATGATTTCTTTGATAAATTTGAGAAACTTTTTATATGTTTTTCTTTTTCAAGTTGTTGTAACTTTTTTTCGAATTTATCGAGAATTATGTTTTGCACATTTTTAATAATCTTTCTCCAAAATTTTAAAGCTTCATCTGAATTTGAATCATCACGTAAAGTTGGAAGATTGATATTTAAAATAAGCTGTTTCCTCATTAATTATTAAACTCCAGTTTTATTTATAATAGCCCATAATGTTTCGATCCCCGACAATTTTGTCGCGAACACATTCTATTTTGGGGTTGTATACGACAAATGTCGTGAATTTCATTTTATTTTCATTTATAATATTTTTCAATATTTACACGGTTCTTTCCGTCCAATTTCATGAGCAACAAAAGTATTCACCTCGTTTCATACTCTTTTATTTTATCCCCTTCCTTTGTTGTCAAATTTTTTAGTAAAATACCGAATTCACTCTCCCCTATTTCGTGAGGACAAGCTTCGAGGGAATGACACGCTCTTTGTTAGAGTAAACGACTCAGGAAGCTTTCACTCACACAAGAACACACCCCGATTCCTTCGGAATCACCCCTTTTTTTAGAGGGGATTTGTTAAACTTTTTTATATTTTATTTTTCCATCTTTCTCTGCTTATCACGTCGTAATGAAATGAAGTTGGACCTGTCACGACGTAATGAAATGAAGTTGGATGGTGATTTCTTTAGTAGTCGTAATTTTTATTTTTGGATTAACTTTCTATTATATTGTAGTTTAATGTTGAATTTATCACTTTTATTTTAGAGGTCTTTATTTATAAAACACACACTTTTTTGTTTGTATGATTCGGCTGTCTGCTTTGAGTTGATAGAAATATATGCCCGCGCCGACTTCACGGCCATGTGCATTCTTTCCATCCCAAACCACTCCATTAATTCCCAAATCCGCAATCTGCAATCCGAATTCTCTAACAAGCTGTCCTTTGATATTGAAAAGTGAGAGCGTAAGTTTTTCATTATGCGAATTCTTTACTTCGTAAGGGAAAAATGTTATAAACCTGAAAGGATTCGGTTTGTTCTGGTACAAAACATAATCAGGTGGAATTGGAGGATCGTTAATGCCATTACCATGAGATGAGATAATTGCGATGTTATCTATAAGCCAGCCGGGATCACTCAGATAAGAATCAGTTTTTATTCTGTAACGCAGGTAACTGTGTGTATCTATCCAATCCTGTAAAGGTATTATAACCTGTTGCCAATCCTGCTGCACACCGGAATATGAAACAAGCACAGTCCAATCCTGATTATTGGATGATATCTCCACATAGCAGCTGTCGAACTCCCATTCAGTGTGATATTTATGCCAAAACGAAAGTACAAGATCATCATTCACACCATTCAGATTTATGGATGAACTCGTTTTGATTGTTGATTCTATACCATTATGATAAAATTGTTCTTCATTATCACGTAAAGCAAAGCTGCCTTCGTAAGGTTCTTCGTAAATGCACCAATAATCTTGTGCACTCCAGCCCCCCATTCCGGTTTCCCAGTCTTCCTCGAAAATAACGATTTCAGGTTGAAAGTCAATATCCAAAGCAGCCATGCCGTTCTCAACAGTAAGCTCCATTATTTGAGGAACATAGTCCTGCGTAAAAAAGGTTGCCTGATAGTTTCCAACATAATAATCAAAACTGAAATCTCCATTCAGTGATAAGGTATCTGCAAAATAGCCATCATCAAGAATAACATCGCACTGCATTGGAGCGCTATTATTATGAATGCTACCTGTAACAGTTATTTCCTGAAGGGGCTCAAGTGCAACATTTTTGATCGTCCAGCCAGAATTATTAACAGTCACATTTGTGAGTGTTGTATCCTGATATCCTTTTTTTCTGTATGTTACAGAATATGTGCCTGGTTCAAGCAAACGCCAGTAACGACCAAACAATTCATCAGAAATTCTTGGAGTAAAATACACAGCATCATGATCATTTATATATACTTCTGCTTGAATAGGCAACCCCGTTTGAACATCCTCGATATGACCTGTCAGCATAGCTGCGTCTGTCTGATAACCGAGTACGCGGTTCATCAGCCAATAAGCGCCGATCTTGCACCGTTCGCAGGTATCATCGACAAGAGCAGCATTCGGTTGCAAATTCTCAGTTCCGCATTCAATGAGAAGCTGCACTGTGCCAAATGTTTTATAGAACCAATCCTGTGCATTGCCTTTTCGTCCACGTGAAGGCGATGGCTCATAATGACCTGTTCCATCCTCAGTTTCAATAAGGGCTGCGACAGTTTCTCCAATTATTTTATTAAATTCAAAATCAGGTGACTGCTTGACGCCATCCCATTCCCATGAATAAAAAACTTTTTCCGAAAAATTTCCGGTACGGGACGAATGCCAGTTTATAGAATAAATGAAATGCTGCTCTTCTGCAAAACGCTTCACTGCTTCTGTGCCGCCTTCAGAGAATGGATAAGGTCCGCGATAATAATCGTATCGTTCTTCTCCACCCGGATCATACAGCGTATCTCCATGAACCCAGTTGTAGGAATAATTTCTATTTGGATCTACGCCATCAATATCATGTCCGGGACCGGGTTGGTAGTCGAAGATACCATTGAGATTGTTGTCTCGCTTATTTTTTCTAAAAGATGTATCCCAGCCATCCATTACGACCTGCAGCCCTTCAGGATTGATAGAAGGAATGAACCAAATTTCAAGCTCGCTCAACCAGATCGCATAAGGAGTTTGATAGAAATGCTCAAGTATTTCATTGATCATATACATCGTTATTTCGACACCGAGCACCTCTTCCGCATGACACTGTCCCACGTAAAGTACAGCCGGTTCATCCTCATCAGTAGATGCATTATCGGAAAGTTTCACAGCCCAGATAGGCAGAGAATCTGTTTTCGTAACGCCAATAGAATCTACAAATACGAGATCAGGATACTCAAGCTGAAGTGAATCCAATTCTGCTTTGATCTCATCATAAGTATGATACCTCGATGGAAGTGCAACCTGTGCGAATAAAGGTACTGCAAGGAGAAGTATAAGAATTAAGATACAATATTTTTTCATGATTTATCTCAATATAAGTAGTTTACTTGTAGAAGTTCTGTCCAGATTTTTGAATTTATAAAAATATATTCCATTTGAAACCGGGTTGCCATTTATATCACATGAATTCCACTCGAAGCTGCTCTCACCAGCATCAAAATTATGCGAAAATACTCGTTGCCCTTTAATATTGAAAATTTCAAGAGTACTTTTTGAATGTAGAGCAATATTTCTCAAAATAAAATATACTGAACCCGAGATCGGATTTGGATAATGTGCAATAAGATTAGTATTCTCGTGATGAGGATCATCAACTGATACTTCATTGATCTCAAGCTTTTGAGCATAGATATTATAGATATCCGCTTTCCCGCTTGATCGTGCATCCTGCCAGATGACGGAGGCATAATTATCATCAAAGGGAACGGTAATTGGTCCGGATTGGTTTTTTATGGCAGTACATATTG
This sequence comes from Candidatus Cloacimonadota bacterium, assembly GCA_030611765.1. Lineage (GTDB taxonomy): Bacteria > Cloacimonadota > Cloacimonadia > JGIOTU-2 > JGIOTU-2 > Celaenobacter. The sequence continues at coordinate 2,658 of JAUWPE010000046.1, read as the reverse complement.
GAAGATCGGCAGTCCAGATCACAGTACCGTCCGAAGACACCTTCTGTCCGTAAATGTCGGCATTCATGCCATTTCGGAAATCCTTCCATGGAACGCACAGGTTGTCATCGATCATCGAGATGGACGGACCGGTCTGATCGCCTGATTCGTCAACAATTGGTACAGCATCAGCATTCCAAAGTAGATCACCATTCGAAGTTTGAACCTTTTGTCCAAAGATATTATAATCGATTCCATTGCGGAAATCTTCCCACACAGCATACAGCTCATCTTCATAGATATATGCAGGAGATGATTGGTCATTGGCATAATTTGCAATCGGTACACCATTGTTCTGCCAGAGCACTGAGCCGTCACTATCCACAACCTGTCCATATACTGCAAGCACACTATCTCGAGTATCTTCCCAGACCATTAGCAATCCTTCAGGAACAATTACACCAGTTGCATTTTTCTGATTACCTATTGCTGTGCATACTTCCACACCATCATCGGACCAACCTGTAGCTGTGTTTCCATCGCTATCAATAAGCTTCACATAAATATTCTGGTCATCCCACAATCCTCCTTGGAAAATATAATACATTCCGACTATATCAGTAAGTTTATCCTCACCTGTTCGATTTACGATCTCGATACCTTCTACATCCCACTGAAGTACGCCATCAACGATTTTCTGACTATATATTCCAGGATCCATAAAATCACGATAATCCGACCAACCTGCATAATACGCCATTGATTTTGCACCTGCTACTGCTGAAACTTTTGGATTCTGTTGTTCACAAAAAATATTACCCAATGCCAGACCTGTAGTTGACCAGAGATAGGTGCATTGATCATCGACTGCTTGAGCATAGATCTGTTTGAAACCCGTTCTGTTCTCTTCCCACACTGCAACGAGTTCATTTTGAGAAACAGAATACAGAGCATCCGTATTTCCCTGATCATAGCCAGTCGGATCGGTGAGAGACTCTCCATTCAAAGTAAGATCCACTGAACCATCATCTGAAAGAACTTGCATATACAATTGATTGCCTGTATAAGGACTTCTGCTGTCTTCCCAAATTATGAGAGATTGATCAATTCCCTGAAACAGAGAGTAATTCTTAGCATCTCCGCACAATCCGTAATAGATAAGTTTTCCATTTGCAGTAAGATATTCTGTTCCTGCACCATCGAGTATCTGAACATAAAGACCTGTCGAACCGGTTCTGTTATCACCCCAAATAACATATACTTTTCCGGTTCCGTCACCGCGGAGAAGTGGAGAAAATTGTTCGCCATAGGCATTACATATCATTTTCCCGTTGGCTTCCCATTCTATAGAGCCGGTATCATCAACATGCTGCATATAGATATCTTCGTGAGGATGTCCCCCATTTCTTCCGTCTGTCCAGACAAAATAACAGCCGGCATTATGATCGTTTGTCAGGCGTGGTTCGAGTTGATCGTTGGAAGCAGTACAAAGCGCAAGTCCTGTTGCATCCCAGAGAAGAGTTCCGCTCACATTGATCTTTTGTGCATAAATATCTGAAGTGTATGGATCATTACGATAATCAACCCACACTACAAAACCGCCGGTATCGCTTGATCCTGTAATTCTGGGATCCTTTTGTATTCCTGCCCCCTGATATATTGCAACATCAGAAGCCCAGAGAAAGTTTCCATCAATATCAACGCGCATTGCCATGATATCACCATCAGGATCATCATGCTTATCTCTCCATGTAAATATAAAATTTCCGGTTCCATCCGGGCACATTTTTACGTTGCTCTGTGTATCAGTTGAACTGCATAAAAGAGTGCCGCCTGCATCCCAGAGCAAAGTACCGTCAAAAGCAATTCTCTGCATGTAAAGGTTTTCATTTGAAGCATCCCGTGTGTCATGCCAGGCAACGATTGCACCGCCATATCCGTCTTCCCAGAAAGTATGTTGATCCTGATCACCGTTACTCGCGGCTATCGGATTTCCATTTGCATCCCAACCGGCAACAATTGAACCGGAAGAATTTATATGTGTACCGTAAATATCCACACCGCCGGCATTTCTGTGATCCTGCCAAATAATATAAGCACCCTGATTCGCATCATTTACAATATTAAGTGATATCTGTACATCTGAGGCAAGGCACAAAGGCACGCCCATTTCGTTCCAGAGCAGAGTGCCGTTGCCATCCATTTTTTGGGCATAAACATCTCCGGCATCTTCATTTCTGAAATCCACCCAAGCAACAATAACGCCGCCGTCTCCTGTATTAATTACAACGGGATCTTCCTGCCTGTTGATCTCACCATTCACCATAATTGCATCAGCTCCCCAGAGAAGATTTCCATTCACATCGATACGCTGAGCCCAGACATCTCTATCACCCATGCGCGTATCTGACCAAACATATACTACAGAGCCATCACCGAGGGTTGTGCCGGAACGGTACCATTCGATATTGACACCCTGACGGATCGGGATGCCATCATCCTGCCAGACTGCCTGACCAAAAAGTAACGTAGAAATAAGTAAAAAAGCAAGTAACATTGGAATAACTTTCATTCAAACTCCTTTTATTTCATCAATATCATTTTTCTTATCTGATAGAATTTTTCTGTGTTCATTCGGTAAAAATACACGCCATTTGCAACCGGATGCCCGGATGCATC
>JAUWPE010000013.1 GCA_030611765.1 Candidatus Cloacimonadota bacterium | reverse complement strand
AACCTCGACTCCTTGTCGCTTCGCTCCTTAGGAGTCGAAATTGAGCGTTTCTTATTTCCCCAAAACTTGACAACCAGACCTCCCACTTTGCTTTTCTCTTACTTTACGTATAGGATGTTAATTACGTGATAATAAGCCACCATAGCTCAGTTGGCAGAGCAACTGATTCGTAATCAGTAGGTCGTGGGTTCAAATCCCGCTGGTGGCTCCATATTTGAATTATAAATGAATTTATATAAAAAAGTTTTAATCTCTTTCAGAAATAAATATGTTCTCAATTCACTGCTTGAGAATGCACTTTACCTGATTACAATTCTTATACTTCTTTTCCTGGTTTTTTCATTTATCATTCAACCTCTTACTTTATCCTTTGAGAAATATGACGCCCTCAAAACATGGTCTCTGATCGCGAAACTCGTTGCAGGAATTGTCATCCTATTTTTCATCATAAGATTTCTCTTCACAATCCCATCCATTAAGCAAATAGCTCATAAAATTTCAAATTTTGATTCGCTGAATAATGAAATAATTCTGTCTGCATTTGAATTTGAAACACAATCTGATCTGGCTCATTATTCCCAAGAAATTCTTGGTAAAGCAATTGATGATGCAAATAATCGAGCATCAGAGGTAAAGTTTTCAGTTATCTTTCCTGCAATAAAACTGAAGAAAAGCTTTCATTCCATTCTTTTTTCTTCTGTTGCTTTTATACTTGTACTCCTCATAAATCCTGTATTACTTACTACCTCCGCAAAAACGATTCTTCATCCCACAGAATTTGCACCGCATTACGACACATTCATAAAAATTTCTACGGGAAATACAACAATCCTTAAAGGAAGCAATCTGCAAATTGAAGTAAGAAATTTCTATCCGGAATTATCCTATGACATTCACGTAGAGCAGCAGAGACGCCGGAAAACTGTGAAGATGACCTCTAACACTCATGTTCTCTATAATATCACCGACAGTCTTCATTATGCGGTCTCAAATAAATTTGCGCAGTCGGACACTTTTACGGTGCAGGTGCTTGAAAAACCCATCATAAAGAATTTGCAGATAAGCTACTTCTATCCTGCGTATACTCAACTGAAAAATCGAACTGAAAATGACATCTCGGGTAAGATCATTGCGATTAAAGGTACAGAAATTACGGAAAAGCTAACAGTTAATAATGAGCTTACAGAATACAGGATCGTTTTTTCTGACGGCACTACAAAAAAACTTGAGACGATAGGGGACTTCACTTACAGAACAGGATTTACAGTTGAGAAAAGTGGAAGTTACCATTTTTATTTGAAAGATATTCTTGGAAATACTAATAACATTTTTGAACGGACTATATTTGCTGAAGAGGATCTTCCACCAAAAATTGAGATCATCCTGCCTGCACGGGACAAGATCCTTGCTCAAAACATGCAGGAACGTATTGATTTTACCGCTTCAGATGATTTTGGTATCCAAAAAATTGAAATTCTCTACAAGAAAAATGATGGTGAATACATCTCAAAAACAGTTATTGACACAACCGGAATTACCACGCTCACGGCAAGTTACAATTTCGATGTTTCAGACAGGGAACTCCTTCCTGGAGATGTGATCTTTTATTATCTAAAAATTTATGATAACTGTACTGTACCCGAATCCCATACATCTAACACAAAGATTTTCCTTCTTAAATTTCCCTCGATAGAAGAATTGTATAAAGAAATTCAAAAACAGCAGTCCGGGAATATGGATGATATGAGGGAATCGCTGGAAGAATCTCGAAAAAACAAAGAAAAATTTGATGAACTGAGAAGGAAATTTCTCAAAAATGAGGAGATGGACTGGCAGCAGAAAGAGGATTTGAAAGAGGTTCTTAAGAAGCAAAAAGAGCTTGCTAAGAAGGCAGAAGAAGCAGCTAAAGAATATGAAAAGTTTGTTGATGAGCTCGAGAAAAACAAAGCAGTTGCAAAGGAAACTTTAGAAAAATTGAAGCAGATCCATGAGATCATGAAGGAAATCTCATCTCCCGAGCTTGAAAAAGCAATGAAAGAACTGCAAAAGCAGATGGAGAAGCTCACTCCCGAACAGATGAAAAATGCGTTGAACAATTTCCAGTTTTCACAAGAAGAGTTCAATAAAAAACTGGAGCAAACTTTAAAATTGTTAAAGAGTATTCAACTTGAACAGAAATTGCAAAAAGCGTTGCAGCAGGCAGAGGAGCTGGAGAAACTACAAAAACAACTCAACCAGCAAACCTCAGAACGCATCGATAAAAACCAACAGTTGAGTGAACTTGCTCCTTCGCAGTCAGATATTCATGAAAAATATGAATCGCTCAAAAAAGAGTTAGAGGAACTTGCAAAAGAGCTTGCAGAAAATAGTGAAAAGAATGCTGCAAACGAGATCGAGAAAGGACTTCAGCAGGCAGCTCAGAATAAATTGGGAGAAGCAATGCAAACAGCTTCTCAGCAGCTCAGTCTCGACGACCCGCAGGTTAAAAAGAAGCAATGCGATATACTTGTTGGTTGTTCTGAACTCAGGAATTCAATATGCATGGCGCAGATGAAAATGCAGGCATCGCTCATGACCGAGTTTCAAAAATTGCTCAAGAAGACCCTTAATGAGATGCTTTTCTTCTCCAAAAAACAGGAGCATTTCCTTGATAAATCCTATAATACCTATGATATTCTCGATGAAGAGATAAGCATGTACGAAGGCATCAAGAATTCGGTCAACACGCTTTTTCAGAATCCCATGATAATTCTGATGATGGATCCAAAATTTTTTCCTCATTCCGCGATTGCTCTCAACAGCTTTGAAAGGATGTTCGAGAAAATTTCTGAAAACAGCCATTACAATATTCAGAAAGACAAAGAAGAAATATTTAAGGCAATGAATCTAATGATCATTGATCTTTTACTCTCGAAGAGCAAGCAGCCGCAGGGCTCCGGCGGAGGTATGCAGCAGCTTTTACAACAGCTTCAGCAGATGTCACAGGGGCAGCAATCGATAAATATGCTTACCCAGGCAATGCTCGAGCAAATGATGGGCCAATTGCAACAGGGCAAGGGCTTGACACCACAGCAGCAAGGGATGATAGACAGAATTGCAGGCAACGAGCAGCAGATAAAGGAGAATTTTGAACGAATGCTGCGGGATTATCCTGAAGCTGAAAAATTACTTGGAAATATGGAGGGATTGAAGAATGAGTTAAAAGAAGTAGTGGAGAAGCTTCAGCGGGGCATAATTGATGAGCAGGTGATCCGCCAGCAGAACAACATCCTCTCCCGACTGCTTGATGCTCAGCGCTCTATCCATGAGCGGGATTACAGCAAGAAAAGAGAATCCGAAACACCCGATGAACAGCAGTGGGATGTGCCGGACAATCTCATTATTGACACTACAAACATGGAAGTTCGGGATATTCTAAAGTATATTAATGAAAATTATCCGGAAGAGTACCATCGTTTGATAAAAGAATATTTGGAAAAGATACAGCATGAAAATAATTAGATATCTCATTGCAATAACCTGTTTTGTCATACTTTTCACACAGACAATCTATGCAGTTGATGCTCAAGCGGTACTTCAGGTAAAAATTCGGGAAGCATTGCATTATGAACAGCAGGGAAACATTATTAAAGCCGAAATGTTATATAAACAATTACTTGAGAATTTTCCACATAACAGACAGGTGGTCAGCAGGTTAATATATCTCTATATGCGAACGAATAAACTCGATTCTCTTGAAAGATTTCTTGAAGATGAGAAGAATTTCCTAACGAATAATTACTATAAAATCACTCGAATTGAATTACTGATCAAGAAAAATCAGCTCAATGAAGCTAAAAAGATGGCTGAAGTTATGCTCAAAAATGCTAAGGTTAATTTATCGACTATCAAGCAGTTCGCGAAGGTATATCAAAAATATCACCTTTACGATGATGCTATTGAATTATATCTAAAAGCACGAAAGGAATCAAAGAATTCAATAGTATTTGCTCAGGAATTAGCTAATGTTTATCAGTTACAGGAAAGATCTTACGATGCGTTGAATGAGTACTTAAATATTTTAGACAATAAAACCTATAAAAATGTGCGTTATCGATTAGAGAAGCTCAATCTTTCTTATGAAGAGATAATTGTAGCTTTAGAAACTCGGCAGGAGCAGGAGCCGAATATCGAATTGCCGGAGCTGATCGGAGAGTTCCTTATGCTTTCAAGGCAGTATCAAAGAGCTTTTGAGCTTTACAAAACTCTTGGTAATGATGCTTTGATAAAGCTTGCAACCCTTTCAGAGAAACAGAATTTGTACAAGCTCAGTATTCAGTGTATTTCTGAAGTACTTAAATCTACAAAGGATGAGCAGACAGTTATCTTTCTGGAAAATAAGATAGGGGAGCTCTATTATTTACTTAACGATCACGAAAAGGCATATAAGCATTATAAAAAAGTTACTGAACTTTATCAAAAGACGAAAGCATCGCTGCCTTCAGCATATATTTTTGGAGCATATAAAAATCTTGCATATCTTGAGCTTTTTGAATATCAAAATCCTGTGCAGTCACAAATATACCTGGAAAAAGCGATTGATTTTGCCAGTGTTTTAACGGATAAGGCTGAGCTTAACATATTACTATCACAATGCTATTTACAGCAAGAACATTATGTAAAGAGTGAGAAAATATTAACTGAAATTATTGATAATAAACATTACAATAAAGATGTGAAGGAAAGAGCAAAGATGAAGCGTATTGAAACAGTACTTCTCAAAGGAGATTTTTCTGCAGCAGATTCTCTTTCTAAAGATTTTTTTGCTCATGATTATGAATCCAAATTTATAAATGACATTGCCGGAATGTATCGTACAATGAATAATGAGTTACATCTCAAGCAAGCAGATGATAATGTAAAAAATGCTGCTCTTTCACTTCTTAGAAATATGTATTTTAATAACAATGCATTGTTGAATAAAGATATTGAGCAATTATCTATTGTCCTTCAGGATTCTGCTACTGTATCATATCTAAAGTTGCAGGTTGCCGATTATTATTTTAATCAGGGAGAGTATGCATCCGCTGTTGAGCTTTGTAGAGAATTACTAGAAAGCAATGATGGTCCATACAGGGAATATGTGTGCTTCATGACTGCGAATTGCTTTAACCAGCTTGGTTTGAATGAACAAGCTTTTGCATATTATACTGCTTATTTACTCGAGTTTCCACAAGGAACCTTTGCTCCGGATATACGGTTCAGACTAAAATAATGAGTAACTTAATATATTTCTGGACAAAGAAATCTATACTGCTGTAAAAACACAAACATTGAAAAATTCATTTAAACATAAATTATTTTTTTAGGAGAACAGATGAAGGAAAAAAAGAAGAAAAAAACAAATATTAGGAAAACTCTTTCCATTTTCATACTCATATATCTGCTTATCAAAGTAGTATTGAAATTCTTAAGGGAGCTAGTGATAAAAATCAAAACCAGCGAGAAAGATGGCAGTAAAGAAGAGAATGATGTCGAAGTATTCGAAGAAGAGGCACTGGATGAAGAGGAGCATTAAAAAATGGTTAACTCCGATAATTAGTTGGCAATAAGAAAAGCAGAAACTCTCTTATGATCATGTTTGGAGATCATTTAAACGCAAAAAATAAATTCCCCAAATGTGTGTGAAGAATGAAAGTAAAATCATATTTGAGTACATTTTTGGGACTGATCTCACTTTCAGTAAATTAAGATAAAACTCATAAGTGTTTTAATTTTAAGGTGATACGGCTATGAACTTTGTTCACACCTTTTTTTTAAGAATATTAGCAATGTCTGATAATATAGATTATGTAAACTTGAAGATGTTTTTGCATTTTTCTTTTGTGTCGGAACTTATGGTGGACTGTTCCCCATTCTTAATTTCTTGACATATTAATACTCGAAGTACTATTTCCATTCATTATAAATGAATAAGGATCTTCTATGAATAGCATGACAGGATTTGGTGTGGCAGAATATAATAAAAATGATATTTATCTGAGGGTGAGCGCGAAATCATTGAATGATAAATATCTAAATATCCGAACGAGACTACCTTATGAATTCCCCGAATATCTTTCTTATAAAATTGAGCAATTTATCCCAGAATTTGTAAATAGAGGTGGAATTAACGTTATAGTTTCGATGAAAGACTCAAGAAATGATATAGCAAATATAGATTTTGATGATGAACATATTAAAAAGATACTCAATAAACTAAATAAATTAAAGTCAAATCTTGGATTTAATACAACTATATCACTATCTGATCTCATGACACTTCAAAAAATGGAGAACTCCCCTATTGATCAATACTATTTATCAGATGAATTTCAAAAAGTGCTATTTGATACACTTAAAAAAGCTTTAAAACAACTTGTTGATGAAAGAAAATCAGAAGGCGATCATCTTGAAGAATTTTTTATTAAATCGATCAATCAAATCGAGGTATCTCTGAACACGATCGAGCACTCAATTCCAGAATATCTCGAAGAATTAAAGATAAAAGTTAGGAACATTTGTAAAGAAATAACACATGATGAAGATATTAATCTATCTAAATTCAATGAAGAAAAATTGCTTTCAGAAATCAACTATTATATTGATAAGTCAGATATTACCGAAGAGATTGTTCGACTAAAAAGTCATCTTAAGAAAATACGTAAAGTAATTACTGTAAAGAACAAACCAATAGGGCTTTCCATGATATTTGTTATTCAAGAAATGCAGAGAGAAATCAGTACGATCTCTGCTAAATATCACAACGTTTCGATATTTTCGGATATAATTAATATAAAAGAAGAAATCGAAAAATGTAAGGAACAGACGCTAAATGTCGAATAAAGAACCGATCTATGCATGGATATCTTACCCTTTTGTTGAATTTCCCCTATCGTCAGCTTTGGTGCTTGCGTTTTTCTTATTAGCAGCAGTATTTGTATATTCAGTGACACTTAATTTTTTCTGGGTTTTACTCTCGATGGTTTTTCTTTTTTCCTCGCTCTTTTCATTTTTTGTTCCAACATATTATGAATTTTACGATGATCACGTTTTTGTGAAAGTGCTGATTTTCAAAAGGAAAAGGAAATATACTGAATTCAAATGTTTTTATTCTGACAAAAAAGGTGTAATGCTCAGCACTTTTAATCGTCCTCGTGGTTTAGACAGATTTCGAGGGCAGTCAATAAGATTTACAAAAAAACAGGGTGAAAAGGAACAGATTATGGAATTTTTGAATGAAAAGATAGGAAATAAATTTTAATGTCACAAAAAGAGCTCAATAAAGAGATAAAAAACTACATTCAAAGGCATCCGGACAGACAATTATCAGTGCCCAAATTAGCAAAAATTTTTCATGTAAAAAAGAAAAATTTCAGGATTATTAAAAACATTTTAAGGGATCTTGAATCACAAGGTATTATTATTCGACATAAAAGAGCATATTCATCCCCCTCTCCTCGAAAAACGCATATAGGCACTTTTGATGCAACAGCTCTCGCAAAGAATTATCCCTTTGGATTTGTTGAAACTGAGCATAAAGATGTGAAAATATATGAAGATAACTGCTTGAATGCCTATCACCAAGATATTGTTGAATTCATAGTAACAAAGGAGGCAAAGCGAGGTCCGGTAGGCAAGATACTGAAAGTAATTGAGAGAAAAAACAGTACTCTTGTTGGTTCTGCATTCAAACAAGATAATCATGTTTATTTTGTTCCCGATAATCCAAAATTTGATACTGAAGTTGAACTAATCGAGGTAGGTGATTTTACTCAATTTACAGGCAAAAAGATAGTTGCAGAGATTACAGATTGGGGAAATAGATATCAACAAGTGCTGCCCAAAGGGAAAATAATAGAAATTTTGGGGGCACTCGAAGACCCGAATGTGGATTATCTTGCAATAGTAAAGCAGTACGAACTCCCCACTACTTTCCCAGAAGAAGTGATTCTGGAAGTTGAAGCTTTGCCGGATACTATTTCTGAAGATGAGATCTCGCGAAGAAAGGATTTCAGGAATCTTATTACATTTACGATCGATCCTAAAACTGCAAAAGACTTTGATGATGCGTTATCTTTTGAAAAAATAGATAATGGGACATTCAAACTTTATGTCCATATAGCCGATGTGTCTCACTATGTGAAAATACCTTATGCACTTTTTAGCGATGCCCTGGAGCGAGGAACAAGCATTTATCTTCTGCAAAATGTCATTCCTATGCTACCATTTAAACTGAGCAATAAATTATGCAGTTTACAGCCAGATGTCGAGCGGCTGACAATGACTGTAATTATTGATTATGATGCAGAATTCAAAGCCCTTGGTTCGAGTGTGTATCCTTCTGTAATAAAAAGTGATCAAAGATTGAGTTATGAGCAGGTGGATGTGCTGTTTGAACAGGGAGATAATGAAGAGATCAAGCCGGAGGTTAAGAATATTATATTGGAGATGCGTTCATTGGCTCAACATCTCACTAAAACTCGTTATGCAAGAGGAAGTCTTGATTTTGATCTTCCTGATTCGGAATTTATTTTCGATGAGCAGGGCAGTCCCATTAATATTTTACGCACTCATCAAACAGAGAGCCATCTTTTTATTGAAGAATTCATGCTTGCAGCAAATGAATTTGTAGCAAAATTGATCGCAAGAAAGTGCAGTGCAGCGATATTTCGTATTCATGAACCTCCCAATGGAGAGAAAATTTCTGAATTTGCTCGCACCATAAAAGCTTATGGATTTTCTTTTAGTTTTGTTCATAAAGATATCAGCACTGCGATCAAACAATTTTTACAGTCTATTAGCGACGAGAAGCAGCATCGTGTATATGACTATCTTCTTTTGAGAAGCTTGATGAAAGCTAAATATTCATACAGAAATATCGGACATTTTGGGCTTGCTTTGAAATCATATACTCATTTCACCTCCCCTATCCGCCGTTTTCCCGATCTTGTGGTTCATCATCTTATCAAGCAGTACGTTTTTGAATGTACAACAAAACGGTTTTCTCTCAATGAAATAAAAACCTTTGCAGAGCACTCCTCAGCGATGGAAGTGCGAGCAATGATTGCAGAACGAAGTCTTGGAAAACTGAAGAAGAATTGCTTTATGCGTGAAAATTTGGATAAGATTTTTGATGCATTGATCGTGAATTTCAATAAGCGGAATATTTTTGTAGAACTGGATTCATACCCCATTGAAGGATATATCCCTCTTGCAGCCATCGGAAGAGATTACTTCGAGTTCGATCCAAGGCACTACGTTATTGTAGGAAAACGAAGCAAGCAGAGATTTGTTCTGTGTCAGAAACTTAAAGTTAAGGTGAAGAGAATAATTCACGATATAGAATTCGAGATAGTTTATGAATGATAATGAGATAAAAGAATCAGATAGCTCTGAAAAAATTGTTGAGTTGTGTAAAGCTCATAATACTCTGCAGTTCGAAGCCATAGTTGAGATGCTCGAAAACAATGAGATCCCCTATTCTTATCGACGTAAAGGGCTTTCTCTCGGCACGTTTTTTGAGTATTCCAGCAGAAGAAGCTATATTCAGATATTGGTGTATGAAAAGAATAAAGAGATGGCTTTCGATCTTATTGAGCCGATACTGATGACGCTATAGATAAACAACACGCACTCTCGTTCCTAAGTGTGAAACGGTTTTTCTCTTATAAACTACCTCTATCCCTCACCCTTCCCCCTATCAAAGGGGAAGGGAACTACCCGATAAAAGGAAGTTATGTTCTCCCCTTAATTAGGGGGAGTTAGAGGGGGTAGAGAAAAGAATCTACACATTCACTCATGTTTACAAATATCTTTTGGGGATGGTGTTTCATCGATTTCCCCAAGGTTTTTTAGAACATCCAGATAACCCCTTAGGTTATTATAATCAATTTGCGTAGAGAGTGAAAGAGGCATTATATTCATTTCGTTTGCGATATTTTCATCCAGGTCTGTTGCCTTTGCTAAGATCCTTCTCGCTTCTATAGGATTTTTCTCAATAAACTCGACTGCTCTGTCAATCGCTTTAAAAAATGCTTTCGCAGTTTCGAGATTTTCTGCCAACCATTTGTCATTAACTGCTCCCACACCGATTGGATTGGGTGAATATTGGATTGCGTAAATAGAATTGGATATTTTATTAAAGCCATTCTTCACGATACCCAAAGTTAAAGTCGGTTCATATGCAAAGAGTGCATCGATATCACCGTTTTCTAAAGATTGTATATGAACGATCGGGTCCAATTCAACAAAAATAGGGAGTTCAAGATTTGGAAATTGTGTTTTAAAAATATCTGAAAGGGAATTTTTAGCAGTAGTACCAGGGAAGACGCCAATTTTCTTTCCTGCAATGTCTTCAAGCTTCACAATTTGCGAATTTGATTTTACCAAAACTCCGTCAAAACCATTTTCGCTTGTAATGCTGCTGATGGAAAATATCTTTGCAGCATTTGGTGAATTTTCCAGTTGCTTGAGAAGTGGAATTATTGAAAGTTCAATAGCCGCATCAATGTGTCCTGCAACAAGGTCTTGTGCAATAAGATTGCTTGTCATTATCTGCTGAGCTTGAACTTCGAGCCCTTCATCTTTGTAATATCCGTTCTTAACAGCAACAAAATGGGTCAAACTGGAAACCATAGGTAAATAACCCACCTTTATTGTGTTCTTGTGAGGTGTCGTATTGCAACTCGACAGAACAATTGCAAAGAGTGTCAGAGCGAGTAATGAAATTTTGGTTTTCATATTATGAATCTCCTAACGGTTTGAATATGGTGCGTTTGGCATTTTGAAACGATTCATTTTCAAGTTACGACCAATGTTATTTATTGCTAATATCTTCATTTTTAACACTATCTGCCAAATGCCCTATATTTGTTGTTGGGTGTAGTTATTTTTTCTTGGCTAATATTAACTTTTTATCATATAACCTTTTATTATATGCGTTAAATTCGTATTTTACATCAAGTTCAAGTTTCGATAAATCTAATATTTTCCAATTGTTTACTTTATATAAATGTTTGTTGCCAATACTTTTTTCAACATAAATTTCAAATGAAATGCCAAAATGATGTGCATCTTTTGTGATTTTAAAATCATCGGAAGGTGATAAATAAAAACTTCTTTGTGTAGTTTCAATGTTATTAATATTGTATGTTTTACATTCTAAATAATTAGACCTACCAAATTCATCAATAAATTCAATATCAGGGTATCCTGTCGATTTCTTTTTTCCACTTATAGTTAAAGGGGTATCTGCACGATAATTATATTTTTGTATAGATTGCTTGACATAGGGTTCAATATCGTTCCCAACTTCATTCGGTCTTGGTCTTAAAATTCCTTTTTTATTGACTTCCGTTAAAACATCATCCGCAACTCTTTTTAATATCTCCAAAACCTTTAAATCTTTCTCACTTCGTTTATTAAAAGGTTTTGCTTTATATCCTGATAAACCCTCTATCACAATACCTAACGGTAAACCTTTTAATGGTTTAATCATTTGAGATATTACACCTTCTAATTCTTTTGAAATATTTTTATTCATATTATTTCTACTTTTTAAATAAAATTATTCTATTTGAATTTGTGCCTTTTAAGTTATTTTTCACACCCCAAATATTTGCAGTTTTCGTAAATTTCTGTTCGTTTATGACTATTCCAATTACATTGAAACCAGAACTTATTCCCAAAGGAACAACATATTCGTCCAATTTTATTTTACCGTTTCTTACTTCTCCTACTTCAAAAGCCACATACCCACCTATCTTTGTTATTCTGTATAATTCGTTAAAAACAAGCTGCATTACATTTGTCCACTGTTCGATTTTTTTAGACATTGTAATTTTTTGTTCAACTTCATTTATATCAATTCCATTAAACCAACCTCGGAGCCAATTATCTTTTGCATACTGAACAATATCTAAAAAAGGTGGTGAAGTAACTGTCAATTGAACGAAATTATCAGGTATTTCTTTTGTATAACGAGCATCTGTGTTTGAAAAAATAACGGTTTTATGTATTTCTTTTAACTGTTGCCTTTGAGCAGAAGAAACATCCTTTATTAAAGATTTCGTTTTATTTAAAATTAATTGTTTGACATTTCTATATTCGGGTATTTGATTTCTTTTTTGATTAATTTTTATTTGCCTTTCAGGTAAAACCGCTTGATTTGGTGGCATTGTATAGACAGAAAAGAAACCTTTGGAATGTCCTGTTAATCTATTAGTAGCGACCATTCTTATCCATTTATCAAAATCGTTTAGTTTTCCTTTTTCTTCTTTTTCCAAAATTAAATTTCTTAATGATACTATTTCACTCTCGGTATCAGGGTGATAAAACATTGATAAATCTATATCTGCCTTTAAACCTTTAAAAAAAGGTATCTTATTTAAGTAAATTGATAATTTATTAAAGTTAGGAATCAGAAAACGAGGTTTACTCAAAATTATACTTAAAGGATTTATATCATTTCCTATTACTTGTCTATTTAACAATCCCGCTTCAATAATTGTTGTTCCTCTCCCAAGAAACGGATCATAAACATAATCTTTTTCTTTGGTTAAATGTTTAATGAAAAATCTTGGTAATTGTGGTTTAAAACAGGCTCTATAAGATATTTCGTGTATGCTATTGGCTTGCCTTTGTTTAGCTGTCCAAAATTCATTTATGTATTTATTTACTTCAATACCCTGTATTCTAATGTTTTCTATACGTGTATAATTTTTATTATCATCAAAATCAAAAAGACTTGGTGTTTTTTTTTCTAATTTGAAGTTCTTTAATATTTCAACAAACATTTATTTCCTTTTTTGTACAAAATTAATCATTTTTTTTAATTACACACAACGTGAAGTATAAGAATAATAGCCGACTGCGGAACTCAAATCTTTCAATTTACGATGAAGTTGAAGCGGGCTATAACCCTTGAATTTACTACTATTTCGGCTATTATTTTTATACATTGTTACCTGCTGGGTTTATTTTTTCTTTTTGTTTTTCATCATTTCCATTACTAAATCTCTTGCAAACTCATCAGATGTTTTAATACGTTTTTTTTTATCAAAATAGCTTTCTTCAAATTCGATTTTCCAATCAAATTTGTCAGAAGGTAAGTTATATGCAAATGCTTCCTCGGCTTGACCCCAATCACCAAATGGAGCAAAATCAGCTTTAGCTACATTGAATTTTTCAAATCCTAAGAAATTTGAAGCTTCAGAGGAGTAAACAAATAAGCCTAAAGCATCTGGTTTATTTTTATTAAACAATTCAGCTGTACAATATTTAATATTAAACGCTACCTCCTCTTTACTTAAATTGTCAGGTAAATTAATCCTTGCACTTAATCTTTGAATTCGAGAATATGGAAGTTCTTCAATCTTAATAATTTCAAATGATTTGATAAAATTACCTTTTGGATAATTGATGTCTTTAAGTGGCGTTCTTTCTCTTTTATCTAAAACCAATTGTACAGCTTTATCTACTGCCCCTCTCGAGTTTTCAAGAGACTCAGTTAGCTTTTGTAAATCTGATTTTCGTACAATTCCTTTATCTTTCTCAAAAGTCACTAATTTCTCAATACACAAATTTGCAATATCTTCATAATCGCCATTAAACTTTAAGTAGATAAAATTTGATGGTAATCCCAGAATTTTAACATTATCAACTTTTATTGGAATACATCTATTTTCCTTGTTTCTTTCTTTTATAATATCCCATTCATAGCGAGTCCATTCCTTTTTTTTATAATTCTCTGACAAAATAACAATCACTTGTTTTGCAGAATTAAAAAGGTTTTCAAAAAAATTTTCACCGTCATTTCCGATAAGTTTATTTCTATCCCTAAGGGCAAAAAATATTACAAAACCCTCATATTTTTCTATTAAGGACTGGTAAATTCCATTCGCTATTTCTTCTTCTTCTCCTGCGTAAGAAATCGCAAAATCACATGTGAAATTATTAGTTTTATTATCTGTCATGTTTTGCAGTATGTTGTTTTTAAACCTTGCAGGTAACTACTTCCTATACGACATACTGCGTATAGAACGCCATATTGGAGTATTATACGAACAAATCATTCGTTTATTTTTTCCTTATCCGAAAAAATGAGATCCGCTGGTGAGATGATATTTTGCAGATTTTTCGTGGAAACATGGGTATAGTTTTCTGTGTCTTTAATACTTCCTTTTCTGCTTCTCTTAAATAATTCATACATAGAATCCTTATTTAAACAAAAGAGTTGCGCTCATAATTTATCTGTCAATGAAAAATTATATTTATTCTCGTTCCCAAGTTCAACTTAGGAACGAGCGGAAGGAAGGAACGAGTAACTAATGCTCAATCTCATGCACTACCCACACATTTGGCTCAATATATTCTCCCAAATTCATATCTTTATTTATCAATATTGGATTCAATGCATCTTCAACAATATATTTCCCCGATGGAAAGAACTTCAGACCAGTCCATTCTTCCCATTCTTTGATAGTGCCGGGAATATACATTGCTTTATGACAGGGCTTTATGATCTTTCCGCCGTTTTTTACATGCACCCGAAGCTAGGGATCAAAAGGAAGTCCATCCTCTCGTTGCCATGTGATATACTCATCTATCGAAGTGAGAGGATATTTGCTTTTCAAGCTTGGTCGTACCGGGATCGCAAGAAATGAAAAATTTCATTTTTACTTTTTGATATTTTTCTTCTTACGATTGCTGACCTTATCCTTCACTTTGTCGATCAGACGCTGATGAAGGGCTTTTTTAATCTCATCGATCTTACCGTATGAAATGATATTATCTCCAAGCAGAATTCTTGTTTCATCAGTGAGATTTGTAATGATATTTCTGCCACGCTCAATAGCGAGTATCTTCATTTCAGGATGCTTTTTCACAACATCAGATAAATTCATGTGATAGAGTTCGCTGTGCTTTGTTACTTCTATGTTAATAATACCGAATCCTCCTGAAGAGATAACAAGGTCCTGCACGTATGTTCGGCTGATGAAGTTTTTCTTTATAAAGAAATTCTGGATAACCTTTGTGATTTTTTTAGATAATTTAGTGTGAGAAAAGAGAGAAAAAATGATCCAGCAAATAATGGTAATGATCACAATATTTATTAGAACGGACAATGTCGGCAAATTATCCAGGTGAATAATTGGTTCAAAAACCTTATGAACAAGCTGAGATGGGCGCAGGGAGTTCACAAAAGTTGCGATCAGTGTAACAAGACCTGCATGCCCGATGATCATGAGTATTGTAGCGATCTTCCGCCGCTGCTGGCTTTTTACGATTAGTTCGGATTCCTTAGTGGTAAAGCCAGTACTCGTAAAGCAAGAAAGCGCCTGGAATTTCGCAACTGTCCATTCCAGTCCGGTGAGCTCGAATGCAACAGCACCTATACGAACTACAGTAATAGAAATAATTACGATCACAACGAAAAAAATTAAATTCATAGTGTCCTCTTATAAGTAGCGTTTTAATTTATGGGTGAGATCCTTACTGAGTATAAGATGAAATTTGTTATAAAGGTTTGGATAGGTTTCTTTCAGACGTGCTAATTTGCCATGCTTCCATGAAATTATGCGCACATCAGTTTCTGCGATCACATCTGCAGAAGGATTTTCCTCCATAAGATACTGCATTTCTGCAACAAAATAACCGCGTGACAAATGGGCAACAACCTTGTCATTCTTCTTCACAACAGCAGTGCCGTCAATGATCTGGATGATCTCATCGATCTTCACGTTGTCATGACAGATGTATTGATCTTTACGAAGTTTTCTCTCTTCCCCCATCTTCCAGAAAAGCATGAACTCCTTTGATGTCATATCGGAAAATAATTTGTTATAGAGATCGAGAATTTCTTCATCGATATGCACTTTTTTATTCTCAAGAAGAATGCGTATGACCTGAACAAGGTTGATCACTGCAAAGAGAGACATCCAGAAAACGATCACATAGTCTTGCATGATGATACCGCGTGCGATCATACACAGTCCTGCAATAATGAGCACAATACGCAGCCAGAATATTTCTTTGATGATAAAACCGATAGCTGTACCGATGTAGTACAAATTCTGCAAAATTATAACTGATATTGGTTTCATTATTCCTACCTCACAATGAGAATCTTTTCAGTTGCACTCACAGTATTGTCACTCATCCTGATAAAGTACAGTCCCGAAGAAAGGGTAGTTGAAATATTAAGAGTAAACTCATTTTCACCAGCTATTGCCTGAATTTCCTGTTGATAAATTTTTCTTCCCCTCACATTATAAATAGAACACATAACATTCCTTGCTTTTTTTGAGAAATATGCAATATTGATCTCGTTTTGGGCAGGATAAGGAAAAACTTCTTTAAAACAAAGTTCTCCATTTTGGTCAAATGCAGGATCATCCACACTTACATACTCAAACAGTTCATCTGTTGTAAAGGCAGTTGGCGCAAGCAAATATGCCGGAACACTACCTGTTCTTGCCGACCATAAGATCGCACCGGTTGAGGGAATATACTGAATTACCTGAATATTCGAAGATATACCTGCGGCACCGGAAAGCAGTGTCCAGCTTCTCTCAGGATCGATGAAAGTGCTTATGTCCAGTGAATCTACAATGCCCTCATATCTGTAGCAATAGACCGGCGTATATAATTTCCTGAAATGATTGGTTGCAGCAAGATTATCGCCGGGAATTTCTGTATTGTCCGCCTGCGTACGAACCGCAATGCCCATATAATTATTGCATTCTATAATTAGCGCAAAGCTGTCCTTTTCTGTCGAACTGAGCACATTCATGATCGAGCCGGTCCGCTGCACATTATCGCTTACTGCCTTTACCACATCAATTGGATCGCACTGTCCGGAGCCGTCATAATCCACTGCTTCAATGCCGTTTCTTATAGAAAGAAATATTGGTTGAAAGGTATCCTGCGGATCGTAGGAATTATTGTTTCCGACATTATAAAAAGAGCCGACACCGTTCTCATTTATCGCAGAAAGGCAGCCGAACAAACCTGGAAAAGTAAAGGAAATCCAATTCTGCTCATAGGATTCTGTGGGAAAGGAAACCATAAGAATATGATTGTCCATAAGCGTTTGATGAGGAGTCCAATCAAGAAAGCGGGTTATGATGCTCTCGCCCAAAAGTTCAGGGGCATCAAAAGTGCTGGATCCCCAGCTTGTAAGAGAAGAACAAAATGAATTATCAGAAAAGGGATTTTTGTCATCGGCAAAATCTACAATGGAATTGCACATCATCAGATCGGTAACATCTAAATCCCGCTCCAACACATCATTATATAAAGTTTGTCCGCTTGCTACAATGCCATCGAGAACACCATCTCCTTCAGTGATATACTTATCATCAACTACAAAACTCTGCTCAAAATTCGCACGAGTAACTCCGTAAAAATAGGCATTATTACCGAAAAGATACCCAAGAAAATAATTGCAGAATATATCTATTATCTCATTGCAAAGCATATATCCCTGCCCATAGCCGCGCTCATAATGAGTTCCCCACACTCTGACGATCTTCTTATCTTCCTTGTATTCAATATATCCCTGCGGCTCCTGAGCACTTAGTAATGCTGTTGAGAAAGCAAGTATTAATAAAATCGCAATAATTTTTTTCATCAATCAATATCCTTCCAGCGTTCATCGTCAGAAGCATTTTTTTCAAGCTTCTTTTTTAGCTGCTCATAATCATTATGCCTATCATTTACCTTGAGCAATCTCAAATACAGAAACTGAACATCGAGGTCTGAAACCTCTTCATCGGGGTCCTCGATATCCTCACCTTTGTAGGTAAATCCGGTTTCCAAAGTTGCAAGCGCTTCAGCATTTTTACCCATTGCATCCTGCACTTCTGCAAGCATAACATAGGCATCGTAATGTTCAATGCGTGTTTCAATTGCTTTTTGGAGGGCAATTTCCGCCTGTACAAGTTCATCGGATTTGAAATACGCTTCTCCCTTATGACGCCATGAACAGGACCAGTCGGGATAATCGGCATTCAACATCTCATAAGTCTCAATCGCTTCATCATATTTTCTGAGTTCGAGAAGCAGGTTTGCATACTGGAATTGATATTTCGGAGCCAGCGAATCAACACGAGTTTCAAGCTGCTCGATCATTCTCTCCAGTTCGATCAAATATAAATAGGACAGCATCAAACGGGCGCTGTCGCTTTCTTCATCCTCTGCAAGTTGTGCGGAATAATGCTTAAACGCATTCTCAAAACTCGAAATATTCGGATCGGCATAATAATCCTGAAATGGATTGGATTCTGAATGCTGGGCATACAACATCGAAAAAGTAGCACATATCAGCATTACACATAAAATAATTTTTTTCATACATACTCTCTTTCGGGTTTTTGGGATATTATTGAAATGTGTATTTTTAAGTCAAAAAATTTAGAAAGATAATATTGCACAGTGATTAACTCTAAAGGACTGATTAATTAAAACTGGATTCCGGATTCCCAATCCTCCAGGCGGACACAACAACAAATACCGGCACATGTGATGGTTTGTTTTATGGCATTTCAGTTATCGGTATTATTTGAGAAAAGGTTTGAAAGTATAAAATTATCGTGGGAAAAAGCTGTGGCAAAATTGCGTCAGATCAGCGTAATCGAATGGACAGCCGTAAATAGGAAAAGACAAGGATTGGTTAAATACGATGAAAAACAACTGAGAATATTCAAAATTTCTCCCACCTCCTCCATGAGAAGTTGGTGTTCTATAATAAGCGAGCGTCTGTGCTGCAAAATTATTCGCATCAGCGATAAGAGAGTGACGATTGGCATTACCTTTTTTTATCACACACTATGAAAATACGCTCACGTAAATAATAAATTATTCGCATATTATAACTTGATCAACTTCAATTCCGTCGATACTGTCTTTGTTAACAATAACGAAATATGCTTCGTTAGCTTGTAATAAGCTTGATGCCATTGTGTAAGAACCACTACCACCTGTTAGAGTTAGTGTGCCATCAGTATTCCAAGTAATTGTTAGAGTAATTTCATCACCAGGTGTATAACTACCAAAAATTGCAATCTCAAAATTATCTTCACACCAAGCAATAACATTTCTATTATCTAGTTTGATTCCAGCTGCAATATCGGTATCATAAAACACCCAATTGGAACTCAAGCAAAAAAATGCCTTATCAGCATTTATTCCGCCAGATTCTAAAAATGGTATTAGAGTTATAGAAAATGTCTGACCAGGAGACCACATTTGAGTCGTCCTAATTTGTCCCCAACTATAATCGGTTGTTTTCATATATGCATAACCGTTTTCAACAGTTGGTTGCCAAGCGCCATGATTGATATTATGGGACCACCAATTACCTTCCCAATAAGAAATATTCCATGAATAAAAATTATCGTGTAAACCATTTCCCGATTGAATAGTAAATTCTTCACTCCATCCATAATTATCATTTTCATCTATGACTTTTAATCTAAAATTATTTCCAGTTCCCCAATCGGGATTAACCCATCCATTACATATATTATCATTTGCTGTCCAATCGTGACAAATACCTAATTCAACATTATCTTTAAAAATCATTACTATAATCTGATTACCTGTCGCATTGTTCCATTCTATGTCAATATCTTCATCTTGATACCAGATTGTTTGCGAATTAGGATTTGTTATATTTATTATTTCTTGGTTTTCTTCTTCATTGATATCAAATAAGTTTATTGCTTCTTTCACTCTTCTCATCTGAATATGTTCAATGAGATAATTACTTTCATCCTCCCATGCCTGTCTTACCTCATACCAGGATTGGTTGAACCAGGAAAGTACTAAGGTCACCCAATTATCAAATGCGAGACGAAACTCATCAACGAATAAATATTGTGCATATTCAGAGAGCTCAAATATTTTAGAGGGTTGTTCCGGAAATTTCATATTAGCATAAATCGTTGCTGCCAGGGAGGATGTTCTCATGTGATCCTTGTGCTCCTGGATCATAACACCGGTCTGCCATGTAAATAATCCAGCATATATCCATCCTGTTAGCGGACTGGGTTTGGGCATATTGGCAAGTAATGAACCAAGGGTATTGACCGATTGTCCCATTGTAATAATGAGTTTCTCAACTTCTTTCCCCTGGCTGTGCAGAGTCATAATTATTTTATTCCAATCACTCTGAGGGAGCGTATTCATGTCATTTGTCACTAATGCCAGGGCTTCTGTAAATGCATCATCTTCGATATCACAATATTCTCTGAGCAATCTGAGTCGCTCCTTTGCAAGATCCATCTCAAGAGCTTTTAACAATACATAGTTGCTGCTTATAATAGCGACCTTATCACCCATTTCTATGGTATTCATCACAACTGATATTGCACCTAGGGCATTGCTGACATTGTGAAGGTTGGACTGGTTCACCTGACGCATGATATGCTTCCAGGAATTAACCAGTTGAGCTGTCTGGTTTGAACCAGGTATGTAAGCAAGATTTGCGGTTTTGCAGATATAATCTAAAAGTTTGGTAGAGAAAGAACCTGCTTCATACAATATTGCAGCTTGTGCCAATAACTCTTCCTTTGTTACTCCTTGCTTTGCATCCTCATATATTAGATCAACAGACTGGCATTTTGGCTGGGTAACGAGGTTCATGATCACATCCCGGTATAATTCCATTCTTTTATTGTAATTATCCAATCCACTTATTATCCGTTCAGTTCCGATCTGGTCAGCATCTTTGTAAATCTTTATTGAGACATTTCTTTCTGTATCATCAATAAAAGTCTCTTGTCTTAAGTTTCTATCAATATAACCGTAAGTATTGTAGTAATTCTGGGATAATAATGTATGAGGTATTGTTAACGCAAGAGAAATCAACAAAATAATTCTTATATATTTACGTATCATTATTGAGACACTCCTTATAAAATAATTATGTTTAATTTCATCATTTATTGAACTTACCATTTATAGGAATCAGAAAAGTTTATTGTCATTCCATCAGATTCTACTTTTCCAACAATCTTCAATATCACACTTCGATCTTTGATCGCATTTATGAAAGCATTTCCAAAATCCTTATACGACATGAGGAAATTTGTGGTATAATTCCTGCTCGTATTCGCTGGAATGGGAGGAAGGTAGATTTTACCGGAACCAGTATATTCGCCATTAATATATGCATCATAGGAGTCATAATGGATTTTTAATATCAAATTCATTTGAATTAAAACAATCCAGAACAAATTAAAATGTCCTGGATTGTTAAAACTAACTATAGATTTCTAATATCAGAAATTTGACTTGAAAATCTGTGAATTCTAAAAACTTATTTCTATCCCGACAGGTATTCTATCTCTAAAAGGAATGACCATTTCATCACTATCTGAAGTATAACCAATGCCAACAGCTGTCCATATGCTTATTGTGTTTGAAAATTCGTATTTAAGCTTCAGTGGTAATTCAATAAAGAAATCAGGTTTTTGGGTTTTTTCTAGATGTATCCCAGCCAAACCACCAAGTTGAACAGTTAGTCTGCCGGTGCCTGAATGACTCAAGTTATTAATTTCTACTAAATCAAGATTGAAACCGAAGCCAAGATTGAGTTTAGAGTTAATGGTATCCGATCTGGTAAAATTTCCACCCATCATTAAGAATGGATTCCAATCATAACCCTGATAAGACAAAGTTAAACCCTCAATTCCATTCAATGATCTTTGGAATCCAACAGCGAATGGTTTTTTATGAGTTTTTGTAATCGGCTCAACTTCACCAGCACTTGCAATTGTAATATTCCAAGAATAACTATCCAAACTTATTTTCCCAGAATTATCTTTCGCTTTTACAAATATAGTATATTTTCCATCTGACAACGCTTCATCAAAGGTATAGCTATGAATTTTATCATTACCACTTAATGTATAAGACATCTCTTCATAAGATTTATTATAAAAATCAAACTTACAAGTTGCATCTTCATTTGTATTCACAGAAATCGTTGGTTTGTTGTATATTATTGTACCACTGGGAGAACCATTTGTGATAATGGTCCCAGTAGGAGGTCCGCCTGGTAGTGGTTCTATATGGAAATCAGCAATAAATTTATTAAATTCCGGATAGATTTCATTATAGAATTTCGACGGAACCGTAAAGATAATTAATACTGCAGGATGATAATAGAAATTCGGTGGTTCTCCTTCAAGTTGAATGATGACATATTCTATAGTAGTTGGAATATTTCCAACTTCAAATCCTAGACCATTACCGGTGTTAGCTGAAGCGATTGCGCAACTCTCAGCATAATATCCCGAAATAGTGATCAGCTTCTGACTAGCCAAACTCACCTTAAATTTATCAGATAAAGCATAATACATCAGATTTTTATACTCTTGAGGTTCAAAAGGTGACATTGAAGGAAATATCGAAACATAAATTCCTGCATTAAAGGAAGAATTTATAGTTCTTTGCCAACCGATGATATATTGTGGAGATACCCAGGGAAAATCATATTCTTTAACCTGTCTCCAAGCCGTATTACTACTTTCCAATGGAGATTCATAACTTAATCGACCAATCGTTTCATAAGATATAGGTGGTCTTGCACAGTATAAATTTGATACAAATGTAAAAATCAAAAAAAAGGATAAGCACCAAGTGCTTATCCTTAGATAGTTCGTTCTCTTCATATTAACTCGTTCATTTCAATAATTTGAGAGTCAATTTCGATTGAATTTAATCTTCTTCTCTGACAAACTCTTTTCTTTGCCACCCTCGTGGTATGTCTGGTTTGTCTGGTTCTAGAGCTTTATAAATTTTGTCAGTGGGCGTTTGGCCTTCTGCTAATGTAAACCACCCTTGATCCCAATCATATGGATTAGTTACAATAACTTGATAAGTAATTTCTTCTTCCCAGGTCTCGTACGAACCAGCTTTAATACCTCTTGAATCATATACATATTTCTCATCTGTTGGTTGAGAAGCAACGACTCTCTGTATCTTGATCTTGACAGGTATTAGTTGAGTTTTGCCTTTGTAGGTCATTGAGAAATTAGACTCTTGGTACCATGGACCCTTTACTATGTCACCTTTCTTGTATTTGAAACTTTGAGCATTAAGCGAAATGGACAAAGTAAATAGAAGACATAGCGTGATCAAAATGAATTTTTTCATTTTGTTCCTCCGATTTTTTTTTTGCATTTCTATGCATTTAGAAATATTATATGCAAATATCATGCCAAAATAATAATGCTTAGTTTTACTATCTATTTTCAATTCTTTATAAAAAATTGTGGATTATTATCTACAGTTTTGTGGAAAAAATGAGATTTTGCAATCTAATTATTTGAAATATATTTCTTATATTATTGGTTTCACTATAAAAAGTCAAAAAAATTAAATAATGCATATTGTTTATATAAAACGAGGTGTGAAAATGAAAAAAAATAGTTGTCATTCTGAACGGAACGAAGTGGAGTGAAGAATCTCTAATTAGTGTGCATCCGTAAAGTCCATTTTTCGACCTCACCCCGACCCTCTCCTATCGTGGAGAGGGAGACAAAAAGTTCCCCTTCTCTTTTTAGGAGAAGGGGTTAGGTTTACCACGTGAAATCTCTTTTTCTATTTCACTGTGGGGATGAGGTAAAACAGAATGAAAAATATAATTCTACTAGATTTTCAAGTTTACGGACAGACTCTAATTAGCGACATTGAAATAAGTTAATAGATTCTTCAACCTGATAAATCAGGTTTCGAGAATGACAAATTTTGGTTCTCTCATTTTCACTTATTCCTTTTTTATCTTCATGTATTAGTTTTTAGAGTGAACTCATTATTAAATGTTAACATATTAGTCAGTGGATTTTATATTAATAGTAATAACTCCAATCTAAATATTACGAATCTGAAAAATCTAAATTAAATTTCTTTAATTTTTTATATAATGTAGAGCGATCCAATCCGAGTTTGTGAGCTGTCAAAGAAATCTTTCGATTATTTTTCGCGAGATGGTATAGAATATATTTTTTTGAGAAATGGTCGCAAGCTTCTGTATAATTCGAAATTGATAGAATATTTTCAATCTCATTATTATTTTGTTCTATTCCTGTTGATTTTTTGCATAACTCATTTAGAATTACTGTATTAGTAATAGTATTATACATTATTGTAACATATTCACAAAATTTTTGTAATTCTCTAACATTCCCAGGCCATTCGTATGATAATAATTCATTTTTAATGTCTTTAAGAGAGATATCCAACAGTGCGTTATGCTTGGCAGATGCTAGATCGAAAAAGTATTTCATCAAGAGAAGTATATCATCTTCTCTTTCTCTTAGTGGTGGGATATAAATTATATTTCCTTCTAATCTATAGAATAGATCGTCTCTGAATTTATGCTCCTTCATCAATTTATCCAGGTTTTTATTAGTAGCAAATATATAACGCGCATCAATATACTTTAATTCTCCACCTAAAATCCTGATTTCTTTATACTCTATGGCTCTTAGTATTTTTCCCTGGATGTTATAATCAAGGTTTGAGATTTCATCTAAAAATAATATTCCTTTGTCGGCTTGTTCAAAAACCCCTTTTTTGTCATTAATTGCACCGGTAAACGAACCTTTTTTATGACCGAACAATTCTGAATCAACAAGAGATTCAGGAATAGAACCGGCATTTACTTTCACAAAAGGTTTCCCAACTCGATTAGAATTCCAGTATATATGGTTGGCAATAATTTCTTTACCTGTTCCTGTGTCACCCAATAATAAAATGTCGATATCTGCCTTTGCAAATTTTGCTATCAGTTTTTTTATATACTTCATTTTCTTAGATTCACCGATAAGAACATTGCTATTTATCAAACTTTTTCTTAAATTTTCTTTGTCCTGCCGTAGAGATAAGTTTGATTTTTCTTGCAATTTTTGATTTAGAGCTTGTTTCACATCAATAAGAAATTTCTCGACATTAAACTCCCCAGATTTTTCAATGAACGTATAAGCTCCCATTTTCATTGTTTGTGCAATTTCCTTTCTTGAAGCTTCCCCCGAAAGGATAATAACGTTTGGAATCTGTGTACGTTCGGATTTAAGTTTTTCAAATACTTCCACACCATTTAATAAGCTTTTTTTCAGTTTAATATCAAGAATTAAAAGATCGGGAACGAATTCATCATATATATTAAAGAATTCTGTGCTTGCATGAGATAATTTTACTATATACGTTTCCTTTAATAAATCATAATAATGATTTGCTAATTCTTTATCATCTTCAAGAATTAAAATTTTTCCATTAAGCATTTATAGTTCTTCCTTACGCCAGAAATTATTCTTTAGGTAATATTATTCGAACCATAATGGTGTTATCATCACTTGAGATACTTAAAATACCATTATGGTTTTCAATTATAATCTTTGATATCGGAATTCCTAATCCTGAACCTTCATTTTTAGTTGTATAACCGATCTCATAGATTTTTTCAATTTCATTTCTTTCTAAGTGACCTGGGTTCAGAATATCCACATGTAATTTTGAATCAACAATTAACACCTTTATTTTAATAATTTGCTTGCTATTGGTTATACTCTCAATAGCATTATTGATAAGATTTCTCAAAGCTATTTTAAATAATTGTTTATCGATGTAAAAATATTCATTTGAGATTCCACTAACAAATTCAATTTTCGTGAAGTGGGGATGATTAATATATTCAGATAATATTTGCTTTAAATATTGATTCATTTCTACTTTTTCTTTATATAAAGTTTCAATTCTGGTCAAATTTGAAAGAGTTACTGCAATCTTTGAGATATAATCAAGTATAGATAGGATACTGGCATTAGAATTTAATTTATTCTTATTATTTATTATCATCTTGATTAATAGTATTTTATTTTTAAGTTCATGAACTATATGGCGAATTACTATTAATTCATCCCTAGAGATTAATTCATAAACAGTGTAATTGAATATTAAATTCTTCTTTTGAAATACTACTTTTCTATGATTGTTTGATAAACTGCGAACAATATTTAAATAACTATTTCTTTTTAATGACATATGTCTGGGCAGTTTATAGATTGCTCTCATTTTCCCATATATTCTCCAGAAATGGATCTTATCTATAACTGAAATAACAATGAGATAACTACTTATTCCAGAAGATATTGGAAACGATATGAAGTTAATTATAAAGAAGAAAGATACTATAATCAAAATTTCCAAAGAGATAATGAGAATAGCATATGGGTTTATTTTTCTATTCTCAATAAAATTAATTCTTGATAAATAGGTAAATCCCTTCCGTTGCTCAATAAAAAATAGATTATTATCAGTTATGGATATGTGATTCTTAACAGCATTATAGGGACAATCATATATTAAATTAAGATTTTGAGAAATTATGGAAAGAGGAAGTGATATATAATATTTGTTATTTAAAATTTTCTTACTTGAACTCAAAATGGAATGCAATCTTTTCTGAATTTTGTTTTTATATGTTTTTTTTAATTCTATATCGAGTGAAATCAACTTCATAATTATTTTCTTATTACAATAGGAGAATGCTCTAATATAAGATTTATTTTTACAAAAACCAATAAAATTGTTGCATAATATATTCAATGAATCAATCTCATTAATAATGAGATTCCAAAAAATAAACCTTTGCTCTAACAATTCTCCATTAGATCTATAACCCATCAGGATACCCTCATCATTCAATTGTGTGCTAAAGATAGTTGAGACCGGTTCCCCTGGTAAATTAAGTAGAGCTGGTCTCTTATTGATAAGTTTGATCGTTCCGTTATTATTTAATATAACTATATCACCATCATTATATTTATTTGGATTTTTCTTAAACCATTCAACAGGCAAGTTGTAATCTGAATGTGAGAATCCAATTATTATTTCTTCAATTTTATCGTTATCGATATCTTGAATAATAAATTGTTCTGGTGTTCTATAGTATCTATTTTCCCATAAAATAGATTTAGAGACAGTATCGAAACAAATTAGTAAATTATATATATATTCGTTTCCGTATATCAGAATTAGAATTTCTTCGTGACCATCATTATTTATATCAACTGCTCCTGCAATTTTAGCTGGAAGGAATCCACGGTTGGGGAATTTATTCCGAAAATAATTCCAATCATAATAATCTTTCCTTAAAAAAAATTGCATAATTTTAAAAATATCTTCTTGAGTGAAAAGAATATTTAATAAGATACTAATTTCCGAACTGATTCTATCATAGATAGCATTATTAATATTTATACTTTCTTTTTGTGGGAAGATCGAGTCTCTTACTCGACCTGAAACTTTGAGTTTGTATCCATCCTTGTAAGGTGTAAGTTCGCAAAGATTCTCGAGATCATTTTCTACTTCAAATGAGTTAAACTTTACATTGTTAACTATAATATTCGTATCAAGCATTGAATCGTAAATATTATAGTGGAATATTTTATCTTTTTTTATTTCAGTGGGGTTCTCATCATTGTATAATTCAAATAAATAATAATCTGCATCATCCGACGTTAATATTGTGAAGATTTTGTGGTTTAGAGTGTCGTAATAGCATTCTGAAAGCAAACCTCCCAATAAAGTGTTTGGAGAGAAATTATAAAGTCGCTTTTTAAAAGTTCCGTTTTCTTTTTCATTATAATAATTGATGTAAGTACATGTTGTGCTTTGATTAATGTAAATAATATCGTATTGTGAATTATTTGGGATCGTTGCAAATTGAGTAGCATAATCAATCTCATTATAAGATGTAAGAAAATATTGTCCCTTTTCGTAAATAAATCTTGGATTAAAAATGAAATAGACTATAGTTAAGAGGAAAATTAAGTATAATATATATTGAATTTTGAATAAATTCCTAACAAATTTTGAAATTTTTAGTATAGTTTTTTTAAAAGTAAATATCATGTTATTAATATTTGATTTTATAATCGTACCTTGCATTTTAATTACTGTCGGTGTTGAACATTATTAAACATTTTACCATTCCAAACTACAATATTACTTATAAACTGACGAAAAGTAATTTTGTATTGTAGTAATTAGAAATCAATTTCAATTTTTACTCTACGAAAAAGAAAATTAGTTTCCATATTTTATTCTTTTTTCCGTTTCATTAATCCTTTTCATGATTGTAGAATATTTTTTGTCAAATTTTCCATTCTCCATACTCTTCTAATAAATTCGTATTCTCTAATTTGTCAATTTTCGTGGGTCTGCCTGCCAGGGCGTCTTGTCTGGGCGTAGCGTAGCGAAGACTGAAGTGTAACGGAGACGGACCTGTCAAGTCGTAATGAAATGGAGACTGATGTTGAGATGCGCAAGATTGGAATCTTGCGTTACTTCTTTATTTTAATTTCTCCTTTGGAGTCATGCCGTCGATACTTTTATGAGGTTTGACTAAATTATAATAATTTCCGAATCGCTTCAATTCATTTTTCATTTTATCATCACCACTTACCTTCCCACAATTCTCTACCACACTCAATTCTTCAAAAATTCTCTTCTTTCCTCATTCCTTATTCAATTTATCCATAAGTTTTTGAATTAGTGGTGAATCTGGAGTTTTTGTCTTCATTGCATCTATCGTTTTGAGAACCTCCTGATTGTTGTTTTGATTAAAATATAACAAGCCCGCTTGATAAAAGCTATCAGCTGCTGCCATATCCCAACCTTTTCGAGCGTAAGCATTTCCCATATTGAAGTATGCCTCTGAATAATCAGTATCTATCTCAATTGATCTCTTATAACATTCTATCGCTTTGTCATAGTTCCCCTTATCGTAATAGGCATTTCCCATATTGAGGTATGCGTATGGATAAGTTGGATATATCTCAATTGCTCCCTGATAACATTCTATCGCTTTGTCATAGTTTACCTTATCGTAATAGGCATTTCCCATATTGAAGTATGCATCTGCATAATCTGGATCTATCTCAATCGATCTCAGAAAGCATTCTATTGCTTTTTCATAGTTACCATTATCGGCATAAGCAACCCCCATATTGTAGTATGCTTTTGCATAATTAGGATCTATCTCAATTGATTTTTTATAGTAAGAAATTGCCTTGCCGTAGTTGCCTTTATTGGCATAAGCGATCCCCATATTGTTGTTTGCTTCTGCATAATCAGGATCTAACTCAATTGCTCCCTGATAACCTTCTATCGCTTTATCGTAGTTACAATTTTTGGCATAAGCAACTCCCATATTGTAGTATGCATCTGCATAATCTGGATCTATCTCAATCGATTTTTTATAGTAAGAAATTGCCTTGTCGTAGTTGCCTTTATAGCAATAAGCATTTCCCATATTGAAGTATGTATATGGATAAGTTGGATCTTTCTCTATAATTTGTTTGTAGCATTCTATTGCCTTGTTGTAATTGCCTTTTTGGACATAAATAATTCCCATTCCGTAGTATGCTCCTACGTAATCTGGATCAATCACTATAACTATATGAAAGCATTCTAATGCCTTGTCAAATAGACTGTCTTGAAGATAATCACTACCCTTAAAAAAATATGTTGAAGCTTCTCCGTCTATTTCAGCTAATACATAGTATCTTGTAAGTAGTCTCTGGAACTTAGAACCATCATTTCTATTCCCCTTAATTATAAAGGTAAATTTGTAACTACCCTTGCCGGATGCTGGGAAAAAATATAAAATATCATTCTGAAGCTTATCACTGATATTTATTTCATTTCCCCTGGGTGTTTCTACTGTAACAGTAGTAGAATAATTACTGACAAGATGTTTCATTATACTATTTATCTGAAAATCAACCATGCCTACTAGCGCGGACATACCGACATCAAAAAGGAGATCAGATTTACCATGAACTTCCAGACTAACCTCCCCTCCTTGAGCTGGAATCTGTGAACCCATCAACTGTACCTCCCAATCCCCAATCTCAATAGGCGGGATTGATGCGGTAATGTATGTATCACCTATATTCCATTGTCCACTACCTTCATTTTCTGTGAAGATCTTACCAGATGGAGAAATTATTTTCATATCTCCTCTACTGCCAGCCCAGTTTGTAGCAAAATACAACAAACCCTCAACATTATCCACAGGAAAATAATATTCCAACACATCACCTCGATGTATTTGATCTTTATGATAAACGAACATGCTACTTCCAGTTAAAAGATCATAAAAAAGGTTGAAGAGATTACATATTTGTTTAGCAGTATTTGCACGCATATAAATTCCACCGGTTTGTTGGGCAATATTCATCAGTAGCACTTCATCAGTTTCACCCACAAAACTCACTGTATAAACTTTTATCCCATTTTTCAAGAACCATTGGGCGCCATCGGTATATTCTCCCTGGCCGTCTGTGAGAAGCATCACACCTGTATTATTAGAAAATCCATTTTTGGTAAGCGAAGCACTCATCGCATCAAGACCTGCCTCAACATTCGTGCCACCTGAAGAATCGATCCTTTGTACTGCATTTATTAAATCTTGTTCTGACCAACCAGATACATTATTGTTACACAAACGTGCCTCGGAGTCAAAATCTACTATATGCACATTTTCAGTACCGGTAAGCCTATCTTTGATAATATTAATAAGAGCAGTTTTCCTTATATCGTTCGGGTCATTGTCTTTCATACTGCCGGAGGAATCGAGAATGAAACCTAAGGTTGGCATTGTTGATGTATCAGTATTATTAACCTTTAATGAATTTAATTGCTCAATGATCGTCTTAGCATAATTAGTATTTTGTGATTGTTGTAAGAGTGTGATCATTCTTAATACAAAACCTGAAAGATGAAACACACCACCAGTTCCAAAATTATTGAAATCGTTACACAGTTTAATAAAACCTGGATCTGAATAATTAATAGATAAATCTAATTCAATTTTTTTATTTTCATTATATGATAATGTAAATTTCTCTGATGCCAATATGAAAGGACGTCCAGGATGATATGCAAAAGCAACCAAATCTTTATTTGAAGGAAGAGGACTGATCCAGTATTGTCCCCAATTACTTACATCATCGCTTATATCTTCACCATAAAGATGTGTAAGATCTGGATCAGTTACAAAAACCAATGCATCTTTAATTGGTCCACCAATATTTGACCACACCTGTCCATGTATTGCTCCATTACTTAAACTTTGATTATCTTTATTCCATACATTTATTGAGCTCTGCGAATGTAGGGTTGTGTATATGAAAATAAAAAGCATTAATAATACTATTTGTGTCTTACAAAAAATCTTCTTCATATTATACTCCAACTAATCTGGTTTTTTTACAATCCCCAACAGGTACGCCATAGGCGCCCATATCCTCGGGAGTGTTTGGTAAGAGTTCCCAGCAATTATTTTGAATATCATATCTCCAAAACAAACTATTACCAATGATTCCCAGCATACTTGTACCTTTTATCGCATATATATAACGATTTCCATCAAAAGCCAAATCTGAACCAAAACTAATTTTTTTTGGAAAGCATTGTAATTTATGCCAGGTTTTTGTTTTCAAATTAAATTTATAAAAATCATCTTTTCCACCTCCCACACTAACGAAAAGGTTATCTTGATAATAAACTACCCCACCTCCTCCAGAAATGGATTGGGGTGCTTTTGTTATTGGTTTCCATGAATCTACCGATTGATTTTGTGCTAATAATTTAATTTCTACTAAAATAAATATAACTAAAATACAAATTTTATATTTATTCATCTATCACTCCATTTTTACGTTTTCCTATTTTCTAATTAACTAAAAAATATACGCAAATTATTTCTACATTTTTTTAAAATTAATCAATTGTATCTAATATATTAATCCTTTTTATATATGTTTGTCATATCTTTTATAGGTATCGTAATAATATTTCAAATCCAGATATTGTTCTTTGTTTTTGTTTTTTGTTTCGTTCAACATATTGTTCCAATCTATAGAATTTATCATTATTGCATCGCTATTGATTTGGATTGCTTTTTTGACAATTAAACTATCATAACTATTAATTTCATTTTCAAACAAATATTCTTGTGGTCTGATTATACCACGCTTATAAACTTTTTGGTATTTCATTAATATACTTTTATAACCACTACCAACATGCAAACAACTGTCCAACTCAATTTCAAATGTCTCTCCTAAACAACGAGCCAGGCCATTTGCCATAATAGAAGCAGTAATTTTATTTGCTGACTTACAGACCCAACACTTGCTCTAACCATTCTACCTATCCCGCCTGCCCTGTTTACCCCTTTAAATTTTTTCCTTTTATTTTTAACCCGTGAAATCTGTCATCTATTTCACCCTGTTAAATATCCCGACATATCGGGATCCCGAAAGGATTTAACTGGGTTAATCGGGGTAAAATCTTTTTTCGATATTCCATTCGGATTAAATCTTTCTTTATTTAACTGGGAACTTTTTTCCGTTTCGAGAAAATGCGTCCGTTCCCATCCGCCAGCTGTCGGATTGGAACGAGAGAAATATGGTTTACTGTATTAAAACCAGTTTCCTCACTTCTCCTTTATTCCCTTGTACAAATTTACAAAAATAAATCCCTGAACTCATTCCCTCAGAATTCCATTTTACTTCATAGTTGCCGGTGCTTTTGTTCTCATTGAGAAGCCGCTTAACTAATTTTCCGCGCAGATCGTACACATCAATTTTCACGTTGCTGTTTTTCTTAACATAATATTGTATTGTAACTGAATTTCTAAATGGATTCGGTGATATGCTCAAGAAAGTATTATCTGTATATTCTTCATCAATAGCAAAGGATGACCACACAAGTTCATTATTTACCCAGATATTTTCACCATCAGTTTCGACAAGGACATCATCATCCAAACTTATATCATCAGAACCATTCCCACCGTTAATCCACCAGGTATTCCAATCATCAGCAGTTGAGTATATCAAAGTGCCGATGTCTTCCAACAACACTTCCACAGTTTGTGAAGGATGGCCATAAGAATTATTGCCCGAACTTATAACTGATACTATTGGAGTTACTTCCGCAAGAAATGCTTCACTGGTACCGTTAAGACCACCATGGTGCGACACTTTCAAGACTTCTGCATCAAGGTCATATGTATCGAGAAGGTATTGATTATTATCTTCGACGCTATCACCGGTGAGCAAGAAATTTACCTCTCCCAAACTCATTTTAATTACAATTGAGTTATTGTTCGTTCCAGAAAAACCATTATCATAATTCGGTGAAAGAATATCGGTAGTCATGCTCCAATTCAGATCGTTTTCATAATCAACTGAGTCAACTGGAATGTTTTCAGTTTGTAACAAATCCATAAGTGTGATGTAAGTCGAGTTTGTTGAGGTATCTTTATTTACAATAAATTTTTCTATGGTGAACAATCCGCTTTCAACCAGATCTTCAAATTCTCCATAATGGTCAAAATTCGGATGAGTGATCAAGCATGCATTCAAGGTAGTTACACCAACAGAATCGATATAATGAATGAGTTTGTTCGAGCTGAGATTTCTCCCGGAATCGATAATGTAGTTCTCTCCCCCATACTGGATCAGCATTGCATCACCCTGACGTACATCGATGAAATGTACTTTCAGGTTACCAGCATGGAGTTCTCCAAAACTGAGAATTATGATGCCCAAGAAAATCAGACTAAAATATAGTTTTTTCATATATTTTATTTTAATATT
Organism: Candidatus Cloacimonadota bacterium; assembly: GCA_030611765.1. Classification (GTDB taxonomy): domain Bacteria; phylum Cloacimonadota; class Cloacimonadia; order JGIOTU-2; family JGIOTU-2; genus Celaenobacter. The sequence goes on along the minus strand of JAUWPE010000013.1, from coordinate 640 downwards.
TCAAAGAATAACGGGAAAAGTTTTTTATTAATCCTTTTTAAACGGATTGAAAATGAAAAATATGATTATGAAAATGAAACCTGCAATAAAAAAGAAATGATGTTTCTTTATGAATTCTGCTGCAGGCGATTCCTTCATTTTATTAATCATTGCATCAAATTCACGGTCACCTAATTTTAGATCATCTTGAGAGATTTCTTTTTTGATTTCCTTTTTTACTTTTTCCACTGGTTTTTCAGACAGATTTTCTTTTTTCATTTCTCTTGTATATTGAATTTTATATTTAGAAAGAGTTTTTCTATCTTCATTTGGAAAGGCATCCCTTAATGCAGCATTTGAGCCGTATCCTTCTTTTTTCAGATCTTCAGGATTTTCATCAAACCAGGCAAAAACTTCTTCGCGTAAGCTCATCGGTCCTCCAAAGGACTATTTGATAGTGAACGTACAGGTGACCGTTACTCGTATTGATTTTTTCCTTGTTGAGGTTTGATACATTCCATAATCAGAAACCTCTGTCGAGTAATGCTCGGTTATCTGAAATACACCTGTGCGTGCTGAGTTTATTTCTTTTACTTTGTTTACTGTTGATTTAGCGATTTCATTTGCTCTTTCAATTGCATTTTCTGTAGCAGCGCCTAGT
>JAUWPE010000038.1 GCA_030611765.1 Candidatus Cloacimonadota bacterium | reverse complement strand
GTTGAGTATTAATGGCAAAACTGAATCAGTGAAAAAATGCCTGCTTGTGAGGTGAAAAAATATTGAAAATGAAATGGAAACAGCAACACTTCAATAATGCTTGCGTGCCGGCGTGTTTGGCAATATTGTTAAGTGAGCATGTTAATAAAGAAGATTATGATATTATCTCCGAATCTAAAATGTCGTATATGATCCAATATGATGATACCCTCGAATCTTTCACAGCGGGTGTATTAATGCAAAGTAAAGAGATATTGAATCTTATACCCAATAATTTTGGGCTTGAATACATGGAAAAAAGATTCGAAAATAGAGCACAATATCTCGATTGTGCAACGGGATTATTAGAGAATGAAATTCCATTTATAACGAGTATTGCAAAAGGATTTTTACCATGTCAGCGCTATTCACATAACAATAACTCTTCCGGTCATGCTGTTGTTATTATTAATTTCAAAGATGACTGTTTTTATATTTATGATCCTGATGGCGGTATTAATAGGGATAAAGAGAATAAGTTTATTGATGTTGAAAAAAATGTATCTTATAAAATTCATTCAGCAAAATTATTGGAAGGTATCGAAGCAAGGCATACTCATACATTCATAATCGGTTATTTGCAAAAAACATCAGCACCCAAAAATGAATTATACTCACTTCTTATAGAAAGTAAAAAATCAGCAAAGCAATATACCGAAATTATAAATAGACGTATTAATAGGATGATGAAAAATAATGGGACAGTTGATTACAATGAATTTTATCAATTTATTATTGATATGATAAAACCCTTTGCGTTGGATTTGAGAAATGCTTTCAAAGCAATCGCCACACCAACTAAAATAGAAAAATCTTTTATGAAAAAATTGTGGGATTATCAAAATTATACTTTGTCTTTCCAGAAGCGTTTAAAAGACAATGCAAATTTACCCGTGACAGAATTTTTCATCGAATTATCTAAAAAAGCTGAAGGGATTCAACAATACTTTCTCTATTATCTTGAAAGAGAGATGCAAAGAATCAGTAAAAATGATTAATAAATATTTGTTTGGATATAAAGATTATATTTTTACATGAGTTAGCTTATTATGGAAAAAATTAATGTTGTAATTATGTGGCTGCGGAAGGAAAATATTAATTTTTATTTAAAATTCTTGACGACATCAATATAGAATTTTTATGCATCACTTATAAAGTAACTTACATGTTAAGTTATAAAGTTCAGAATATTTAAGATTGAAAGTAGATTTTTTTACGTCTATTCTTCATGATAAGTATGAGAACAAGAAAAAAAAGGAGAATAGAAAGCATGCAAGGTAAAAAACTCTATGTGGGTAATCTTGATTATTCAGTCACTAAAGACGATCTTTCAGAATTATTTTCTGAATTTGGCGAAGTGGCTGAGGTTATTATCATTGACGGCAAAGGTTTTGGATTTGTAGAAATGAAAGAACCTGCTGAAGCTGAAAAAGCAATTGCTGACTTGGATGGAAAAGACCTTAAAGGTCGTTCCCTTAAAGTCAACGAAGCACGTCCGAAAAGAGATAATCGCAAAGACTTTAGTAGAAGATCTTATTAGAGAATCAAGTATTGTCACTTAAGAATGGCATGATCATTAATTTGGTCATGCCTTTTTTTTAATAGCTGATCCGATAGATAAGGACATTCCGACAGTGAGGGAGTATTATAATTGCGGAACGATTAGGGATAGTGTGTTCAGTTATGTGAGATTTAGTAGAGAATAACCACCCGACTACATTACATTACGCCGAGGCAGGCGAAAGGCACGAAAGGCACGAAAAGAAGGAAAAAGATAGAAGATAAAAGAAATAATTTAAACAATAAAAAAAATGATAATGAGTGAAGGGAATTAAATAAGTTAATTTCACTCCATCCCAAATCTACTATTCACAATATCCAAAATACTCTGAGCAAGTGCAGTCTTGTCGTCTTTCCCTTTATAGAACTTCACCTTTTGTATTTATCACACTTGCCCCGTAGGGAAATATACCCCAAATTGAATAAAAAATCCAACGGGGTAAACCGTATCGGGGAATATCTTACTCCAAACTCATTCCTAATTCATTCATCAAAAAAGCCCAGGTATCAGCAACTTTTTCTATATGCATCGAGAGAGTTGTACCGCCACCATGACCGGAATCTTTTTCTAATAAAAGCAAAATCGTTTCTCCATTGGGATTTGCTTCCTGCATTCGGGCAACCATCTTACGGGAATGAAGCGGATCAACGCGAGCATCATTTTCTCCTGCTGAAATCAGGATTGCCGGATAGTCTGTACCATTTACTACATTGTGATATGGTGAATATTTATAGAGATAATCGAATTGTTCAGGATTTTCTGCGCTGCCATATTCATCTATCCAGAATCTGGCAGAACCGAACTTATGGTAGCGGATCATATCAAGAAGAGGAACAGCACAATTAACAACTTTGAATAATTCGGGTCTCTGAACAGTTACAGCTCCAACCAAAAGACCTCCGTTACTTCCTCCACTGATTGCCAGTTTTTCCGGATTTGTATAGTTATTTTTGATAAGCCATTCTGCAGCAGCAATAAAATCATCAAACACATTCTGCTTGTTTTCCTTCATTCCTGCTTCATGCCACTTTTCTCCATATTCTCCACCTCCTCGCAGATTTGGAATCGCGATCATGCCACCAGCTTCAAGCCAGACAATATTCGACGTTGAGAAATTAGGCGTCTTTGAAATATTGAATCCGCCATAACCGGCAAGCAACACAGGATTATTTCCATCTTTTTCCAGATCCTTTCTATGAACAAGAAACATTGAAATTGGTGTTCCATCTTTGGAATGATACCAGACTTGCTCAGCATAGAAATCCTCAACATCTATTTCCAATGGAAATTCTTTATAGATATCCAGTTTATCATTTTCAAAATCGTATTTGTAAATAACGGTGGGATAAGTAAACGAGGAAAAATTCACCCAGATATCATCCTGTGACCAGTAACCGCTGACATATCCGGTTCCGAGTGTCGGAAAAGATAAATCCCGAATATAATCACCTTCCAAAGAATATATCTTAATAATCGTGTAAGCATTGTGCTGATATACAGCATAAACATAACCGGCGATCGCATTGATATAATAGAGTTTATCTTTTTGTTCAGGTAAAAACTCCTTCCAGAATTCTCGCTGGGGGTGAGTGACATTGGTAATATAAACTTTCCCATTCGGAGCATCTTTATCAGTCTTTATCAGGATTTTATCATCAACGATATCAACCGAATAAGAAGCATCAAAGCCAGTGGCAACAGGAATTATTTCTTCAGCATCAAGGTGTTTGAAATAAATCTCATTCTTGCGGAAAAGACCTCGATAAAAAATAGTATATTTCCCACATTCTGAGATCCAGACACTATGACTCATTTCCTTTTTATCTTCGTTGTAATAGATTTTTTCATCTTCTTCTGCAGGAGTTCCCAGTTTGTGGAAGTAGATCGAACGCCAGTAGTTTTCTTCTCCTTCCGGAACTTCATTCTTTAATGGACAAGCTGAATAATAGAAACCAGAGTTATCCGGCAGCCAGGATGTAACATATTGTTTCCGACCTCTTAAAGTATCGGGAAGAATTTTTTTTGTAGAAATCTCCAAAATTCTAACAAACGGATTTTCGTTTCCTCCAACTGTTTTTCCATAAGTAAAATATTTGCCGTCTCTGGAAATACTTGTTCCACTTATTGATTCTTTTGGATCCCACAGGTTTGGATCGATTAACACTTCAAATTCCGCTCCTTCATTTTCTTTAGTGATCATTCTCCATTTTTCATCATCTTTTAGCATTTCCCATAAGACGATTCTCTCTCCATTTAATACTTTACTCGGTCTGCCGATATCGTCATAACGCCAAAGTTCATTGAATCTTTTGATCAGTTTTTCTCTTTGGGGTAGTGTATCCAGGATCGACTTTGTTAGTTTTTTCTGTTTCTCTTCCCATTTTATGACTTCCGGGTTTTCACCATCTTCAAGCCAGCGATAATTATCTGTGATTACTGTTCCATGAAGCGTATCTTGCACCGCAATTTTGGGAGTTTCTGGATATTTCAATTGAGCTGATAAATTTGATAATCCATAAACCATAAAAAGCAAAATAAAAAACTTTTTCATCTTTTTTCCTTTTAAATTTTCGCTTAGTCTAAAAAGAGAGAACGTGGGGCCTAGGAAGGGAATACACACCACAGAGAGCACAGAGAAAAAAGATGTCCATATAGAGAGAAGAGCGAGGGGTGAAAAATGATTCGATTCCAAAAAGTAAAATCTTTTCAGGCTGGACTTCATAGGGATGAAGTCACATGGAGTTCAGTATGAAATATAAAGCAAAGATCGCTCTGAATTCCACACCAGCAAATCTGTCATTGGAGTCCATGCTTAATTTTTCCTCTCCCGCTGGGAGAGGTTAGGTGAGGGTGCTCTTCACAATATCCAGAATCCTCTGTGCAAGTGCATGTTTTGTATCCCTGCCTTTGAATTGCACTTCACCTTTTGTATTTATCATAAATATCTTATTTTCATTACTCTGGAAGCCGAAATTTTCTTCGCTCACATCATTGGCAACGATGTAGTCGGCATGCACCTGCTGCAGGCGTTCATAACTCTTTGCCGTGAGCTGTTCTTCGTTCAATCCATACTCTGCCTTAAATGCAATTAGAACGGTTGCCGGCGAGAGTTTTTTCACCTTTTCAATTATTTTATCGGTGGGGGAGAGTTCGATGCTGAATTTTCTGGATGAGGTAAGTTTGCCTTTTGCTTTTCTCTCTATTTTCCAGTCTGCTACAGCAGCAGCGGCGATGAATACATCTATATTCTTTTCTTTTAGCTGTGTGGTAACTGCGTGCTTCATGTCTTCTGTGGTTTCCACGGGAATGTACTCACATCCTTCAGGAGGAGTGAGGTTTACGGGTCCGCTCACAAGTATGCAATGCGCACCTCTGCGAACTGCGTTCTGTACAAGTGCAAAGCCCATTTTCCCTGAGCTTTTGTTCGTAATATAACGGATGTCATCAATATATTCGATGGTAGGTCCGGCAGTTACCAGCACGGTCATATCCAGCATATCCTTAGCATACAATTTTTGAATGACCATCTCGACCATAGTGTCCACACTTGCGATTTTTGCTTTGCCTTCTTCACGCACCGGATCGATAAAATCAATACCGGTTTTTTTCAGCTTCTCGATATTTTCAATAATGAAAGGATTTTTATACATGCTTTCGTGCATGGCAGGTACGATCATCACGGGAATGCCCGAGCCGATGGCAGAGGTTACGGTGGAGAGCACAGGCGTATCATCGATTCCACAAGCGATCTTACTGAGGGAGTTGCCGGTTGCAGGTGCGACCAGTACAAGGTCGCAGCTATCTTCATGCTCACCTGCAAGCCAGATGTGCTCGATTTTGCCTGTTAATTCAGTTACTACAGGATTGCCTGTTGCCCATTCGAGCATTGTTGGGGTCACGAGCTTTGTTGCTTCTTCGCTCATCACCACAAATACTTCTGCGCCATGGCGCATGAGCCCGCGTGCAAGTTCAACGCTTCTCAGGCAGCCCACGCTTCCGGTTATGCATAGGGCAATTCGCCTGTCCTGAAGCTCCTGTCCTTTTGTTCCGATTATATCTTTGCTTGGATGCATTTTAACACCTCTTTTATGTCATGGATAAATTTGTTTATTACATTTTTTGTTACCGATGGACGAAGCACGATGCGCAGGTGCTTAGTAAAGAGTGAGATCGCCCATCCTTTATCACGCAGTGCTTCTGCAATTTGCACTATATTATATTTTTGGGATGTAACACCCACAATATTCATAGTTGGCATCTGGATCGGGGAGAGTTCTTCAATTTTATTAAGCTCTGCAATAAGATAGCTCGTTACATGCATACATTTCTTAATAATGTTATTATAACCCTCAAATCCGAGATAGTTCAGCATACCCCACACTGCGATGACAGATGCGCCAGAACGGGAGCTCACAAAGGTGGTCTGCGCAGTATTTCCGCCCGAGAGATAGCTCACACTCCATTTGATCTTTTCGGTCAGTTCTTCATTTCTGAAGAGAATCCCGCTTGCCGGAATAGGGCACATGCCCATTTTATGCGGATCGATCGTGATGGAGCTTACGCCTGGAAGGGAAAAATCAAAATCGTCAGCATCATAGCCCATGTCCTTTAAAAAGGGAATAACAAATCCACCAAATGCTGCATCGATATGCAGATAGAGTTTATATTTCTCACAAAGAGCTGAAAGTTCGTAAATCGGGTCGATCACGCCGAGTTCGGTCGTACCTGCGATGCCTACAATGCAGAATGTGTCGTCATCAATGGCTTTTTCCGCTTCAGCAATATCTATCTGCCTTTGCCTGGTTACTTTAACAGTTTTTATATTTAGATTGAGAATGTTCGCACTTTTATAGAGCGAGAAATGAGCGGTTTCGGGCACAATTATTGTATGCTTTCCTGAAAGCTCGCGGTATGCCCAGAGCGCAAGGAAATTCGCTTCTGTGCCGCCGGTGACTATATTGCCGTAAGCATAGGGATTGTGCAGTATATCTCCCAGCATCTGAATGGTTTCCTTTTCCAGTTCGATCACGCCTGGGAAAAGGTTTGCATCGCCGATGTTCCTATCAATAAAAGTGGAAAAAAGCTCTTGAGCGAATTTGTTGGGATAGGTACACATCGTGCTGATGACATTGCCGTTTTTATAGGATTTATCATGTTTGAGCGCAGCTCGGATGAGTTCCAGCACCTTGTTTTTGGGAAGTGACGATCTATTCATAAACATGTTCCTTATCAGGATAGGTCTTGTTTTTCACATCTCGTTTGAATGCAGATACACTCTGTGAAATGATTTCAAAAAGGTTTGCATAATGCTTCACAAATTTGGGATGAAAGGCGGGATCCATACCAAGCAGATCATTTATAACGAGCACCTGTCCATCACAAAATTTACCTGCACCGATACCGATCGTGGGTATCTCAATGCTTTCCGTGATCTCTTTGCCGAGGAGTTCTGGAATGGATTCCAAAACGAGTGTGAACGCACCTGCTTGCTCGATGTCCTTTGCTTCTGCAAGGAGTCTGTCGTGCTCTTCTGATTTTCTGCCAACTACTTTGAAGGATTCATAGGTTTGAGGAAGCAGTCCGATATGCCCCTGCACAGGAATGTCATGTTCAATGAGATAGCTGATCGTTTCTGGGATATTTCCTTCCAGTTTGATCGCATCAGCGCCGGCATCTATGAACCGGTGGGCATTTTCCAAAGCGATTTCTCTATTCCTATAGGAATGGATCGGCATATCACCGACAATGGGAAGCTCGCCAGCGCCTTTTGAGACTGCCTGGACGTGGTAAAGCATCTGCTCCATGATTACGTTTTTTGTGGTGGAATCACCCTGAAAAACCATGCCGAGACTATCTCCCACAAGGATGATGTCAATACCGACAGAGGAAAAGATCTTTGCCATTTGAAAGTCGTAACAGGTGAGCATGACGATCTTTTCTTTATTTTTAAGTTTTTGGATATCCTTAACTTTATGCTCTCGCATGGTAGAAATATTAGAAATAATCATTTTATCCTTTAATTTCTTCCCGACAAGTCGGGAGTCATTAGACATTTTCTCAGTATCCATATTTTTCTAAAAAATGTATTGAGTCGTAAAGAAATTCGTTCATCGGCACGGGTATGCTGTGTTTCTTAGCTCTTTGTATGATTGCTCCTGTGATGTAGTCCAGCTCTGTCTTTTTGCCCTTTTTCACGTCCTGATACATGGATGAGAAATTGTGATATTTACTTAGCCGGTCTATTGTACGGATGACTTTTTCTCTTTCAACTGCGATGCCTTCTTTTTCTGCAACTGCGATCACTTCATCGATGACTTTTTCCACCAGGATTCGCAGTTCGGGTGTGGAGAGCATGTTCGTGCGTACCTGCAGCAATGTGGTAAGAGGATTCACAAAAGCATTGATAGAAAGTTTGAGCCATTCTTCTGATATTATGTTATCAGATATGCGCGTGTCGAACTGGCTGTTTGAGAAGATTTCATAGACTTTTTGTGCAGATTGAGTATTTTCCAAAACGACCTTTCCCCAGGATGTTCTGACTTCACCAGGACGAATAATTTCTGCACCGATACCAGTTACTGAACGGATGATTTCATTTGGAAAAATGTCCCTGACTTCCTCTTTGACGCCAATACCGTTCTGGATAAGCATGAACACAGTATCTTCTTTAACGATGTTTTTCAGGTCTTCAAATACAGTTTTCACATCGTAAGCTTTGGTTGCAACGAGTATAAGAGAGTTCTCTGGAATCTCTTTTAACTCCCTTGTGGTGAGCACTTGGCTCATAAATGTCTGAAAGCCGGAAAGAAGAATTCCTTGCTTTTGTATGACCTTGAAATGATCTTTGTGATGATGTTCCTTTTTCCCAACGAGTGTAACATCATACTCGCGTGAGATCGCAGCTGCCAGGTAGGTACCAATTGCCCCAGCTCCGATTATTATGATATTCATGAAAGCTCCCTCAAACGCTGTAGAATGAACTGCAACGCCATTTTTAGTGTGTGTTGATTATCAAAATTATCGCATATTTTCTGCAATTTTTGAGTAGAATATTTCTTCATCTCTATGATCTTTTTTGTCATGATCGGAACACTTCGCACTATATTATCTACGATAGTGATCTGAGCTTTCTGCGCAGTTCGGGATAGGGGATTGAGGTCAACAGTTATGACTTTCTTGCCAAATGCAACCAGCGCTTCAGTACGGTCTCCATCTTCAAGCGGTACGAATACCACATCAGCGGTGAAAATGCCCTTTTTGGACACGATCCTACGCTTGCTTTGCAATTCTTCGATCTGCACTGTTTCATCATCTCCCACGCCGAGAATCTCATGAGCGCCATGTTCTTTCATATGCTTCAGAAGTGCATCTTCACGTTCTTTTGTTCGATAAAAGAGATTTATCTCAAGAGGTGCATCAGCAACTTTACTCATTTTGATGATGCCTTCAGGACAGAGTGCTGCAACATTGCCGTTGATAGAAAGCACCGGATGTTCAGCAAGGAGAAGCATTGCACAGGCGGCTTCGATCGAACGTTCAGTAAAGGGTTGTGTTTTTTCTCCAATGAGATAATCAAAGCACTCACCTCTGCCATGTGCGATAAGTCCCGCTTTTGCGACAAGTCCTTTGTCAAAACCGGCAATGAGCTTTTCGCGTATGTGCAGGGATAGTGCGCGTGGATGGGAATCGGGAACTTCAATTAATATGGGGACCTCCTGTGCTGATTTTTGAAATATAGGTTGTACCGTATTCATGAAAAATATTCTGCAGTTCTTCAGCTTTTTCGTTTTTCTGGATGCTGAACACACTTTCACCAAAGAGCGGCATACTGCAGAGAAATCCGTTTCGTTCCAATTTTTTTATGATGTCTGAAACTCGCTCGGTCACTACTTCGATCTTTTTTACAAACCATTGTGAAAGCTCGAGAAAGCGTTCTATAGATGGATCTTTAAGCAGATCGTTCACGCATGTTTTACCGAATTTATTAACCTTTTCCATTAAATTTTTATCTAAAAGCGCTTCCTTAGTTTGATAGGGACAGAAATAGAGAATGACAACTTTATAATCCGCCAGCTGGCGGATGGTTTCCACTTTTCCGACACCCGGACCGCCAAAGGCAACCCGGATTTCCAGACCGCCGGCTATCTCTGCCATGACAGTCCCCAAACCGCCTTTGTTCTCAACATCAGCAATGTGGGCGAGTTTGTAGCACTCTTCATCAGAAATCTCAATATTAAAAACTTTTTTCAAAGCAAGCACCAAACTCAGAGCTCCGCTTCCGCTTGTGCCAAATCCTGCGCTGATTGGCATTTCCATTTTGTGATGAATGTCAATTTTGTAGTTATCATTAATGTATTTTTTTAAAAATTCTTTCACGAGCCAGTGAGAGAGTTCTGCCTTCGATATATTTTCACTTATTAAAATGGAGACGTCATTTTCATAGGCAGGTTGGATTTCGATCTGAGTTGTTGTTCCTTGTGATAGATTGACACCTGCACCAAGCGAACTGCTCTGCATCGGGTCTTTGTCCATCTTTGAATAGAAAAATCCAGTGATGTGATTGGGAGCCCAGGCAGAAGCTTTTTTTATATTATTCATCGGAATTTTTTTGTGTATCTTTTAAAAAATTTAATGTAATATTTTTCAATTCAGCAAGTTTATTTCTGAGCCGTTTCAGCGCTCTTTTGCTCTCATAACTTTCCATATCGATCTGTACATTTTCTTTTGTGGAAATATCCTCAACATTACGCAGCGCTTTTTTTGCTCCTTTGATCTTGAATTTCTTTTCGTAAAGGAGATATTGTATTTTCTTTAGAAGTTGAATGTCCTTTTGTGTATAGCGTCTGTTCGAACCTTGTTTGCGCTGCGGATTGAGCTGTGGGAACTGGGTTTCCCAGAATCGAAGCACATGTGGCTTGAGATCCAGAATGTTGCACACTTCCCGCATAGTGTAGTAATATTTTGTTTTTTGTAGTTTGATGCTTTTAATGCTCATTTGACTCTTTTCATTATAAATAATGGTAAAATTATTGATATTAAAATGATCACAACACTGAACCAGAAGCATAGCGGAGCGAACAGGTAGCCAAACTTTACAAAAATGGTTTTTGTATCTGATGCTTTCACTGTCAGTTTGCTGGTAATATTTATTCTTTCATATACATCAGTAGAAATGATCGTCTTTCCTTTTGCGTTCACAATATATGAGATACCTGTATTCGCAGCACGTATAAGAGGAAGCCGTGTCTCGACAGCGCGTATTTTCGTGTTATTGGCATGCTCATGGGGGAGTACGGTCTGTTTGAACCAGGCATCATTAGTGATGACAACAAGGACATCCGCTCCATTTTTTGCATAGATCCGTGATAGGTTCGGGAACACACCTTCAAAACAGATCAGGAGAGAAAAATTCAAATTGTCGATTTTATATAGCGGATAGTCTGTTCCAAATTCAAAATTCGCCTGTCCGAACTGCAGTTTTTCAAGAACGGGAAAGGTGCTCAAAAGGGGAATTCTCTCACCAAAGGGAACAAGGCGCATCTTATTATATTTTTCGTGTATTGTACCTGCTGTGTCAATGAGTGTAGCGCTGTTATAAAATTTATATTTCGGTCTGTTCTTCACGATCTCCACTGCATAGTCAGGGAATCCTGTGATCACATAGACTCTATTATCAGTAGCAAATTTCTGAAGACGTTTTCTGTATTTGGGTTCATGCAAAATGTAGGTAGGGATTGCAGATTCTGGTAAAATGATCACATTCACATCATTGATATGTGCCAGAATGCGCACCTGGTTTTCATATTCATCAACAGTTGGCTCAAGCTTTTCGGGTTTCCATTTGTCTTCCTGCATAATATTGAGCTGAATAATTCCAATCTTCAAATCAGAACTTTTTAGTTTGATGGTCTTATCTCGATAGATGCCGTATCCGATCCAGAGCACAAAAATAATGAGGATAATGAGAAGTCTTTTTGGCTTGCCTATGAAAACATTAAAGAGAAGTACATTTATGATAAGAACAAGAAAAGATAATCCATATATGCCGAGCAGATCAGCAGCTTGTATGAGTAGATAGTATTTTGAGAGCGAGTAACCAACGTTCAGCCATGGAAAATTCAATGATCCGAGAGTCATCAGATATTCATAGCCGATCCATATAACAGGAAATATCCATAAAAATGCTTTCTGAAAACTTTCATGCACCTTTCGCAGAAGAACAGAGAGGATCGCAAAATAAAGCGGCAGCACGATGAGGAGTCCGATGAAGGCGATAAGCTTAACATTTATCACACCGTATAAGGTGATCAGTGTGATGAATAATCCGAATAAAAATCCAAAAAGAAATGCATGTTTCAGTGTTGCTTTTGTTATGAAATAAAGATATGGTATGAATGCAAAAAAACAGAGAAATCCCACTCCAACATCAATAAATGAAAGCCCGAATAAGAGGGCTGATACGAGAACAAGAATTAGGTTTTTCATAAGCTCTTTTTATGAAATAAATTTTTTTTACAACTCGTATTTATCATTATAATATTTGTAAAGTAATTCTTAAGAAAATGATATTATTTAGCTAATTAGCAATTAGTTGGAACACATGAAGTTTATTGGATTCGAGTATGCCAATAGCCGAGTCAAACGCAATAATTGATGTTGGTTTGATGGTTTTTATAAAGTCAGATATAGTTCCGAGAAGTAAAGGTTCTAACGACATTCGTCGTGCTACATAGACATTTGTTTTATTATTAAGATAGAAGTAAAAATTTTTCGTAGAAGTGATATCCAGCAGTGCATTGGAAGGTGTGATCTCGTGAAGCATACCACCAAAATTATCAATAAGAAAAATACTGTTCTCGCCGGTATCTGCAATGTAATTCACTTCAAGGGTTGTGCAGATCTTTTGTGGATCATTTAGATAAAATTTTCCAAATTTGAAACGTATATTGTTCTCTTTTGTAAAGCAGAAAACTTGATTTGAAAAACTATCATAAATAAGGAGTTCGCCCGTATCCTGAACTGCAATAAGTTCCGGTTCGGTCACTTCCATTGGTGTGAAGGAGTTCACATATTGTCCGAAATCATCAAACTGAACGATTACATTCGTCACATCATCGACCACAAAAATATTTCCGAAACTGTCAACTGCAAAATCCGAGACGTGCACGAATTGTCCTTCGTCAAATCCAAACACGCCGATACGCTGTAGAATTTTTCCATTTTCGTCAATACGATAGAGCACATTTTTTAAGTTATCCAGTACAATGAAGGAATTCGTGAAGTTGCAATAACGGATTTTTCTTGGTTGGACCGGAAGATGGATCTTGGATCTATATACAAGTCCTTTTGGGAGGGGTTTTGTGTCCGAAATAGTCAAACTCGAACAGGAGAGCACACATAAGATCAGAACAATAATGAGTACTTCAAGTAATCTAAAATTATGATTCAAAGAATGTAATTTTTTCTTTAACATTATTAAAATACGCTTTTCACCACAGAGAACACCGAGAGCACAGAGAATGATTTTTTAAAACTTTCAATTCCATCTTTCTAGTTCCTTACTCTGCGATATATTTGTCCATTAGTCCATTGATTCATTATTATCTTTTGTTATTTCACAATATAAAAATTCATGATAATCAATAACCAAGTCTTATATTTGAAAATTTTTTATATTTTAATTGCAACTCTAATATTTTCTAATTTCTCTGTGTCCTCTGCGTACTCTGTGGTATATATATTTTGATTCTAATTCTATGAAACTTCATATTACTGTGACGGTCGAATATCCTTTAATTTTCCCTGAATTTTCGAAATATTCTGCCAGTTATTTTCCTCGAGGGAATATGCAATATCAATATGAGAGCCCTTTTTCAAAAAGGGTACAAGGTCACCCATGTTGAAACCTATCATATCAAGAGTTTTTTCATTCTGTAGCACTTTGATCTTCAGGTGATTCATGCCAACTGTGTAAGGGTAGCCCACAACCATAACATTCGAACTCATGAAGATAGGATTCATATTCTTCGGTCCGAAAGGTGCGAACATTTTCAGCCATTTTATGAGGTCATCATCTATCTGCTGGAGATTGAGTTCATCAACAACGCTTATCTGTGGCTGGATTTCCTCTTCGGATAAAATTTCGCGAGCATATTCATTGAGTTTTTCATCAAGGATATCAATGTATTCAGGCAGGATCGTAAGTCCGGCAGCATATTTGTGACCTCCAAAACTGATGAGATAATCCTCAAAATGAGTAAGGCAATCAAAGATATTAAAATTCTGTATGCTACGTCCTGAGCCGCTTCCTTCACCTTCTGAGAGGGTTATCAGAATAGTTGGTCGGTTATATTTTTCCACAACTTTGGAAGCTACGATCCCGATCACGCCCGGATGCCATTCTTCAGCAGCAAGGACAATAAAATAGGTGTTATTCATATCAGGATATTTCGCTTCGATCATATCACAGGCAGTTTTGAAGGTATCCTGATCGATTTTCTGGCGTTTGAAATTTTCAGAATCAATGGAAAGCGCAAGCTGTTTTGCAATTTCCGGCGTTGTTGCAGTCATAAGTTCTACAGCTCTATCAGCACTACCCATTCGTCCTGCCGCATTAATGCGTGGTGCAAGTTTGAACACAATATCGCTGGATTTAAGCACTACTTTTTTCAAACCGGATAGATTGATCAGATAGTTAATACCTAAATTTTTTCGTTGCTGCAAACGCTCGATGCCAAGCCGGGCAATGATCCTGTTCTCACCTGTGAGAGGAACGATATCTGCAATAGTACCAAGCCCTGCAAGATCGCAGTATCTTTCAACAGCTTCATGCCCATCTTTACCAATTTTCATAAAGAGTGCAGTGAGTACTTTGAGTGCGATGCCGGCGCCTGAAAGTTCGATATATGGATATGTAGAATATATCAATTTGGAATCAATGATTGAATGTGCGTCCGGCAATATCTTTTTTGGGGTATGATGGTCTGTAACGATCACATCGATGCCGCAGGTGTTCAGATCTGCAATTTCATCAACCGCATTGATGCCACAGTCCACAGTAATAACGAGCTGTGCCTGCATGGATTCAATTGCCTTATTGCCTGTAAAAGAAAGTCCGTAACCCTCGATCATTCTGTTGGGAATGTAAAAACCTACATTCGCACCCAGCTCATGCAAACCCATAAGGAGAATTGAAGTAGCTGTTGTGCCGTCCACATCATAATCACCATAAATGATTATCTTTTCTTTTTGTTCGATAGCACGGATAATTCGCTCGACTGCTTTGTCCATATCTTTAAAGAGAAAAGGATCATGCATGTCTTCGATGGATGGATTAAAAAAGGTCTCAGCTTTTTCGGGAGTGTCAATACCATGAAGGGCAAGTAATTTCGCAATAACAGGAGGGCAACTCAGCTTTTCAACAAGCTCATCCAGCACCTCCTGATCAACTGAGGTTGCTTCTTTGATCCATTTCTTTCTCATCTATTCTCCAAACCTTATAATATGCAGAAGATAATAATAAGCCGAATTCTGTTTCCCGAAGTACAAGTTCGGGACGACGATCATTTATCTATCTCAAGCTTCACAGCACTCTTCCGAAGAAGAACTCACAGTCCGTTCTGTGATTGAGTTTGGCGGTCTACCCGAGAGTATGACGAATGGAGCAGTTCGTATCCGCCGGTTGGCGGATTCCTCTTCTATTTGACCTTGCACCAATAAGGTTTACCGAGCTGCCGATGTCACCACCGGCACTGGTGGTCTCTTACACCACCTTTTCACCCTTGCTTCCCCCCGATTTATCGGGGAGAGCGGTTTATTTTCTGTGGCACTTTCTTTCCATCGCTGGAACTACGTGTTACGTAGTATCGTGCTCCTGGTGTTCGGACTTTCCTTCCCCCGATTTATCGGAGGGCGATCGTCTTATTATCTTCAGCACACTATTTAGGTGCAATTAATATTCTAGAGCAATTTTCGCAAGTAATGATCCTGTCATTCTTGGAAACTTCAACCATGATCTGCGGACGAACACGAAAATGGCAGCCGGTACAAGTACCTTTGCTTAATGTGACAACAGCTTTTCCGTTACCATGTTGAATAAGGCGCTGATACCTGCGGTATAAAAGTTCAGGGATTTCCTTAGATAATTTGAGTTTTTCAGCTTCCAGTTCATCTACCTTTTTTTGAAGCTCGGCAACCTGATTGTCTATTTTTGCCTTTTCCTCTTCAAAGATCTTCTGATCTTTTTGAAAGAGTTCTTCAAATTTCTTTTTTTCTTCTCTGAGAACAGATTCTTCTTCCATGAATTCGATAAGCTGTTCTTCTATATCAGCATTTTTTTCTTTTCGATGAGTGATCTCTGCGTTGAGCGCTTTGTATTCTTTGTTCGTCTTGACTGAGAGCAACTGGTTTTCGTACTTATTAATATCCTGATTATTGGATGTGATGTCAAGCTCCAGTTTTTTCTGCTGCAAAAGATTCTGTTCGAGCCGTTGCGTAATATTCTTCACAGATTCTTGTTCGGAACTGTATTTTTCTTCCAGTTCCTGCACAACCTTTGGTAAACGCTCGATTTCTTTTGTGTTTAGCAGTATCTTATCATCGAGTTCCTGTAGATTTCGTAAAACCTTGATCTCTTTAAGCATGCCTTACTCCTAAAGGATAGTGAAAATATATGATAACAAAAAAGGCACTTATGAAATCCATAAATGCCTTGTAATATATGTTTTGTGGTGCTATTATTTCACACAATTTTGTAAAGCCCATCTTTGTCGGGCTCACATGTTTTTCTCCCGCTGCACATATAATATATTTATCCATAAACGTAAGAGTAACAATGCCAGCTCAGGTAAATTATTGTCAAATTTTTATGATTTTGATGCATCGTGTTCATGAATGAGCATTTTGCCAAAAAAACTTTTCTTAAGCGAGACTGCATTTTCAGGGCATATCTCAATGCAGCACATGCAGAGAATGCATTTTTGCGTATCCAATTTTGGAGCGAGTTCATTTTCTTCGAGAGTGAGGGCTTTGCCCGGACAGAATTTTATACATGCTTTGCATTGAACACATTTTTTTGGATCAAAATAGGGAATAGTCCAGAAGAAGCGTTTAATGAAACCTTTCAAGGGTACTGAAAGCAAGTTAAGAAGTAGATTTTTTCTTTTACTGACTCGAATATTGCAATCCGGAAGCACGAAATTTTCATCAAAATCGCCGGATAATTTGAAATCATTGAAATCCAATCCTTCACGTTCTGCAGCAATGCGTGTAATGGGTATTTTTTCCGGCTCAAAGCCCATGAATTTGCTCGCAAAGTAATCGAGTGCAATGGCATTTTTGCTGCCCAGTATAAGCTCGAATTTCTTAACATTACCGGTTGAAGGACCATCTCCATCCATACCGATGATACCGTCGATCAGGTTGAATACAACTTTGTCTTTTACGATCTCATAAATATCAACCACGAATTCTGCAAATTTTTTTGGATTCGGTGCAAGCCGGTGCAGATTTGATTTTGCAAGCCCCGGAATGATACCATAAAAATTCTTAATCGCACCTGTGTATAAGGTGTACATGTGGGTTTTCAATTTTGCCAGATTAATGATTGCTTCTGCATCAATGAATGCTTTGTTCACAGTGTATTTTGCATTCTTATTATATGTGTAAATTCCGTTCATGATCGGATTTATAAGGGTAATTCCATAGAGCTTTGCAAGACTTTCCATTCCGGTTAGTTGATATGCTTTCATAGCACTCACAGTTCCACCCGGATTATCCATAAGGGAGATCGCAATTTTGTGATCTTTGAGTATTTCAATAACTGCAGCCACAAGATTCGGGTGCGTCGTGATCGCTCTATCGGGAGGGTAGGCACCAAGAAGATTGGGCTTCAGAAGCACGGATGAGAAGGAGTTTAGCGTGGGATAGAAATCGGTTTCAGTGAAAATCGAATCTATAATATATTTGATCCTTGGAATATCATAAGTTGAACATTTTTTAGCAATAACTTTGTACATAGGTTCCTTTAAGTTTTTGAGCTGTGCGGAAAGAACATTGCACCATTTGGGATAATGTAGCAAGAGAACTCTTCGCCTTCTTTTTCCTTTATGAATTCGAGTCCATCTTCGACAGAATTTATGGGAGTAAAATGCACTGCTTTGACAAGTTTGGGGTCCATAGAACTCACAACAAGAATATCAGCTTCCTTCAGCAATCTGCCTGTAGCGAATGCACGATGGCCGCCGATCTGAATATTTTTTTTATCCATCCGAAGGAGTTCATCGATAGAATGTGCATTGCGTAGCTGTTTTTCCATTTCATTCTGCCCAATAT
>JAUWPE010000026.1 GCA_030611765.1 Candidatus Cloacimonadota bacterium | reverse complement strand
TTCCATAACTTTATTTTTTATAGTATTGATATTACCAAGATCAATTCCTACAATATACCACTCGATGTCATTCACATAATAATAATGATAGCTCGGCTCGTGTCGTGCAGGGGGTGATGAGTATGATTGCCCGTCAATATCGCGCACTGCGCCTTCCCCTCGTGAAAGATAGGCAGAAGTTACTCTGTAATCTCCGCCTTGATGTACTACAAGACCGCTTCCTGTTGGAGGAGTGATGTCATCATTATTGTGCTGATTAAAACCGTTCCACCAGTCGAGATGGTATTCCGCAAGATTCGGCTCTCCGATCTCGCCGTTTGCTGTCCAAACACCTGTCATCATAAGATTTCCTTCTATCGATGCCATAGCGCCGTGAGTCCAGCAAGTGCCGCCCTGCTGACTCTTTACGGTTGTGACATAGTTTTGTCCACCCACATCACGCAGATCGAAAGTAGCGGGTGGGTCTGCTTGTAAAAAAAGTGTTGCTGCTAATATGATTATGGTAAAAAAGACGATTTTTTTCATGTTGCTCCTTACATATATTCCATTGTGCCTTTGACAAAATGTATATCTAATGAAATGATCGATGCGCCGCCGTGTTTGTCAAGGTCTCCAAGCAGATCCTCCACTCCGCGAATAATTGTATGCAGTTCAGATTCGCTAATGATCGCAAAGATCGTTTTACTATAGTTTTTATTTTCTCCAAGAAAATTTATAAAGTCTGCAAAAAGAGGTACTTTTGTGAGAATTCCTCCCATGCCTTGAGAGTCAATAACGGTCGAGCCCTTCACTCCAAGTTCCAGAAAGAGTTCCATGATATCTTCCAGAAATTTTTGCTCGTATAAGACGATCATAAGGAGTTTTTTCTTTTCTTGAGGAAGTTCTTTTCTTGTTTCTTCCCCGCTGCTCATTGCAATAGTTTCATAGATTGATTCACTGGAATGTGCTGCAAGAAGTTCATTCTTTATATCTTCATCACGAAGTGTTCTTGATATTGCAGAAAGCATTTTCAGATGCTCATTTGGTGAATTTGATGGTCCAAGAAGCACAAAAAAGATATGAACTTTTCTGTTATCGGCAGCTTCGAACTGGACTCCTTTTTGGGAGATAGCGAGAGCAAGGACAAAATCATCAAGTCCTTCTATCTTTGCATGAGGAATAGCAATTCCACCACCCAGACCTGTGCTACCAAGTTTTTCCCGTTCTTTCAAAGCGGAATATATTTTTTTGGATTCCATTTTTTCAAGTTGTGGACAGCTTTTAAGAAGATCAACAAGTTCATGAAGTGCTTCATCCTTCTTCTTCGCCTTGAAAGAAGCAGAGCAGCTTTCTTTGCATAATTTGTCATAAAGATTCATTTTATTGTCCTCAAATTAAGGTTTAATACCTGTGCCTTTGATGATCGCCCATTTGGAAAGCACAGGACCGACAAGTTCGTTTATAAAAACCGAAAATATCACGATGTTTACCATATTGATCGCCAGATGCTGCATCTCAGGAGAGGAATTTGCAATAATTGGAGACGCCTGGATCATAAGCACAAGTCCGATAGCGACGCCTGCTTGCGGGAACATGCAGATACCGAGATATTTTTTCGTTACTGCATCAGAATGAACAGTTAGTGCTCCAAGATATACACCGAAATATTTTCCGATCATGCGAGCAACAACGAAGATCACGCCGATAATAAGAATGCCGGGTTGAGTAAAAATTCCAAGCTGTAATTCAGTTCCAGCAATCGCAAAGAACGCAGCATAGATAGGAGGTGTCAATCCTTCGAGAATTCGTGAAATTCTTTGATTCTTATGAGAAAGATTAACAAGTGTTGCACCAATCACTATATTTGTAATAAGCGGTGAGATATGAAGCGGGTGTGCAAGACTGATCACAATAAAGATTATGCCAAGCGCAATGATCATGATCTCGCTTTTATTTTGTTTCTTATGCGTCGCTTTATGAAGAATGAATCCCACTACAATACCGATTATTATCGAGAGAAAAATTTCTCCAAGTGCAGTGAGAATCATGATCATTGGATTGCTTTTTATACCGCTTATGTTTGGCAGAGTGATTCCGATAAATGCAAAGACCAAACCAAAGATAATAACCGAACCGGCGTCATCGAGGGCAACCAATCCATAAAGATAATCAATAAATTTTCCTCGAGCGCGTAATGATTGCACTATGGCAACAGTGGCAGCAGGGGCAGTTGCAGTGGCTATAGCTCCCAAAAGCAGTGAGAATTCATATTTAAAACCGATAAGCATCAATGCTCCGGAGACAAGCACAAAGGTAAGCCCGATTTGGAACATGGTAAGGATAAACACTTCTTTTCCAATGGATTTCAATTTTGAACGCGAAAATTCTCCTCCAATTGCAAGTGCGATAAGCCCGAGTGCGATTTCCGTGATAGGACGAAGAGCGTGCACCATCTTCAGCTCGATAACATTTCCAATCGACTCACCAAGCAATATACCCGCAATGATGTAACCGGTGACAACCGGCAGTTTGAGCTTGTCGGCAACTTTTCCGAGAATGTAACCGACAATAAGCACAATACCGATTGCAAAGAGGATATGGTAGCTTACGAGAGTACGTAATGTTGTCATAGAAAATTCAGTTGCTGTGAGTATCCAGTTAAAGGCAGATGACATTGAGCATCCTTATCGAAATTAAGTTTTGGTTAGTTTGCAAACAAGGTGTGAAATTGGTCAATATCTTTATTTGATTAACTCATACCTTGCATTAATGAGGAAAAATTGACAATGAATTCCGGCTTCAAATAAACGAACACATTCGATGAAAGCACATAGTGATGAATACTGGATGAGATTGGCGCTTGAGGAAGCTGAGAAGGCTTTTCAAGAGGATGAAGTCCCGGTCGGTGCAGTAATAATAAAGGATGGAAAAGTCATTGCACGTGCTCATAATTCGACAGAATCCAGCAATAATGCTCTTGCCCATGCAGAGAAGCTTGCTGTTGAACAGGCGCAGAAAAAACTTGGTAAGTGGTTTTTAGATTGTACATTATATGTTACTCTTGAACCCTGTACTATGTGTGCTGGAGCAATAGTTCTTTCACGTATAAATAGAGTAGTTTTTGGTGCCTTTGATGAGAAAAATGGTGCATGCGGATCATTATATAATGTTCTTTATGACAAGCGCTTGAATCATAATCCTGAATTAAAAGGCGGTGTCATGGCATATGAATGTGGTGAAATTTTAAAATTTTTTTTTCAAAAGAAACGGACTAATAAAGATGGAGAGGTGTCCGAGCTGGCTTAAGGAGCACGCTTGGAAAGCGTGTGTAGGTCATAAGCTTACCGCGGGTTCGAATCCCGCCCTCTCCGCCATTTTTTAGGAGAGATGCCGGAGCGGTCGATCGGGGCGGTCTCGAAAATCGTTGTCCGTCGGTTGGCGGACCGTGGGTTCGAATCCCACTCTCTCCGCCATTTATTAATGCTTATCTAATTTTTTTTATCAAAATTCTTGACGATGTTAATTTTGAATTTTTTTTATGCCTTAATTATAAAGTAACTTATCTATTAAGTTAAATAAGTTCAAAATATTTAGATTGAAAGTAGATTTTTTTACGTCTATTCTTCATGATAAGTATGAGAACAAGAAAAAATAGGAGAATAGAAAGATGCAAGGTAAAAAACTCTATGTGGGTAATCTTGATTATTCAGTCACAAAAGAAGCACTTTCAGAATTATTTTCTGAATTTGGCGAAGTTGTTGAGGTTACCATCATTGAAGGAAAAGGTTTTGGATTTGTAGAAATGAAAGAACCTGCTGAAGCTGAAAGCGCAATGAGTGACTTGAATGGAAAAGACTTTAAAGGTCGTTCCCTGAAGGTCGATGAAGCACGTCCGAAAAGAGATAATCAAAGAAACTTTAGAAGATAAAGAATCAAGTATTGTCACTTAAGAATGGCATGATCATTAATTTGGTCATGCCATTTTTTAATGGGAATTCTTTAAGCCATTTGTTGACAGGAATTTATGATTTCACACTTCTCATCCAAAATAATTTGGATTTAAATTATAAATATGCCAAACGATAACAATGAAATTAGTGAGTTATTTGGTGAATTAAAACTCACAGACAATGGTAATTGGTATGCTGTGTACACAAAACCTCGTCATGAAAAAAAAGTAGCCAAGAGTTGTATTGACTATGACATTTCATATTATCTGCCTTTGATAGAGAGCGTGAGGTATTATCAAAACAGAGTGATCACTTTTACAAAACCTCTGTTCTCGAGCTATATTTTTTGTAATTGTTCTTATGATCAAAAAATCCAACTATATCGTACCGGAATGCTTTGCACATTTATAGCGGCTTCCGATCAGGAACAACTCCTAAAAGAACTCAAGCAGATACATGATGCAAAAAATGAAGGAGTTAAACTTATTCCTCATAAATATCTTACGCGGGGAAGAAGAGTGAAAATTATTCGAGGACCCTTTAAAAACTATGAAGGAAAGATCTCTTATAGAAAAGGATCATATAAATTAGTAATAAATATTGACTTGATAAAACAGGCTGTGGCAATCGAGGTCAATGCAAAAAATATTGCTTTACTCGATGATGAGTAAAGGAAATCAGAAAGGAGAAACTAAATTGATGGAAAAACCAAGAATAGCTATTGTAGGTTCCGGGTCATGGGGATTTAATCATGTGAGAACATTTTATAACTTGGATAGTTGTGTACTTGTAGGTGTGAGTGATCTTATTGATAAGAATCTTGAAAGGGTGAGAAAACAATTTCCAGACCTTAATACATCAAAGAAATACACTGATTTTACTAGAAATGATAATATTGATGCGATAGTTGTCCCCTCGAGCGCAGAAACCCATTACGAGATTGCGAAGGATGCTTTAGAGCATGGAAAACATTGTTTAGTTGAGAAACCGATAACATTAGATATTGATAATGCACAGGAGCTAGTTAACCTTGCGAATCAGAAAGGGCTGGTTCTTATGGTTGGTCACCTGCTTATTTATCATGGGGCAGTTGATTTCCTGAAGAAGCTCGTTGAAGAAAAGAAGATCGGAGACATGCTTTATCTGTATTCTCAACGAGTAAATTTGGGGAAGGTACGATCGAATGAGAATGCATTATGGAGTTTTGCCCCACATGATATCTCGATCATGCTCTATCTCATAGACTCAAAACCAATAAGAGTATCTGCAACCGGACAGAGCTTTTTACAAAGGAAAAAAAATATACACGATGTTGTTTTTTTTACTATTTATTTTGAAAATGGTACTATTGCGACCGGACAGGTAAGTTGGCTTGATCCACATAAAATTCGCAAATTTACCATTGTTGGAAGTGAGAAAATGGTGACTTTTGATGATATGGAAGTTCGAGAAAAGATAAGAATTTATGATAAAGGTGTGGACGGATGGAATGTATCTTACGATTCTTATGCAGAGTCAATGTCAATTCATGATGGAGATATCTCAATTCCCAAAGTAATTCTTACCGAACCCCTCAAAAGAGAAGATAGCCATTTCATTGAATGTATTGTTGACAAAAAGAAACCTCTTACAGACGGACAGAATGGTCTCGATGTATTGAAAGTTCTGGTTGCCGCTCAGAGATCTTTAGAAAATTACGGAAAACCCGAAGATATTTTATAAAGGAGAGTAATGGACGAATTCATTTCAGAGAAAGCGCTAATTGGTAAAGACACAAAGATTGGATTAAATGTTATTATCGAAGATAATGTAAAGATCGGTGATAATTGTCTTATCGGACATAACGTGATCATTCATGAAGGATCTGAAATTGGTGGTGGTGTGCGAATTGATGACGGCACGATAATAGGAAAAGAGCCCCTTTTTTCACCAAGAAGTATTTTCAAGCCGAAAAAATTTAACCCGACAAAAATCGGCGATGATTGTCTTATCGGTGCTAATGTGGTGATATATGTGGGCTCTGTTATTGGGCACAAAAATCTTATTGCAGACCTTTCAACTATAAGAGAAAATGTAACAATTGGTGATGTAAATATAATCGGAAGAAATGTCACTATTGAAAACTTTGTGACAATCGGGAGCAGATGTAAATTTGAAACTAATGTTTATATAACTGCGTATTCTGAAGTTGGCGACTACTGCTTCGTTGCCCCATGTGTCGCTACAAGTAATGATAATTATATGGCGCGTGATAAAGAACGCTATAAACACTTCAAGGGTGTTACCCTTAAAACCGGTGCAAGAATCGGAGTAAATGCAACTATACTTCCCGGCAAGATAATTCATGAGGACGGAATGGTTGCAGCCGGTTCGGTAGTCTCAAGGGATGTCCCAAAAGAAAAAATCGTTCTCGGATGCCCCGCAAAAATACACCGTGATGTAAACGAGAAACAACTTTTAAAAAATAATCTTGATAAATAGAAGGAGAAATTCATGAAAGTTCCAATGCTCGACTTAAACGCTCAATATGAGCCAATGAAAGATAAAGTTTTACAGGCGATGACAGAGGTCTTTGATTCAAAAAGATTTGTCAACGGTCCTCAGGTCAAAGAATTAGAAGAGAAGTTAGCTGAATATTGTCATTGCAAACATGCGATCGGAGTTGCTTCTGGAACTGATGCTTTGCTAATATCACTTATGGCATTTGGTATAGGTGAGGGTGATGAAGTAATAACAACTCCCTTTACATTTTTTGCGACTGCCGGCTCCATTTTTCGTGTTGGAGCAAAGCCGGTATTTGTAGATATTGATCTCAAAACCTATAATATTGATCCCGAACGTATAGAAGAAAAAATTACAGACAGAACAAGAGCTATCATACCTGTTCACCTCTTTGGACAATGTGTCGAGATGGATAAGATCAACGAAATTGCGCAAAAGTATAACCTCTATGTTATTGAAGATGCAGCACAGGCAATTGGCTCTGAATATAAAGGAAGACGTGCAGGATCTCTTGGAGATGTGGGTTGTTTCTCATTTTTCCCAAGTAAAAATCTGGGATGCTGCGGAGATGGAGGTCTTGTCACAACGAACAATGACGAATTAGCTGAAAAGATCAAAATCTTACGCCAGCATGGCAGCAAACCAAAATATTATCATAAAATAATCGGCGGCAATTTCCGACTTGATACTATGCAAGCAGCAGTGCTTCTTCAGAAATTTCCTTACCTGGAAGAATGGCACAAAGGTCGTCAGAAAAATGCAGAATATTATAATGAACATTTGAAAGATGTGGTTGTTACACCTTTTGTTGAATCATATAATATAATGATCTATAATCAATATACTATACGGACTCCTATGAGAGATGAGCTACAAAACAAGCTTAATGATGCGAATATTGGTAATGCAATTTATTATCCCGTTCCACTTCACCTGCAAGAATGTTTCGCCTATTTGGGATATAAAGAAGGTGATCTTCCCGAATCAGAAAAAGCTGCACAAGAAGTTGTATCCATTCCAATATATCCTGAATTAACTGACGAGCAAAAGGATTATGTTATTCAAATTATCGGAGATAATCTTTCTTAGATGATATTTTTATCATAAATTTGGCTTTTTATTGACAAAGAAAATTATAAGAGTCAAATATCTATAAAATAATTTATAAAAAGATAAAAAAATGAAAAAGAAAGCACAAGTAACGATAGTATTAATTTTTGTTCTCAGTTTATTTCTTTCTTCTACACTCCTCACTTTTGACTCCTATGTAGGACCGACAAAGGAATCCGATGAATTATATTGGGATAGTGTGATGTCATTCTTTGATGAGTTCTCGGAAACCGTCTTTAAAATTCCTGAAGACCCAGAAGATAATATAGGCGGAAAAAATGATGAAACTGCAAGTTACCGAAGAGGTCATCGTATCCGCATTTCCCCATCCGAAAGAAATAAGAAAAAAAGTATTGAGATCTCTAATTAATTCTAAAGAAGAAAATCAAATAAAATTATAGAAAGAGAGGGTGATGTGTGTTTATTTTTTTTTAAGGGAAGGAAGCATCTCTTAAGAAAATTTCAAATAAGGGGAAAAAGAACAATATTAATGTATTTTTTATTATTATACTTACCTCATATTGTATTTTAATAATACAAATATTTACAAATAATATTAAGGATACCATATTTTGATAATATGAAAAATAAAGATTATAAAATAAAAGACGTAAATTTGGCGGGATTTGGCAGAAAAGAAATCGAGCTTGCAGAAGTAGAGATGCCCGGTTTGATGGCACTCAAAAAAAAATATTCAGATGAAAAACCATTACAAGGAGCAAGAATTACAGGCAGTCTCCATGTGACGATCCAAACGGCAGTGTTAATAGAAACACTTGTTGCTCTGGGTGCGAATGTGAGATGGGCTTCTTGTAATATTTTCTCTACGCAGGATCATGCTGCATCAGCGATCGCACAAGATGAGATTCCCGTTTTTGCATGGAAAGGTGAAACGCTTGAAGAATATTGGTGGTGCACAAAACAAGCGCTATTATTCGGCGATCAAGAAGGTCCTGATCTCATCGTGGATGATGGTGGAGATGCAACTTTGTTCATCCACGAAGGTTTTCGATTGGAAGAGGAATATAAAAAGACCGGTAAAATACCGCAGCCGGATACCTCGACGAGAGAACTTGGCATGCTTCATAAGACAATATTGGAAGATATGGTCGAGTTCCCTGACCGCTGGCATCGGATAGTGTCACATATTAAAGGTGTAAGTGAAGAAACAACAACTGGAGTTCATCGGCTATACCAGAGAATGAAAGAAAACACTCTTCTCTTTCCAGCAATTAATGTAAATGATTCTGTCACAAAATCTAAGTTTGATAATCTGTATGGTTGTAGAGAATCTCTTGCAGATGGGATAAAGCGAGCGACAGATATAATGGTTGCAGGAAAAGTTGTAATCGTGTGCGGTTACGGTGATGTCGGCAAGGGATGTGCACAATCTATGAAGGGATTTGGTGCCCGAGTTATTATTACTGAGATTGATCCGATCTGTGCACTTCAAGCTGCGATGGAAGGATTTCAGGTTACACGTCTGGAGGATGTAGTAAAAGAAGGTGATATTTTTGTTACTGCAACCGGCAATAGAGATGTAATAAGAGTTGATCATATGCAAAAGATGAAGGATAAGGCGATCGTTTGTAATATTGGGCATTTTGATAATGAAATCCAGGTTGATGAATTGTATGCAACTCCCGGCGTCAAGAAGATCAACATCAAACCTCAGGTTGATGAAATACAATTCCCAGACGGACATTCAATTATTCTTCTCTCTGAAGGAAGATTGGTCAATCTCGGAAATGCAACGGGGCATCCTTCATTTGTCATGAGTAATTCCTTCACTAACCAGGTGCTTGCTCAGATGGAATTGTGGCAGAAAAATTTTGATAAAAAAGTATATAGATTACCTAAAAAACTTGATGAAGAAGTTGCGCTTTTGCATATTGGCAAAATTAATGCTAAATTAACCCGTTTGACGGAAGAGCAAGCGAAATATATTGGTGTTCCTGTCAAAGGACCTTATAAGCCGGAGCATTATAGATATTAAAAGGATGCTTAAAATGAGTGATAAAAAATATCTTTTTAGTTCAGAGTCAGTGACAGAAGGTCATCCTGATAAAATTTGTGATCAGATCAGTGATGCAATTCTTGATGAATGTCTTAGACAGGATAAAAATTCAAGAGTTGCTGCTGAAACTGCGATCAAGAATGGTGCAGTTTGGGTATTTGGAGAAATTACAACAAAGGGCTTTGTAGATATAAATAAAATTGTGCGAGACACTCTTAAAGATATTGGTTACACTAACAGCAAACTTGGTATAGATTATGAAAACTGTGGCGTGTTCTGTAGTATTATCCCTCAATCCCATGACATTGCGATAGGTGTTGATGTTGACAAAGCTACTCATCATATGCAGGGAGCCGGTGATCAAGGTATGATGTTTGGTTTTGCCTGCACTGAAACAGAAGAGTTAATGCCATTACCCATTATGCTTGCTCATAAATTAGCAAAAAAACTTTCGGAAGTTCGCAAAAACGGAATTATCCCTTACCTCGGACCAGACGGGAAATCTCAAGTTACTGTAGAATATTATAGTACA
Organism: Candidatus Cloacimonadota bacterium; assembly: GCA_030611765.1. Lineage (GTDB taxonomy): Bacteria > Cloacimonadota > Cloacimonadia > JGIOTU-2 > JGIOTU-2 > Celaenobacter. Next base: position 11,533 of record JAUWPE010000026.1, on the reverse strand, counting down.
ATTCCCAAAAGGGTTCATTCGGTTGTTATATCGAACCAGCATGCTGAGGGTATTAAACGAGAGAAAATACGAGAAGATATCATAGAAAATGTCATAAAACCCGTATGTGGAGAGTATCTGGATAATGATACGGTTTTCCATGTTAATCCAACCGGAGAGTTCGTGATCGGAGGACCTCAAGCTGATGCCGGATTAACCGGAAGAAAGATCATTGTGGATACCTATGGTGGAATGGGACGCCACGGAGGTGGTTCATTTTCCGGAAAGGACCCATCAAAGGTAGATCGCAGTGCTGCATATATGGCTCGCTATATCGCAAAGAATATAGTTGCAGCAGGTATAGCCGACAGATTTGAAATTGAGATTTCTTACGCTATCGGAATCGCTGAGCCATTAAGTTTGTGGGTCGAAACCTTTGGAACTGGCAAGCTTGATGACGAGCAGATCATTTCACTTATCAGAAAGCATTTTCCTTTGACTCCTCAAGAAATCATCGCACATCTCAAGCTTCAAAGACCTATTTACCAAAAAACTGCTGCCTATGGTCACTTTGGAAGAAATGAGCCCGATTTTACATGGGAAAAAATAGATAAAGCAGAAATCTTGAAGAAGGAACTCGATAAGCTTATAAAAAGATAATTTTTGTAAATAAATATATATAATTGCCCCGTATGAAGTCACTTATGAAAACAGGGGAGTGTAAGTGAGGGGCACGAAGTGTACCCGAAACAAATTATGCTACTTGATTTACATACACACAGCACCGCTTCAGATGGAACATTGTCTCCCGAAGAACTTGTCCTCGAAGCTGCACACAAAAATCTAAAATATTTAGCTCTCACCGATCATGATACTATTGATGGTTTATCACAAATTTCGACAGTTCCAGATGGACTAATTTTTATAAACGGTGTTGAGATAAGCGCTGAGTTTCCAAAAACTCTTCATATTCTTGGTTATGGCTTTGACCCGAAACATACTGAACTTAATCACACACTCAAAGAACTACAGGATTTTCGGCTCAATCGAAATAAAAAAATGATAGAGAATATGAAAAAACTCGGTTTCAATATTACTCTTGAAGAGCTGGAAAAAGAAGCTGGAGGTGAGCTGATCGGCAGACCTCACTTTGCGAATTTATTTGCAAGGAAAGGATATGTCGGCAGTTATCAGGAAGCTTTTGATAAGTATCTTGGTAAGGGGAAACCACTTTATCTTAACAAAAAAAGACTGCAACCCGATAAAGCAATAAAACTCCTGCTTGATGCTGGAGGAATTCCTGTGATCGCTCATCCTTATCAGACAAAGCTTAATGATGAAAAGTTAGAGGAATTGGTTGCGGATCTTGCAAATTGTGGCTTGATGGGGATTGAGGTTTTTTATTCCAAGCACACACATGATCAGATCAGATTTTATAAATATTTGGCTGACAAATATGGATTGCTCATTACTGCCGGATCAGATTTTCATGGAAAAACGAAACCTGACATACATCTCGGTATAAATGTTGAAGATTACCTTCTATTGCCATTCCTTCAAGAGGTAGTAAATAATAAATGAGACTTTCCAAAAAGAACGAATATGCCTTGATGGCTTTGGTAAATCCGGCAAAAAAATATTATTAAACAAAATCAAGTTAAATAATGAAAAAAACAATTTTTTCAACAAACTCTCAAGAACTAGCAAAACAGGATTTGAAATCCTGGCGTTCTATGAGTCCTGAAGAACGATTGGATGAGTTAGAGCTTTTAAGAATTCAGGCAGGTAAATTTTTATATGAATATCCAACAAGATTTCGAAGAATTATTAGAGTTACTCGCAAAGCATAGTGTAAAATATTTAATCGTTGGTGGATATGCTGTAGCATTTCATGGATATCCGCGATTTACCAAAGATATTGATATTTTTTATGAAATTAATGAAAAAAATATTAATAAAATCACTAAATGTTTAATTGAGTTTGGATTTTCGGAAAAAGACATCGATAAATCAATTTTTTTGAAAAGGGGCAATATAGTTGTTATTGGCGTTGAACCCTTAAGGGTTGATTTCATTAACGAGATTGACGGAGTAGAGTTTAATGATGCATGGAAAAATAGAATAAAAGGTAAATATGGTTCTGTTGATGTGAATTTAATTTCAAGGACTGATTTGATAAAAAACAAATCAGCGACTAAGAGAACTGAAGACAAACTTGATGTTGAAAAACTCACAGAAAATTGAGATGAAAAAAGTATGATCAAAAGTCAAAATATCATATGGCACGAGAGTGGAATAACGAAAGAAGATAGAGAGAATCAAAATGGTCACAAAGGAGTAGTTATTTGGTTAACCGGCTTGTCCGGCTCAGGAAAATCAACTGTTGCAGTCGAACTGCAAGCCCAATTGTTTGAAGCCGGTTGCCAGGTTTTTATTATGGATGGCGACAACATTCGTCATGGACTTAACAAAGATTTGGGCTTCTCATCTGAAGATCGGGAAGAAAACATTCGAAGAATTGGTGAAGTTGCTAAACTTTTTACTGACACCGGCATGTTCGCAAAATAAGATAATTGATTATTTGAAAAATAATAAAGTAATCAGTGATAAGTAACGAGTGAAGAGTGAGAAGTAATGAAGATATTGAAGTTTTGAAGTTGATGAATATTTTTATGGGTATTTGCGTAATCGGTTTGATTTATGTTTTGTTTTTGTAAAAATAAATCGAAATATTTCGTGGTATTTGATGTCAAATCTATAATGTGTCAATAAGCAATGAATAAGAAGTTTAATCCCAACGAAATTGAAGTTCTGCTAGACATTGCAGATAAATTAGAAAAAATAGATATTCAATATATGCTTACAGGGTCATTAGCAATGAATTATTATGCAGAACCACGTATGACAAGAGATATTGATATTGTCATCGTAATCAGTTCAATCCAAAAGAAACAACTTTTTGAAAGATTTCAGAATGAGTATTATATTTCAGAAGTTGCTTTTGATGAAGCAATAAAATATAATTCGATGTTTAATATTATTCATAGAGATACAGTTACAAAAGCTGATTTGATCATAAAAAAAATGGATGAACATAGTATTCAAGCCTTTGAGAGAAAACAGCTCAAAAAGATCAACGATCATAGTATAAACGTGATATCAAAAGAAGATCTGATAATATCGAAAATCAGATGGGCTCAAGATTCAAAGTCAGCTTTACAGAAAGGGGATATCATAAATTTGCTTGAGACAGATTATGATAAAGAGTATATGATACTTTGGTTGAAAAATTGTGATTTATTAGATTTTGCAAAGGATTTTATCGATGAAAGATACTTCTCCTGAGATGCAGAAATTATATCATGATCTCCTCATGCAGAAAACCGGTGAAGAGAGGTTCCTGATGGGAATGAGTATGTGTAATGCAGCAAAACGAATGGTACTGTCCTCTTTTCCCGAAGATATTTCTGATTCTGAAAAAAAGATTAGACTTTTATTTCGATATTATTCTCATGATTTTTCTAATGATGAATTAAAAAAAATTGCGCAATGGCTTTCCAATTCATGAGATCATCATAAATAGATAATTAACAATACTATGAAAATAATAACCGATCCCACCTCACTTAAAGAACTTTGGAATAAACGCGAAGTTAAGTTCGAAGATATGATGAAATTGGTGGTCGATGTCGAGCAGGAAATAGTTGCAGCTGATGCAGAACTTCATGCAGACTTGGAAGCCCTTTTATTGGGAAATGGCTCCCGTCAATATGATATTTGGGGAATAAATATCTATCCGGATAAAGGCGAAGATGATTATATAGAATATACTGCACTTATCAATATCAGACCCTCTCAAAATAATCGAAGTATGGAAGTAGAAGATTCTTTTGCTCGCAGTAAAATTCAAGAAATTTGTGCGAGGTTACTGCAAAGATAATGCTCCATACTCATCTCACTTCAGAAAAATGGAAATCCTTCAGTCTTGATAAACAGATTCTTATGATCGCCAATGAAATTAATCGGGCAAAGAATTGGATAGATAAAAAGGATTTTGAGAAGGTTTTAAATTGCTATGAACGTGCTTTTGAGCTGATTGATCTCACGGTTGATTCATCCAGGAATAAAAGTTTGGTTAATGAGTTAATGAGGTTTCGTGAACTTATTGCAACAGAATACGTTCAAAGAGTTAATAACGAAAAGACGAATTCAGAATTATTTAAAGTGTTGCTTTCTTTAAACTTAAAAAGTTACAATATCTATTATTCGTGAAAAAAGAAAAATTAATTAATAAATTAAAAACCTATTGCACTGAGGAACAGTCCATAAGTTTTGCTTTAATTTTTCGTTAATCGTAAAATGTGAGTATTAATGGATTATAAAGAATTAGATGTTTGGTTAAAATCATAAGTTTATAATGTTTCAAAATTCTTACATTTCATATTTCCCGAATAAATTTCTTGACACAAAAAGGGATAGTTTTTTCTTTTCTAAGTGCTCATCAAAAAAAAATCAATTAGGAGGATCGAAATGAGCAAACGTACACCAAATGTGAATACAGTAATCATCGGTGGAAACATCGTTCGAGATCCGGAAATCAGAGAAGTTGGAGACAAGAAGATCAAAGTTACCACGATAACCATTGCGAATAATCGCCCCTACCAGGATAAAGATGGAAACTGGCAGGAAGACACCACTTTTGTAGATGTGGAAGCGTGGGGCAACCAAGCAAAAAAGATCGAGGATAATGCTGAAAAAGGTAGTCCCATTCTTGTTGAAGGAAATCTCAAGCTCAATCAATGGGAAAACAATGAGGGTAAAACTATTTCGAAAATCCTTATTAGAGCTGATAAAATACATGTATTGGAGCATGAGAAGAAGTAAGAAGTGAATAGTGAATAGCGAGAAGTAAATCTCGCAAAAGAAGATTTTCATTCCCGACCTGATCGGGAATCCAGAAGATTCCTGCTCCCCGCTTTCGCGAGGACAGGCTTCGCAAGAATGACATTTTATAATAGCAATTGGAATAAAAAAAGAACTTGTCATTCTGGAGCACACTCGCTTTGCTCAGTATAAATTCAACGACTGAAGAATCTCGAAAAAACGGTAGTCTATCCCTTTGGGAGATCAGCCAGCTAACTGATGACAAAAATATGGAATTTTCATTATGAAATTGTTATAAGTATTATTAATTATTATGAATAAAAAAGCAATACTTCGATTATTACGAAGCTATAAAGAGAATTCTAATTACAAAGATAATATCCTAACTATTGGTCTATTTGGATCTTATGCAAGAAATGGTGCATCTGACCTAAGTGATATTGATGTTTTTGTAACGTTAAAAACCCCAAAAATGTTTGATTTGATTGGTATAAAACAAGATTTGGAAGAATTAACTGATTGTAATGTTGATATTGTCCTGTTGCGACCATTGATGAATAAATTCCTAAAAGAAAAGATATCTCATGAAGGATTGTATGTCTGATTTTGATACAGAATTAGTAATTGAAATTCTTCATCAAATTAAGAGTTCTTGTGATCTGATAGTTTCAAGAGTGGAACATATTATTACTTATTCTGATTTCATTAAGAATGATGCTGGCTTAGAAAAGCTGGATGCTGTTTCGATGCAGCTTATAGCAATTGGTGAAAGTATAAAAAACTTGGATAAGATTACTGATTATGAGATATTGATAAAATATCCCGAGTTTGAATGGAAGAAAGTTCACCCTGTTAAATCGTATCAAAGTGAATAAATTTTACTATACTTATGTTTTGTTGAGTAAGAAGGATAATAAATTCTATACAGGTTTTACAACTGATTTGAAACGAAGATTTGAAGAGCATTGCAAAGGTTATGTTGAATCTACAAAGGATAGAAAACCTTTAAAATTAATATATTATGAAGCTTGCCTATCTCAAAAAGATGCTACTCATAGAGAAAAATATTTGAAGACGTTTCATGGAAAAATGTTTATAAGAAATAGACTCAAATCTTATTTAACAGGGTAAAAGCTATGAGGGATATCATATCCCATCATTATTTCGACCTCAATCCCGAAATTGTGTTTGATGTATGCAAGAATGAGATTTCAAGATTAAGTACGTTGTTAGATGAAATCATTGACGATATAGAAAATTATAAATCGTGAAATGTGAATATTTGAATCTCTCAAGAAAATTAATCACTCGTTTTGGGGGATACTTCGTACGGAGTTAAAACTCCTTCATCGAGGATGACAAAGAGTGGAGATCAGCCAGCTAACTGATGACAATGAAAAATAATTGAAAAGTTATGAAAAATATATTTTGGGATATGAATTTATCGCAGTCTGAAATTCAGATTCTTTTGGATCAGAATGAAGTAAATAATCCATTAACAGCTTCATTATATGCAAGGATATTGTCATCGGTTGTCTGGTATAAGATATTAGAGCAATTAAGTGAAAAGCAGTTGCATTCAGCTTTGTCCGATGAGGTGATCCTGAGAATTAAATCGAAATCTTTAAAAGATCGCTTCAGATATGCCAGAAATATGTTATTCGAAAATAAAGTGATAAATCAATAATGAAGTATTACACAGAAAAGTTGTATCCTTTTCAAAATAAAATCATTCAGGTAATCCAATCTTGTGACACACAATTCTATCTGACCGGTGGAACTGTTCTAAGTAGAAAATATATGGAGCATCGTTATTCGGATGATCTTGATTTCTTTGTGAATGCCGACCCAAAATTTAGAGATTATATCAACAAAATCGAAGCAAAATTATCTTTGACAGGCATTAACTTTAACGTTCTCACAAGAGCCGATGATTTCGTCAGAGTCGTTACCACGAAAGAAAGTGAAATAGAGTTGAAACTCGATTTTATAAATGATGTTGAATATCACTACGATGGATTCGAACAAGATGAAAAACTGGGAAAGATAGATAATATCCAGAATATTTTATCCAACAAAATATCTGCATTACCTCGGCTCGAGATTAAAGACTTTGTTGATGTTGTCTTTATAGCTCGTGTATTTTCCTTTTCCTGGAAAAATATCATTGATCAGGCAATCAAGAAAGATGCCTGGACAAATCCTATCGATATTTCCAGATTATTTAACACCATCGATCCAAATTTATTGAAATTAATTAAGTGGGCACATCCCGCCGATGAAAATAAAATCGAGAGAGATTTTCAAATTATTGCAAAAGATGTTTTGATGGGAACAGATAATTCGTTGGTTCAAACAACAAGGTGATCCGTCTTCGTTTCACTACGCCGTGACAGGTCCGTCTTCGTTTCACTTCAGTCTTCGCTACGCTACGCCCAGACAGGACGCCGTGACAGGTCCGTCTTCGTTTCACTACGCCAGCTAACTGATGACAAAAAAAAAGAGAATTGTCATCCTTCCCAGTACTCGGGAATAAGGAATCTAATATTTTGAAAGAATATAATAAATGAAACGAATTGTACATAAAACTCACAGCTTTAAAGATGCAGAAAAATGGGATATTCAACAGCAAATTAATATGACACCACAGCAAAGAATGGAAGCTGCTAAAGAATTAAAAGATCGAGTTTATAGTAAAACAACTATCGATGTTCGAGAATATCATGAAAGAAATAAAAAAAACTAATTATTCTGATGATGCTCTTGAACTGATGACATTTTTATACAAACATCAGGTAGAATATTTAATCGTTAGTGGACAGGCAGTAATTTATTATACCCATGTTAGACTCACAGGTAATATTGATCTTTTTTATAACCAAACTGAAAAGAATGTGGAAAAATTATATAATGCACTCCTCGAATTCTGGAGCAATGATATACCCGGCATTAAGAATAAAAAAGATTTGATGGAAAAGAATGTCATCTTCCAATTCGGTGTAATTCCCAATCGTATTGATTTGATAAGCAAGATCGAAGCAGTGAATTTTGCAGAAGCGTGGCAAAAACGAGAAACTGTTAAAATAATCACTAAAAGAGAAGTTATAGAAGTTTATTTCATAGATATTGAGCATTTGATCATAAACAAAGAAGCCCTCAATAGAGAAAAGGATAGAGAAGATATCAAGTTCTTGAAAAGAAAGAATATCGCAAAAAGTTAGTTGTCATTCTGATCTGCCAGCCGGCGGAATAGAATCCAAAGAAAATCAATCGACGAATTATTAAAAAATGGATAAAAAAGAAATAAATAATTCAATACAAAGAATTCTCAAAGAAAGAACTGAAATAGATTTTGCATACCTTTTTGGCTCTTTTATTGAAGAAGAATTATATAATGATATTGATATTGGAATTTTTATAAAAACCGAAGTATTTAAAACATTCGCAGACTCCGATTTTTCTTATGCTATAAAATTAGCATTACAAATTGAGAAGGTAATAAAAAAATCAGTTGATATAATTATTATGAATAATGCACCCGATCATCTCATTTATTATATATCCAAAGGCAAAGCAATTGTAAATCGAGATGATAACTTTCGAGTTGACTTCATCACACAAGCGTGGACAAGGTATTTTGATTTTAAATTCCAGAGAAACTTGTATTTACAGGAAGTAATGTAAAAAAGTAGAAATGACTATTAATAAAGAAAAAATTATAACTTTGATTGGCGAAGCAAGAAACGCATTAGGTCAACTCGCCCGATATGAGGATGTATCTCTTGATGCATTACTTAAAGATGATGAGAAATTAGGAAATATAAAATATCAACTTATCATTCTGATAGAAGCTTGTATCGATATGTGTGCCCATATTACAGCGAAATCTCTTAATGTCGCTCCGGAAAGTTATTCCCATTGTTTTCAATTGTTGCAAGAAAATAATTTTATTGATGAAGGATTAGCTGATAAAATGTCTGAGATGGCAAAATTCAGAAATCTTTTGGTGCATTTGTATTGGAAAGTTGATAATATACGTGTTATTGAAATAGCTCAAACTAATATGGATATATGCAATGAATTTATTCATTCGATTGTTAGAATCGTGAAACGTGAGTCATGAAACGTGAAATGTGAATTTCACAGAAAATTAGTTGTCACTCTGATTCGCTAGCTGGCGGATTGTGTATCGGAAATCTAATAAATTTAAAGTTTATGAATAATCCGGAAATTAAACAATTCATAAGAGAAAACAGCTATCTTTTCTGGTGGATTAAAGAAGAATCAAAGGATTATTATCTTGCCGGTGGAACTGCAATCGCATTGAATATTGGACATCGACGTTCTATAGATTTTGATCTGTTCACCAAAAAAAATATTAATCGAAACCAAATAAAAACTATTATTGAAGAGAACCATTTTTCTGTTGAAGAAACAATTTTTGAAGCATACGATCAAATACATTTAATCATCAATAAGTCAAAACTTACCTTTTTCCATTTTCCATACACAATAAATGCAAAAAATAATTTTGAAAATATTATTAATATGCCTGCTTTGCTTGATTTAGCCGCCGTTAAATCTCATCTTTTTGTATTTAACTGGGGCATAAAGATAAAAGATTAAAAAGAAATGAAAATTGACATAGATAGAATTAGCAAAGAACTTTTCAGTAATATTCCAGAAGCTGAATTTGCATATATTTTTGGATCTACAAAAGAGGGGAATGTAGAAAAAAATTCAGATATTGATATTGCATTTTATTTTTCAAAAAATATTGAAATATCTGATAATTTAATATTAAAAATTTTTAAAAGTTTCGAAAAAATCTATCCTAACCTAACCTTGGATATTTGTAATTTAAATACTGCTTCTCTGATCTTACGGTTCGAAGCTTTAAAAGGAACATTGCTATTTGTAAGAAATAACTTTAAAGATAAGTTTGCAGAATTTTTTTCTCTGACAGCTCGTGAATACGAAGATGAAATGTATCGTAGAAAACTTCAGCTGAAGTATAGAGGTTATTAATGAAATATAACGGTGTAATTGAAAATAAACTTCGATTACTTGAAAATAAAATCGAAGAAATTAGATCGTGGGATATTACTTCTTTAAATGAAATTAAAAAGAGTACTCTAATTAGAAATGCTGTTGAGCGAGCATTGCAAGTAGCAATTGAAATTATGCTGGATATAGCTGAAAGAATCTTGGCTTTAGAAAATTGCAAACCCACCATGAGTTCATCTGAAGCAATTGCAAAATTGGAAGATTTAGGCGTAATAAAAGAATCTGAAAAATATATTGATATGATAAGATTTCGTAATTTTATTGTTCATCGTTATGAGTATGTTGATATTAATATTCTCTTTACTATTGTTAATAAAAAACTGCATTATTTTGAATATTTTGTTGATGAAATAAGAAATGCAAATTCGATTAGTAAAAAGTATAAAGTAAAAAGTATAAAGTAAAAAAAGCAAAAATCAGAAAGAAAAATAAAGAAATAAAAAAATATGGAATTAGATGATCGAATAAATAATAATCCACTACTTTACAAAACTTTTCTTCTTGCTCTGGAAATAATCAGATTATACAAATATCTAACAGAAGAAAAGCACGAATACGTAATGTCGAAACAACTTCTTAAAGCAGGTACTTCTACTTGCCCGATTAAATAATTTTACATCGACAATTATATATTATACTTATGTTCAGTTTAACGAAAAGGAGGACAAAAAGATGCCTGTTAGACAAGACATTACCATTGAAAAGATACATAAAATCGTAGTTGATTTACAGCGTGATGTGACTCTAATAAAGAAAAGTCTTATGGAAGAACCTGAGTTGCGTGATGAGTTTATCTTACGAATGAGAGATATCGACCTTGAAGAAGCAGTTATGGTCAAAGACTTCAGCAAAAGATATGGATTGAAATAGTGTATAAACTTGCAATTAAGAAAAACCTTGATAGGAAATTTAATGAGCTCAAGAAAAAAAATAGAGAAATGCTGGTGCTAATTGATAGAAAAGTACAAGAGATACTTGATAATCCTTACCGTTTCAAGCCATTAAGGAAGCCTTTACAAAACAAACGAAGGGTGCACATCGGCGGATCTTTTGTTTTGATATATGAAGTCAACGAAGATGAAAAGATAGTAACACTACTTGATTTTGACCACCATGACAATATTTATAAAATATAAGATAAGTCAACTTTGTGATTGAGCTATAGGGAGCGAAAGATTAAAGACGAAAGGCATCCGCCTACGCAAAGAAAAGCGAGAAGATTATCGCTACGGCGTGATAAGAAAGAATAAAGTATAAAGCAAAAAGAAAAAAAGCAAAAAGCAACCCAGTGAAATATTCAGCAAGCTGAATTTCACCCTCAAGAAATAAAAAGAAAGATTTCATAGGGCAGGCGGGTCAAGAAAAGTAAAAAGTATAAAGCAAAAAGGCAAAAGTAAAAAATGAATCCATTTCAATATGGTAATATTGTATCAGGAGATTTCTTTTATGACCGCAAGGAAGAGTTGTTGCGCATAAAGCAAACACTAAAGGGAGGAAACAACTTAATGCTTTATGCTCCCAGGCGCTACGGAAAATCTTCTTTGGTAGCAAAGGCAATGAAAGAACTTAATAAGGAAGGCATGACAACTGTTTATGTTGACTT
>JAUWPE010000001.1 GCA_030611765.1 Candidatus Cloacimonadota bacterium | reverse complement strand
GCATATCCATATACCCAATCACTCTCATCTTCTTTCCATGAACCTTCCTTCATTTTATTATATCTCGGGTTTTCCACCCCAGCATTATATTCTTGATATTCTTCATATACTTTATAGTGTTCAAGAAAGTTAACACCTTCTTGAAATAAGTATTTATGAATATTTGAACAATATTTTTGTGCCTGTAAATTTGCACAAATCAATAATACTATGATTATTATGACTATCTTTTTCATTTTTTATCTCCTTTTAAAAAACAAATGATAGTGTTACACTTGCAAGGATCGCTTTTAGACCAAGATCACCCGATATTCTGAAAAATGAACTTCTACCAATTTGAAAACTATAACCAAGACCAAAAGAAACGTATGGAAATAAAAATTCTTTCGAATGTACGTCGCCTCCACCAGGTCCAACTCCTGCAATAAGAACATAGTCTAAACCAATATTGTAGCAGGTATAAAATCCTTTTCTTTCAGATGACTTGAAAGTATTAATTTTTGAATGTATGCCGGCAGTAAATACCGGCCATATTCCTCCAAAATTTGCATGAGCAATAAAAATCTTTTCCATGGTTGAGGTAGAATCCCGTTTGATAAATCCATAGCCAATTTGAATTCCAGGCATTACAATCGTATCAAGAGCAAAAAAGAAACAATCTTTGGGTCTCTTAATCGGTTCTGTTAATGTAATACTATCATTTTTTGTTGGTTTATTATAATAATAACCTTTCATATTTATTTGGTTATTGTCTTTAGATGTAATTACAGTTTTGAGATAATTTGAGTTGAAGATATTTTGTTCCTGCCATCTTTCATCAGAATATAAATTACTGATAAAAAGTATTGTAAATACCAATGCAATTAATTTCTTCATTTTATCCTCTTCAAGCTGTAATATTCTATAAATTTAAATACGCTACTCCCTCAACTCCAGCTTCTATCGACACTTCTGCGTATTGCCTTTCTTATTCAATGTTCGCATTCAATATACCTCACTATCCCAGGATCAGGATAGAGAGGTTTTTTATATAAACTTATTCTTCTCCAAACAAGTTGGTTTGTTAATTAACCGAATGCTGAATTCTGTTTTCAATTAAACTCCGTAATCCTTTTAAAAAATTCATTTCATTCTTTGTCAAATTTTTCTGTTCATATTTTTTATTTCATTCATCTGATAATCTTTTTTAAACCTTTTCCATTCTTTCCAATCTTATGAGACAAATATGTGAAAAAATAAAATCATGGAGGTACAAATGAAAAAATATCTTATACTCACAGCACTTTTAGCCCTGCTTGCAACTCCGTTGCTGGCTCAAGATGGAAATTTCCATAACCCAAAAGGTCATATGCCTATGATGTCTCAAAAACAATCTCATGAAGGACATTTTATGAGACAGGGACCCCAGGGAAAGGGTCAACAAATGGGATTTCCTTTCTGGATGGCAGAAGAGCTTGGACTAACAGACGATCAAATTGAAATGATCGACGATTATCAGGATGTTGCCCGCAAAGTAGCAATCGATGTGAAGGCAGATATTAATAAACTGCAGATCGATCAGAAAAATGCAATGGACGATGGCAATTATAAAGAAGCTCGCAAGATCGTTGATCAGATTTTCCTGAAAAAAGCAACTCTTGCTAAGGAACGTATCACTGTTAAAGAAAAGATCGATTCTGTTCTTACAGAAGATCAGAAAGATAAGCTCAAAGCATTACATAAAATGAAACCTCAAGGTCCTCCCGCAAAGCATCAAAAGTTGGGCAAGTAAGCATTCTCCCTATAATTATTAAGGGACATCACGCGGGTGTCCCTTTTTTCATTTATTAGTAATTTGAATGCAGGGCACGAATTGCAAACTTGGGATTTGTGAACTGTTCCTACCAGCCATCTTCTAAAATCATCATTCGTTAATCATTATTCGATATTAGATTTTAGTCACTTAATTCTATAATTCTTGCATTTTTTGGCAAAAGATTTTTAGCAACTAACTCCAGTTGAATAGAAAAAAAGATTCAACGGAGCAGGCAAACACTAACAACAACGAACTTTTTTTATTTTTTGTTGGATTTTGTTCGTTTTGCCTGCCGTGGCGTTTTGTCGGGGCGTAGCGTAGCGAAGACTGAAGTGTAACGAAGACAGTTTCGTTGCTAATTCTTTGGTTTCGGTTTACCCCGTTGGATACTACTTATATCCGAGGATACAGAACAGAAAAAGGGTTTTCCTACGGGGTTTATCCGAGTTAGGTATTTGATGTAAGAATATCGAACACCGATTGAAGATTTCAGATTTAAGGTGGATTTACTAATTAGTGCATATTTAACTTTCATCAATATCACATACATAACTTGAATCATTTATATTCACAAACGCATTTATTGACAGAGATATTGCCCATTATCAACAATAATCTTTGTTATGAAATCAAAATCCGAACTTATTCTTGCCCTTAAAAGAAATCCCCTGCCACAGCACATAGCAATTATTATGGATGGTAATGGCAGATGGGCAAAATCAAAAAAACTGCCTCGCATAAAGGGGCATTTCGAGGGCACAAAAGCTTTAAAAAGGATTGTACAAGTTTGCGGTGATATCGGGCTAAACTATCTTACGATATACGCCTTCTCCACAGAAAATTGGAAACGCCCGAATAACGAGCCAAGAGCGGTGCTTACTCTTATTGAGAATACGCTTATGAAAGAGATAAGAGAACTACATGAAAACAATGTTGTCATCAAATTCATCGGCTCCCGAGAAGGTATCTCTGGCTCACTTGCCAAGAAAATGGACAACTCCTATGAAATGACCAGAAATAATACCGGGCTTCATCTTCTCGTAGCAGTCAATTATGGTGGCAGACTGGAAATTGTCGAAGGTATAAATACACTGCTCAAAGAGAATGTAAAATCAATAACTTTGGAAGATTTTTCGCGCTATTTATATACAAAAAATGCTCCCGACCCCGATCTGCTTATCCGCACAGGCGGAGAGATGAGGATCAGCAATTACCTAATCTGGCAGATCGCTTATTCTGAAATGTACTTTACAAAAACGCTCTGGCCTGACTTCTCTCCGGAAGAATTTCTACAGGCAATTATTGATTTCCAGAGACGTTCGCGCCGATTTGGAGGAGTGTAACAGCTTATGAAAAAGGTGGTTGTCCGCACGTTAAGTTCGATGATCTACGGACCTATTATGCTGGTCTGTGCCTGGTTTGGAGGATATGCACTTCAAATCCTTCTTTCTCTTGTCACCATACTTGGTATTCGGGAGTTCTACCTCCTCACCCGCCATCACAAAGAGGTGAAACTCCTTCTCCCAGTCCTCATTATTTGCGGACTGCTGGTCACATGGTCGATCTTTTTCTTCGAATTCACATACATTGTGCCTTTATTTTTTCTGTTCATATTCTTGTTCCTTGCCTGGGATGTGTTTGCAAACAGAGAAAAGCACTCAGTTGAAAAAATTTCCTACAGTATGTTTTCACTGATCTATATTCCCCTGCTGCTGTCTTTTCTCTATCTTGTGCGGACCCTCGAGCATGGAAAATTTCTCCTCATCATACTTTACGGATGCATCTGGCTGACGGATTCTGCAGCATATTTTCTTGGCGTCAGATTCGGTAAGCATAGAAATATCTTTCGTTCCAGCAAGAATAAATCCATCGAGGGGTTCGTTGCAGGTTTTATCACTGCCTTTGTCGGCGCCTATCTGCTTAATCAACTGGCACATCTCATATTTGGATATTTTGTGCTCAATTCATGGAAAGACATAGTGGCATATGGTATTATTGTAGGATTTCTCGGGCAGTTGGGCGACTTGGTCGAATCCAACCTGAAACGTGACTTCGGAGTGAAGGATTCATCCAATCTCATTCCAGGTCATGGCGGCATACTCGATAGGTTCGATAGTTTATTGATAAGTGCACCGTTTTTGTATTTCTATTTTATTTTGATAGGATAAATTATGAAAAAAATCGCATTACTCGGCGCAACCGGCTCGATCGGGCAGTCAACCATCGGGGTCGTTAAAAGACATCCTGACGAATTTAAGATCGTACTCGCATCTGCTCATAACAGGATTGATGAGCTTCTTAATTGTGCGAACGAAGTTCCAATAAACCATTTTGTGATCACGGGTGAAAATGGCGCTGACAGAACAGGGCAGGCACACAATATTCATCATGGAGAAGACACCCTCCTAACCCTTTTGAAAGAAATCGATTATGATATTATGCTCAATGCAGTGGTCGGCTCTGCTGGGCTGAAATACACTGTAGCCGGACTGAAAACAGCTCACAATATCGCACTTGCAAATAAAGAGTCACTCGTCATGGCTGGTGATATTATTACTGACCTTGCCAGAGAAAATCAGTGTAAAATTATTCCTGTTGACAGCGAACACAGCGCTATCATGCAGTGTCTTGAAGGAGCGCAGGACAAATCTCAAGTGCGAAGAATATTGCTTACAGCTTCGGGTGGACCCTTTTCAAGTCTAAAGATTGAAGCATTTAAGAACATAACGCTTAAAGATGCGCTTCAGCATCCTACCTGGGCGATGGGAGATAAGATCACCATCGATTCTGCAACTATGGCAAACAAAGGACTGGAAGTTATTGAGGCACACTATCTGTTTGATATATCTTTTGATGAAATCGACGTGCTCATCCATCCGCAATCCGTTATCCATTCGATGGTTGAGTATATAGATGGTTCTATCATTTCACAGCTTAGTTTTCCTGATATGAAGATCCCAATCCAGTACGCTCTTAGTTATCCAGACCGGCTTGATGCAACAGCTCAATACATAGATTTGGCGAAAATCCACGAGCTCACCTTTTATAAACCTAATTTTGAGAAGTTCCCTCTGCTGCGCATGGCTTTTGAAGTTGGAAAGAATGGCGGCATAATGCCCACGATTTTCAACGCTGCTAATGAAGCTGCAGTAACTCTCTTCCTGCAGGAAAAAATATCTTTCATAGAAATTCCAAAGATCGTTGAAAAAGAACTTTCTATACCGAATATTCACGAACCCGATCTTGAAACAATTATTGGAAAAGACAAAGAAATAAAAGAAAAAATTTATTCCAGCTACTAAAAGGATCATGCTTGGCGCATTATGAGGAAGATCTTCAATCATCCATTTATTCCCATTACTACATGTTTTATTGCAGGATTACTTCTGGGTTCATTTTTCTCCGTTCCAATTCTTCATATTGCAATTGCACTCATTTTTGCTGCGACATTTCTTCTAATTCATAAAAAGCGACCTCTATTTCCGATAATTGGCTTGCTTATTCTTTTCGGGATATTCAGATTTCAAATCAGTCAGCTTCAGCCGGAACATCATATTGCACATTTCATAGATCATCTGGGCATTGAGAAGGTTCAGATTGAGGGACAAATAATTGAAGAACCCGAAGTTTCATCTGATAAGATCACTTGTATAGTTAAGCTTACTAAGCTCGAAGGCGTTCCTGTGCTGGGTAATATTCGTCTTACAATAAAGGACAAATATAGTAACGCTGTTCCTTCTTATGGAGATCATATCTGTTATAATGGAACGATCTTTCGACCGTTAAAGAGCAACAATCCATACAGTTTTAATTATCGGGAATACCTTGAGAACAATAATATTCACGGGCTTTCGTACCTTTATAAATCTGATTATACCATTACAAGTGAATCAAAAAACCCTTATTATTATCTCATTGTTGTGCCCAGAAATTGGATTAGAGCTCGAATCGATAGATTTTATTCACCAAAATATTCCGGCTTCCTGAAAGCGATCCTTCTTGGTGAAAAGAGTTCTCTGCCATTGCAATTAAGACAGGATTTTGCTTCATCGGGATTGTCACACATACTTGCTGTCAGCGGGTTGCATACTGGAGTGATCGCTCTCATCTTTCTGACGATCTTCCAGATAGTATTAAGAAATCGAACTGCAGCTCGAATTCTTACAATAATTTTACTAATGTATTATATGCTGCTTGCTCATGCTGTTCCTTCTGTTCAGCGAGCAGTGATTATGATCAGCTTAGTGCTATTGGCAAAAATATTGCAGAGAAGGATCGGTACCATAAATATTCTTTTTGCAGCCGCTTTTATCATTTTGGTTATCAATCCCTTACAGCTATTCAGCATTGGGTTTCAGCTTTCATTTATATCGGTCTTTGCCATTCTTGTTATCTTTCAGTATCTCTCTCAAAAATTAAATCCGCTTCGAAAAAATCATCCAAAAATCTTCTGGCTGTTGAATCTTGTACTATTGAGTTTGATGGTTCAGATAGTTCTTGCGCCGCTTACTATTCACTATTTCCATACACTTGCGCTTGGCGGAATAATTGCAAATGTGATAGCGATTCCCCTTATTTCACTGGTGCTTCCCCTCTCCATTTTTTCAATTTTGTTTCCAATTTCTGCAATATGTGCCATTTATGCTGCGGCAAATAAGTTGTTACTTTTTGTCGTTTTTGCGATTTCTCGCCTTGTTGCAATACACAGAATTCTTCTTTTCGATTTTCTTTATATGAGTGAATTTCAGATCATTGCTCTATATGCAGTATTGCTTTTTTTGATCTTACTTTGGAAAAATACAGACAATACAAAGATAAAACTATATAAATTTCTTTCCTTTTCAATTTTGACCGCATCAATTCTAATAGTTCCCGGATTATTACTGGAAAGAAATCTTGAGATCACAGTCCTCGATGTAGGACAGGGTGATGCGATAGTTATCCGCACACCCGATCGTAAAACAATACTCATCGATACTGGCGATAAAACTATGCGAAGGGATTATGGAGAACTGGTTGTTGTTCCATACTTTAAAGCACGTGGAATTAAGGAGATAGACCTTCTTATCCTTACCCATCCTCATGCGGATCATATCGGGGGTGCTCAAGCTGTAATGAACAATCTCAAAATAGATAAAGTACTGCTTCCCAGATGTGATTATAAATCCCAGCTTTATGATAATGTTCTAACATTTATTGATGATAATGATATAGAAATTATCTATGCAGATACCTCACTTGTCTTTGAGGAGTTTGAGCAAATCAACCTCAAAATTCTTCATCCTACTTATGAATATAAGAACGAGACCAACGTGAATAATTATTCAATCGTGATAAAAATTGAATACGGTGACCTTTCTGTACTTTTCACCGGAGATGCAGAGAAGGAAGTTGAAGCAATTCTTGTTGAAAATTGGGGAGATAAACTTGATTCGGATCTTTTAAAAGTTGGACATCATGGAAGCAATAGTTCTTCAACTCTTGATTTTTTGGAATATGTTTCACCAGAATATGCTGTAATTTCTGTTGGAACAAAAAATAGATATGATCATCCCGATGAAGAAATCGTTGCGAGGTTAGATAGTTCTATAAATGAATTATTCCGTACAGATCAAGATGGGGCAGTAATTTTTTTGTACGGAGGTAATACTCTAAAGATTAAAACAATGATTTCTGAAAGAGAAGTTATTGATTGTGATATATAAAAAAACGAGCCGCCGGGGAGGCGGCTCGACTCTACTAAGAGTAAAGGAGGGAATTATGAGGACACTAATATGAATCCTATAAAAAAAACGTGTCAAGTTTTAATTAATTTTTTTTATTAAAAAAATCAATTACCTCTTTCTGCAAAGGTAAAAAGAAGCCTAATTGATAGCCCTATAAGGGCGAAATATATCGCTCCTATGGAGCTTTATAATATCTTTTCTACATTACTGTCGCTAAAGCAATCGGCTACAAATATTACACCTCTACGAGGCTAATTAATATTTGTGTGTAATGGACAGCTTTCTGCAAAGAGGGGATTTGAATTTATTATCACAATTATTCTAATTTCGTCCTGAGGATTCCGTAGTTTTCATCTATGAAATCCTGAAAAAACTGCACTTCATCTTCATGCAAATGTTTGAACCTCCCCTGATACTTTAAGTACTCTTTGATGGGTTTTCGTTCTTTCACTTTCATAGTTTGCTTGTAGTGAATTCCATCAATAATTTCATAAAGCGGGAAGTAATTAGTTTGAACCGCGAGCTTTGCTAATTTGATAGTATATCTCGGGTCATATTTCCATCCTGTGGGACAAGGTGCAAGCAAATGGAGAAATTTGAATCCTTTCGTGTTCTTTGCTTTCTCAAGTTTCTTACAGAAATCTTCCGGGTATCCCACTGATGCAGTTGCAGTGTAAGGAATGCGATGAGCAGCCATGATCTCGACCATGTTCTTCTTCGGTCCTTTCTTGTAGTGCTTTACAGGAGTAGTAGTTGTCCATGCACCGTGAGGAGTCGCAGAACTGCGCTGAATACCTGTGTTCATATATGCTTCATTATCATACACAATATAGGTAATGTCATCATTTCTTTCTGCTGCACCTGAAATTGCCTGCAAACCGATATCAAAAGTGCCACCATCTCCAGCCCAGGCAATTACATTTGTTGTATCTTTTCCCTGCACCATAAGACCTGCCTTTATTCCTGATGCCATAATTGCAGCAGTTTCAAAGGCAGTATGAAAGAGAGGTACGTTCACAGACGTATAAGGAAATGGACCATCTATCACTGCCCAGCAGCAGGCGGGAATGGAAAGCATTGTATTTTTGCCAAACACTTTTAGTGCATAGCGCATCCCAAGTGAACCGCCGCACCCCTGGCAGGCAAGGTGACCGGGAGTCATTATTTCGTGTTCAGGAATTGTTAATCTCATATTTTGACTCCTTTCCATATTAGATCATTTGGAGCATCATTCTTGAGTGTATCATTTGCCATATCTTTAATATCCTCTATTTTTACATCGCGCCCGCCAAGTCCTGCAATATAAGAACGCACCGGAATATCTACTTCATTATATAAAGCAGATTTCAATTCCTGGGAAAAAATACCGGAATAACCTGGAGAGATGTTTCGGTCGATTACAGCAAGTTTTTTCACACCCTTGACCACTTCCAGAATTTCTTTCTTTGGATAAGGACGGATCACGCGGATTCGTAGATTACCAACCTTCTTGCCTTCTGCACGAAGTTCATCAACAGCAACATTTGTAGTCTCTGCGATAGTTCCTGAAGTAACAAGTATCATATCTGCATCTTCACATCTGTATGGATGGATCAGACTATAAGCTCTGCCGGTAATTTTTTCATATTCTTTGCCGTCTTCTTTGATGACATCAACTGCTTCGTCCATAGCTTTCTGCATCTTATAGCGGAATTCATAGTAATACTGCTCGTCTGTGAGAGCGCCAAAAGAACGGGGATCATTCACATCCATTTTGTATTCAGGTTTATAAGGTGGAAGGTATTTATCAATTAATTCAATTTCCGGCATATCAACAACTTCCATAGTGTGGGAAAGGAAAAAAGCATCAAAGGAGATGAGGGTCGGCAGTAATACTTTTTCACTTACTTTATATCCAATTAGTGTTGAATCAAGTATTTCCTGTGCGCTCGAAGCATAGATCTGCATCCATCCGGTATCTCTTTGTGAAAGACTGTCATTCTGGTCTGCCCAGATCGACCAACCCGGAGCCATTGCTCTGTTCACATTGGTCATTACTATCGGCAGTCGTGCGAGCGCTGCCCAGTGAAGCATTTCATGCATAAGAGCCAAGCCCTGAGCACTGGTTGCAGTATACGCTCGTGCACCGGTAGCAGAAGCACCAATACAAGCTGCCATCGCAGAATGTTCTGATTCCACCTTGATGAATTTCGCATCAAGCTCACCATCAGCCACGATATCTGACAATTTTTCAACAATGAGCGTCTGGGGTGTGATCGGATATGCGGCAATTACTTGCACTCGAGCAAGCTGTGCACCCCAGGAAGCTGCATAGTTTCCCATCATTGTCTTTTTCATTTACCCTCCTTTTCGAAACCAATTGCATCTTTTGGGCATTCTTCTGCACACATAAGACATCCTTTGCAATAATCATAATCGATGACAGGAAGTTCATCCACGATCTTGATCGCAGGTTCGGGACAAAATTTCCAGCAGATAAAGCATTTTATGCATTTATCATAATCGATGACAGGGCGGACATTTCGCCAGCTGCCTGTTTTGTTCTGACGCATTGAGCCAAGCGCAGCAGGCATTGGAGGCATATCTTTCGCTCCTGTGATCCTAACCGGCTTGTCATTATTTTGAAACTTAATAACCATATTCACATCCTTTCTATCCGCTCGCTATTGAGTCATAAGCCTGCTTAGCAGCACTCTTGTTTTCTTCTTGAAATCGGGGAATAGAACTATCAATTCCTTTAAAAACTGCATCAATTGTAACAATACCGGTAATTTTTGCAAGGGCGCCGACAATCGCTGTGTTCACAATGGGGGCTGTACGTGAGCCAAGTCTGTTTTGAACTGCAATTTCAGTTGCATCAACAGTATAAACCTTATAGTCATCACCAAAGTCATAAAACTCAGGATCCTTATCGGAATTGATCAATATCCACCCGCCTTTCTTCAAACCCTTGGTGACATCAACTACTTCTATCAACGTCGGATCAAGTACAATTATTCCATCCGGGTAATAAATTTGTGATCGAATCTGTACCGGCTTATCGTCAATCCGAGTGAAGGCTTCTACAGGAGCACCACGCCGCTCAACACCGAATCGAGGAAATGCCTGAACATACTTTCCACCCTGGAAAGCAGCTTCAGCCAGTACAAAAGAAGCTTTCACCGCTCCCTGGCCACCACGACCATGCATACGGATTTCAATCATGCTTTCTCCTTCATATTTTATAAATATTGTAAAAATTTGAACTTCTTTGAACAAGATATACAATGTATATTTCTTGAGTTATTTTTAAAAATACAATATAAAAAATCATATCAACCATGCAAGAACAATTCCATTCATATTCTTTAATCAAAACTCACGTACAATTAAATCTTTGTCAATAATTTTGACAAAGAAAAAGCACTACTCATTTTAAGTCTATATGGCAAATAAACAACGCAAACGATATAAGAAGAAAACTTCAAAAAAGAAAGACGAAAATACTCTTTTGAAATTCAAGAGTCTACTTTTCATCGCAGCTTTTATTATTATTGTTTTTTTTATCTGGCAGGTGGTCATTTCGATCAAAAAACCACCTCGGGATCACACACTTTCCGTCACTGAAGAAACTACGGAAGTACAGGGAGTAGGCAACATTATTGAGTATGCACTCAAACGCCTTGAGATTCCTGACAAGTTCATCAAAACCTACAAAATTGATGATAAAACTTATAAAGAGATAACTATAAATTCTAATCAACTCAGCTTGACGATCAGCAATATCTTCATTACTGATAAGGTCAAAGAAAATGGCGGCCAGATACTAAGTGTGAAGGAATCCGATGACGGCAGCAAGATCGAAATGGAAATTTTTGACCCTGCGTCAAAAGAATACTACATTCTCATTTTGAAAAATGACATGAGCGGTCTCTATGATAAGATTACAGAACTCTCAATTATTATTGATGATTTCGGATATTTTTCCGGACCTCTTCTCGATGAATTTTTGGCTCTGAACAAATCGATCACTTTTGCCATTCTTCCCGATCTTGCCTATAGTGAAGAGATCATGCAAAAAGCGTATAATCAAGGAAGGGAAACCATTATACATGTGCCTATGGAGCCGGAAACTTACCCGAAAAATGACCCCGGCAAGAATGCGATCTTCGTCGATCTGACGGAAAATGAAATAAAGAAAAGAATGAAAAAGTTCATCAAACAACTCCCCTTGTGCATCGGTGTGAACAATCATATGGGTTCCCTTGCAACGCAGCATGAGTATGTCATGAGACCGGTTCTTGAAATTCTGAAAGCTAATGACATGTTCTTCTTTGACAGCCGCACTTCGGCAAAGTCTGTGGGCTATACTCTTGCAGAAGACATGGGAATTTCAACCTGTCAGCGAGATATCTTCCTCGATTCCGGAGAGTATCCTGATAGAGTTATTGCAAAAACAAATAATATATTGGATCTCGCATCGCGAAAAAACAAGATCATTGTCATTACCCATGCAAAAAAAAGCAGTATTGAAGAACTTAAACAGATACTGAAAAATCTTGAAGGAAATAATATCGAGCTCGTTCCTATCACAGATATTGTACTTCCGAAAGAATATGTTCTATGACCGCACTTAAATCAATAATCCTCGGCATTGTGCAGGGACTTACTGAATTTCTTCCTGTAAGCAGTTCCGGCCACTTGGTGATTTTTCAAAAACTTCTGAAGTTTAACGACCCGGGTGTTCTTTTTGAGATTGCAGTGCACCTTGGCACACTTGTCGCCGTAATCATCTATTTCAGAAAAGATATATGGGAAATAATCCAGTCTATCTTCAACTGGAGAAAAGATGCTTCCGAAAATATAAAATATGCACACCACCTTCTTTTTTATCTTATCATCGCTTCAGTAATTACTGCGATAATTGGATTCGCATTTAAGGACATCTTTGAATCACTTTTCGAAAACACGGTTCTTGTTGGCTTCATGCTCATCATTACCGGCGGTATTCTCTTTGCGTCTGACAAAATTAGGAATACGACCAAAAAGAAAATGAGCGTTCCCTCTTCTTTGCTGGTAGGTTTTGCTCAGAGTATTGCAATCATTCCCGGCATCTCTCGTTCAGGGGCGACAATTACGACCGGCATTTTTACAGGCAGAACCCGTGATCTGGCGACACGTTTTTCCTTTCTTCTCTCCATCCCTGCAATTCTCGGTGCCACTATTTTGAAAATAAAAGATATGCAAAGTGCAATGTCGTCAAGTGAAGTAGTGCTGAATTTCATTCTTGGCGGTATAGTGGCTGCAATTGTGGGTTATTTCGCTATTTCCTTTCTTATAAAAATGATCAAACAAGCCGAGTTGTTTTACTTCTCCATTTACTGCTGGATCATTGGAATTATCACAATATTTTTTATATAAATTATGACAAAGAATCCAAAAAAATCAATTGAAGTGCTTGTTTTTGCTTCAGATAAACCTATCTCGGCTGAACAGATAGCTCATTTTCTTGAAATCGATGATAGCCAAGATGTCGATAAATTGATTGCGCAATTGAACCTTGAATACAGCGATCAGGGGAGAACCTTCTGCATCAGAAAGATCGCAGGCGGCTACAAGTTTGCAACAGATCGGCAGTATTATCATCTTATTGAAAAATTATACGAAGAGAAAAAAGACATCAGCTTGACTTCTTCCGCTCTTGAAGTACTCGCTATTGTCGCTTACCATCAGCCAATTACACGCCCAAAAGTAGATGCGATCCGAGGAGTGAATTCTCAATATCATATAAAAAATCTACTGGAAGTGAAGCTTATCAAAATTGCGGGCAGGATGAAAACCTTCGGGCGTCCGCTGCTCTATACGACAACTGATAAATTCCTCGAATTTTTCGGACTCAATGATATTGAAGACCTTCCCAATCTTCACCAGATACGTGAGCTTATGGCGACAGATATTGCCGAACCCCAGAACATGAAAACAAAAGACCAACTCGAACTACTCGCTGAAAATTCTGATGAATAAAAAACTTAAATACTGGGACCTCAAAGCTGAGCTTCAAAAAGGGATCATTCACAATAATTACTTCTTCACAGATGAAGAAAGTTTCCTGAAAGATAAAGCGTTTCATCAGCTCAAAACTGCAATCGTTCCACCCAATGTGATGGATTTCAATTTCGATATATTCTTTGGAGAGGAAGCAAAAGCTAATGAGGTCATGGAAGCACTGCAAACTCCACCAATGCTTTCCGATAAAAAATTGGTCGTTCTGCGGAATTTCCAGTCAATGCACATTGTCTATAAGAAAAAAATAGCTGAGTATCTTGAAAAACCGATCGCGGATACTATCTTTGTGATCGAATCCGATAAGGAAAATATCCGTTCCGGAATTTATGCCAAGATTGCAAAGCTCGCAAAAACTTATTATTTCTATCATCCTTATAATGAAAGCGAAGCGATCCGATTTCTTAGAGAAGAATCCACTGCCCTGAATAAGACAATTGATAATGATGCTGCGCGTATCATGGTTGATTACATAGGATTGAATTTTCAGGAACTTCACAGCGAGCTCGAAAAAGTTGCGCTTTACTCCGGTGGCAGAACCCATATTACTCCTGAAGACGTGCAGGCATGTATTGGCATTTCAAAAGGGAACACTATCTACGAGCTTCAAAATGCATTAACTCAGCGTAATTTGGGGCAATCAATAAAAGTGCTGGAAAACCTTATGGCAAATAATATGTCGCCTGTGCTTATCGTCATTATGCTTACACGATTCTATACCACGCTTTGGGATATTCTCATTCAACGGTTTCAGCAGAACAGATCAAAGACAGAAATTGAACGCTCGCTTGGCGGCTGGGGCTCGAAGTCATTCATGAATTCTTCCGAATATTATTCGCTTGAAAATTTTGACCTGATCTTTGCACTACTGCTGGAAGCTGACAAAAAACTCAAATCTGTGGATGCCAAGCTTAACAAGACCGTTCTTGAGATGATGATATATAGGTTGTGCAAAAATGTCTGATCAAATGAATTTCAAAGCAGGGTTTGTTTCTATAATCGGAAAACCAAATGTGGGCAAATCCAGTTTGATGAATGCCTTTCTAGGCGAGAAGCTTTCCATCACGACTCCCAAACCTCAAACCACTCGCCAGAACTTACTCGGCATTCTCTCCCGCGATGATTATCAAATCGTTTTTATTGATACTCCCGGCTTTCTGAAACCACGCTATCTTCTTCAAGAAAAAATGCAAACCTCGATCTCGGAAGCGCTCAAAGGTGTTGAAGTGCTTCTATTTATATGCGACATCGAAACCTTCCCCACAGATTATGACACTCAGGTAAGCAGTATCATACTGAAATCGAAAATACCAAAACTGGCTGTTATTAATAAAATTGATCTTGCCAAGAATGATAAAGCGATTGAGGAAATAAAAGCCACGCTTACAGACTGGGGTTTCGAGGATATCTTTTTTATTTCGGCGACAAAAGACATAGGGTTAAATGTACTGTTTGAAAAGATACTTTTGCTGCTCCCGATCCACCCGCCTTATTATCCTATTGATAACATATCAGATCGTAATATGAGATTCTTTGCACAAGAAATCATTCGCGAAAAAATATTTCTTCATCTTCATCAGGAAATTCCCTATTCAACTGCGGTCACCGTGGATATGTTTGAAGAAGAGGATGACAGAGCAGAGGTGTGGGCAAACGTTTTTGTAGAATCTCATTCTCAGAAAAAGATAATCATCGGCAAAAATGGAGAAATGATAAAAGAAATACGCCTTGCTGCACAGCGTGATATTCGTTACCTCATCCGGAAAAAAGTTCGGCTTCATCTTTGGATAAAAATTCGTAAAAATTGGCGAAAAAAAGAACGGGTATTGAAGGAATTCGGATACAAATAATGGAAGACCATTATTTTATTGCGATTGCAGGAAATATCGGCGTGGGCAAAACCACTATGACCCGGCTCATCAGCGAAAAGCTGGAGTGGGAAGCGTACTACGAGCCGGTTATCACAAATCCATATCTCGATGACTTTTATACGGATATGAGCAGGTGGAGCTTTCATCTGCAGGTGTACTTTCTTTCCAAGCGTTTCGAGATGCAGAAAAAGATCGTTGAGAACAATATCTCATGCATCCAGGACAGAACCATTTATGAAGATGCGGAAATTTTTGCGCGAACCCTCTACAAGAATGGCTCTATGACCGAACGTGATTTTGAGAATTATCAGGATCTTTTCAAAAATATGACGTATTATTTACAGGATCCGGACTTGATCGTGTATCTTTGGGCAGATGTGAACGAGCTTATTGAGCGTATTCAGCAGCGTGGAAGAGAAAGCGAAAAGAGCATTCCGAAGAGTTACCTTCAGCAGCTTAATGATGCATATGATAATTGGATCCCTCGTGCACGAAAAATGACGCAGGTTCTTGAGATAAATACAAATAATTGTACCGAAAAAGAGATTGAAGCACAGGCAGAAAGGATTATTCAGAAGATCGAGGAATTCTGCCCACCGTCGATATTTGATAGAGGAAAGTAGAAATTATCTTTGCGAAAGCTGTGGGGTTTCGCAAAGTTTTCTAACATAGACTTTACGAAAAGAACCTTGTCATTCTGATCACGATTCATCGGGAGAAGAATCTATTTACTGAAAACACGCAGCACTATTTTTATTATGACACAGTGCCCCTAAAGAATAGACTCTTCGCAAGCTCAGAGTGACAATTTTTTAATTTGGAGTAGCTGACTCTGTCGGCTTAAATATGAGATTTCCCCACATATAAGAGCTCGATGCACTCCAAAAAAAGAATTATCTTGTCACAAGTCGAAGAGCTTGTTATAAGTAATTCGTAAATATATACAACTTAAGACATGCTCTACGACTCGCCATCATCCGCCGGCTGGCGGAGAAGAATCTATTTACTGAAAACACGCAGCACTATTTTTATTATGACACAGTGCTCCTAAAGAATAGACTCTTCGCAAGCTCAGAGTGACAATTTTTTAATTTGGAGCTGCCGACTCCGCCGGCTCTGGTTGGGGAATTCTTTTGCATCGAGACGCTCGATGCACTCCAAAAAATGAATTATTTTGTCACAAGTCGAAGAGCTTGTGATAAGTGATTCGCAGGCGCAGTACAACTTAAGACATGCTCTTCGACATGTCTCAAGTTTTAAGCAGGCAGATAGGATAATTGAGAGGATCGAGGAATTCTGTCCACCGTCGATATTTGATAGAGGGAAATATTAGCACATAGTATTATCTACATATTTTAAAAAATTAATTTCAATATTCTTCTGCTAATAATGGTTTGATCATTATCTTCTTACTTCAATAAATCAAAAAAATAAATGCAATTTTAATATATTTTAAGCTAATCAATTAAATTATTGCAAGTCTCTTAATTCTTCCTATTTCCACTCTTATACCAATATTTCCAATCTGGTTGAGGGGTTCCATCTATGAAAGTGCCTTCAGACTTCTTCTTACCATTCTCGTACCAATATACAAACAAACCTTCCCTTTTTCCATCCTTGAAAGTTTCTTCTTGTGACTTCTGCCCATTTTCGTGCCAATATACAAACAAACCTTCCCTTTTTCCATCCTTGAAAGTTCCTTCTTGTGACTTCTGCCCATTTTCGTACCAAGATACAAACAAACCTTCCCTTTTTCCATCCTTTAAAGTTCCTTCACCCTTCTTTTGTCCATTTTCATATAACGAAATTGCTTTGCCTGAATATGGTTTAGTAGAGTTTACTTCATACATTAATCCATCTCTTTCTTGTAGTTTTTCAAAGTTCATGGGTTCTTTAGTACACCCAACGATCAGCATTAATACCGTAATAACGATTAACATTCTTTTCATTTTTTCTCCCTTTCTATTTATTTTGGATTTCTCCATTTTTTGCATAGCCACTAACGTTTGTATCCCCGAACAAGTTCGTGGATTTCAACTTTAGATTTCCTAAAAGTTCGAGGATACTCCCAATGGGAGTGCATACGAATTTTGTACAATTTTGCGGAATTATTCATTTCCTTATATCCTTATTATTTTTTCTTAGATATGCTAACACATTCACTTTTAACCACTTCCACATCTATTTCCGCTCAGCTTCAATAGTAAAAACAATGTTCTCCTCAATCCATAACTCTTTAATTTATCTCCCTCCTTAGTCGTCAAGTAATTTTATTTTTCCGCTTCATCAAATACCCAGACAACGAAAGCACCCAGCAAATAACCGTCAGAAAAACGAGCCATTCGAGGAATGGGTTCAACCAGAATGCAGGCCGGACATCGGGCACAGAAAGAGAAGCGCCTGTTGCATATCCCAACAATTTCGGTATGGTCAAAAAAGCGGCAAAAACCAGCACGGTAATTCCACCCGGAATGATCATCCATTTGGAGATCTTTTTCTGTTTATCAAAGATGATAATAAGTGTAAACAACAAAACAACAAGCAATCCGCTGCGGAAAAAGGTCAACGCTACCGGAACATGAATATTCATGTTGTTCATGGGGAAAACACCAACCAAACCGCAAAAGATGCCGGCAACAACTCCAACCGCAGCAGCAATATAAGAATAGAATTTCTTGATGTATAAGCCCAGTCCAATCATGAATAATGCACAAAGCAAACCGCCAATCATGAGCCCGATATTGAAAAGCGGTGCAAATTCGGAAACTTCCCTTTGCCCGAGTTCGGAAATGAAATGGTTGAGCGGTGAATAATGCTCCCCCTGAGTACCCTGATATACAAGCGCAGTAATTACTGAAACCAGAATTATTAAGCTGCCACCGATCAAGCCGGGAACGTAAGTAAATTTCTTAATATCAATTTCCATTTCATCCTTCTTTAGAAACGGATTCTAATTTTTTTCTCGTTATAGTGTCAATAAATTTTGGTTTCTCATCGTCACAAGGGAAATGTAATAACGATGACTTAATATTTAAAAAGGAAATCCTTTTCCTCGTTCCCAAACCCCAGTTTGGGAACGCTCTAACAACATCCTGCGTTACCAAGCCAGTCTTCATTGCATTACGCCTTGGTAAACAGGGGCTTGGTAACGAGGTTAATATGTTTTTATGAAAGCTATTCGACACAAAAATCGTCCCGGAAATCGGAACTCAAACATGATGTCTCAAATTTGTCACCTTCTTATAAATCTAAAATTCTTTGAAGGTATGCATGGTTAAGATGAAATCATATACTTGATATATGGCGAAGATGTAAATATTAGATCAACTAAATTATCAGATAATCTGGATAATTCTGTTTTGCAATCTCCAAGATAAAGATTAACATTATTTGCCATTATAAAACTTTGTATCACAAATTCAAATATCAAAAACTCAGTTCTATACCTCAAGCATAAATTTATTTCTTATTCATAATCTTGAGATTAGCAAGATTTCATTGACATAAACTCTCAGCCACTTCTTTCTTTGAAAAAAATCTTTATGGAGAAGGAATAATGGACAAATTACTGCTCCTCGGTGATGAAGCCCTTGCTCAAGGTGCTCTTGATGCAGGTCTCTCCGGTGCTTACGGCTATCCAGGCACACCCTCTACCGAAATCTTCGAATATGTTCAACACAGCAAAGAAGCTGCACGGCGAAATGTTCATCGTACCTGGTCTGCAAACGAAAAAACAGCAATGGAAGAAGCCCTCGGCATGTCATACACAGGCAAACGGGCTTTGGTAACTATGAAGCATGTGGGACTCAACGTTGCTGCTGACCCTTTTATGAACTCCGGCATAACAGGTGCAAACGGAGGACTCATCGTAGCAGTTGCTGACGACCCATCCATGCACTCATCTCAAAACGAACAGGATTCCCGTCATTATGGCAGGTTCGCACTTGTTCCTGTTTTCGAACCCTCGAATCAGCAGGAGGCATATAACATGACCTTTGATGCCTTCGCTCTTTCTGAAAAATACAAAACACCTGTCATTATGAGACTTGTTACCCGCCTTTCGCACTCTCGTGCAGGCATTGTCCGCACAAAATATCTCAATGAAAATGAGATAAAACTGCCTGACAACCCAAACCAATTCATGCTTCTGCCTGCTTTTGCACGTGTGAAATACAAAAATCTTATTGAAAAGCAAGAGCTTCTTGAGAAAGAATCAGAAAACTCAAAATACAATGAGTATCATGATGGAAAGGATAGATCACTCGGCATTATTACCTGCGGACTTGGCTATAATTATGTGAAGGAAAACCATGTCGAATCCAAGTGCGAATATCCTATTCTGAAAATTTGCCAGTACCCACTTCCGAGAAAACTTATTCAGAAGATCATTGATGAATGTGACGAAATTCTTGTTGTAGAAGACGGGATGCCGGTGATTGAAGAATGGCTGCGTGGTTATCTTGATAATTGTCTGAAGATCAAAGGACGTATGGATGGCACTCTTCCCCGATGTGGCGAGCTCGATCCTGCAAAACTTCGAACCGCACTTGGTCTCGAACCATATCCAATAAAAGAAGTGCCAACAATCGTAAAAGGACGTCCGCCAGAACTATGCAAGGGTTGTCCGCACAGAGATACTTATTATGCCCTCAATGAAGCCATGAAGGAATACGGACCCGGGCATGTTTTCTCTGATATCGGATGCTACACGCTTGGATTCCTTCCTCCCTTCAATGCGATCAACAGTTGCGTGGATATGGGTGCGTCTATTTCAATGGCTGTGGGCGCTGCGGATGCAGGATTGTTCCCCTCCATCGCAGTGATCGGCGACTCCACGTTTGGACATTCCGGCATGACACCGCTTCTGGATGCGGTGAATTCAAAAGCGAATATTGTAGCATTCATTCTTGATAACGGCATCGTGGCAATGACAGGGATGCAAGATTCTGCAGTAACCGGCAGAGTAGAAGATATCTGTATGGGTATCGGTGTGGAGAAAGAGCATATTCACGTTATCAATCCACTAAAAGGTCATCACGAAGAAAATGTTAAGATCATAAAGAATGAGATAAATTATAATGGCGTTTCAGTTATTATTCCTCGCCGTCCCTGTATTCACATTGCGGCAAAACTCAGAAAACAGAAGTAGAGGTAGGACATAATGAAAAAAAATATCATACTTGCAGGCGTAGGCGGACAGGGCATTCTATCCATTGCAACTATCATTGGTTATGCAGTTGTAAAAGTGGACATCTATCTCAAACAGGCAGAAGCGCACGGTATGTCGCAGCGTGGCGGTGCAGTGGAATCTCATCTTCGTATTTCCGACAAAGAGATTCACTCCGACCTCGTTCCCCATGGTCGCTCAGATATGATCATCTCATTGGAGCCGATGGAATCGCTTCGCTATTTTCCCTATCTCAAACCGGACGGCTGGCTCATCACAAATATTACTCCTTTTGTGAATATACCAAATTATCCTGAAATGAAACACCTTCTTAAAGAAATAAAAGCTCACAAAAACAGCATTGCGATTGATGGTGATGCCATCGCTAAGGAGATCGGATCTCCCCGTTCCATGAATATGGTAATATTGGGTGCTTCTGCGCCTTTCCTGGGAATTCCTTTTAATATGTTGGAAGATAGTATTCGGGCAGTTTTTGGACGCAAGGGTGAAGACATCGTGCAAAAAAATCTTGATGCGCTAAACAGAGGAAGAGACTTTGCAGAAGAATATATAAAGAAATAATTTATGAATAATCGTAAAAATCTTGTAACACGGCTTAAGCAGTTCATTCATCATGAGAACCTGATCGAACAGGGCGACAAGTTGCTCATTGGTATTTCCGGCGGCATTGATTCCACCGTACTATTGTATTTACTGAAGAAAATCACGGCTGAGTTCCAGCTCACGACTCTTGCTGCTCATATTAATTACAATCTTCGTGGAGACGAATCCAAAGAGAATGAGTGGTTCGTGAAAAATCTTTGCTACAAGTGGGGCATCCCCCTTATCGTTCATAATGTCACGATCACAGATAAATCGAATATTGAAAACACTGCACGAAAAATACGCTACGGCATTTTCAGAGATCTTTTAAGAAAATATAACTTCAATAAAATCGCAGTCGGGCACAATATGAATGATCAGGCAGAGACCTTTTTGCTCCATCTTTTCCGAGGAAGTGGGTTCACCGGTTTGAAGGGCATGCTTCCAAAGGGACGTAGTGTCATTCGTCCCCTGCTGAGCTTCAAGCGCGAAGAGATCGCTACTTTTGCAGAGAAAAACAACATATCCTTTTCCTATGATTCTTCAAATGACGACCTTGGGTATGACAGGAATAAGATACGTCATCGCATTCTTCCTATGATCACTGAGCAATTCAACCCCACAGTGATCAATAAGATCTATGACAGCTCCCATATTTTCCAGAAGACAGATATGTTCCTGCAAACCCACAGCAAAGATATTTTTAAGGAAGTCGTACAGCAAAAAAGCGAGGACGAATATATTGTGCTGTTGGACAAACTCAAACAAAGTGAAGTGCTTTATTTCTATGTATTCAGAAAGATCTTCGGCTTTTTGACCGGCTCAGAATCGGATTTCTATTCCGCGCACCTGTCAGAAATTTATGAACTCCTTAGGAGACCCGGTGGTAAATTCATTCACCTACCCCACAACGTCTATGTCGTAAAAAACGCCAATACTCTCATTTTCAAGATGTCGCCCCCAGATTATACTACTTCTGATTATTCCCGTGAGATCAAGCGATACACAAGGCATATCCTATTCGGTGATTTTTATGTAATGCTGTCAGAAATAAAAGTATTGCCCGTTCACGGTTTTAATTTTGATGAGAATAATACCTGCTATATAGATTTTGATAAAGTCACTTTCCCGCTCAAAGCCCATTATCGTCAGCCTGGAGACAGCTTCATTCCACTTGGTATGCAGAACCAAAAGAAACTAAAAGAATTCTTCATTGATGAGAAAATACCTCGGCTTGAACGTAAGAAAAAGATCATCATAGAGGATCAAAATAGAATTATCTGGGTGGCAGGTATGCGGATACATGAGTTTGTCAAGATCACCTCGCGAACTTCTCACGTACTCCGTATCAAAATCATGAAAAAATTAGAGAGCTACCGCAAAGCACGGCGTCTTATGAAATAAAGTTTGCTAAATTATCGTTTAGAGTATATTATACCTATACGTTTTAAATTAAATATATAAAAGGGTTTCGTATGCATAAAGATATAGAAGAAATTCTTTATACTGAACAGGACATTAAGGAAAAAGTCAAAGAGCTTGGTGAGCAGATTTCAAGTGATTACAAAGATAAAAATCCCATTCTCATAAGCATTCTCAAGGGCGGTGTCGTATTCCTGGCAGATATTATTAGGGCACTGGACATCCCTATCGAGATCGATTTCATGGGAGTGGCAAGTTACGGTAATTCCACAAAAAGTTCAGGAGTAGTTCAGATCACAAAAGATTGCAATATTGATATCAGTGATAGACACGTCCTGATAATCGAAGATATCGTTGATACGGGACTTTCACTGAATTACATACTTCGCTATCTGCAGGGAAAGAACCCGCTCTCTCTGAGAATATGCGTGCTTATGGACAAAGTCGATGCCCATGAGCTGGATATTGAAATGTCATACAGAGCCTTTGATGTACCAAACGAGTTCATTGTAGGATATGGTTTGGACTACGATGAAAAATATAGAAATTTACCCTATATTGGAATTTTAAAAAAGGAGATATATCAATTAAATGACAAATAAAACACCTCCGGGAAAAGATAATAATCAACCTCCCAAAAATAAATTACCCATAAAATCACCA
This sequence comes from Candidatus Cloacimonadota bacterium, assembly GCA_030611765.1. GTDB lineage: Bacteria > Cloacimonadota > Cloacimonadia > JGIOTU-2 > JGIOTU-2 > Celaenobacter. The sequence goes on along the minus strand of JAUWPE010000001.1, from coordinate 31,124 downwards.
AAAGGAAGCTCTCTTCTTGTCTGGCTCATAGTTATTCTGGCAGTCGTTGCTTTCTTTCAGCTTTTCTCAGGCGGTGGAGGTTCATCTGAAGCTTCTTACACTCAGTTCCGGAATGATTTAGAGTCTGGAAAAGTTTCAAAAATAATTTTCAGCGGAAAAGATATTTCTTACTTTATCGGCAGTACAAAAAAAACTACAAATATCCCTTTTGATGATCCGGATCTGGTAAAGAATATTGCAGAAGCCCATAAAGATATTGAGATCATTTCTAAGAAACCCTCGATATTCACAACCCTACTCACTTACTGGCTTCCCTTTATAATATTCATTGGGTTCTGGATATTCATCATGCGCTCGATGCAGGGCGGCGCAGGAAAGGCATTCAGTTTTGGAAAAAGCCGTGCAAAGATGTTCGCCGGCAGCCGCTCGAACAAAACTTTTAAAGATGTCGCCGGAGTAGATGAGGCAAAAGAAGAACTTGAAGAGATCATTCAATTTCTCAAAGATCCAAAGAAATTCCAGAGATTAGGTGGCAGGATACCGAAAGGCGTCATTTTGCTTGGACCTCCCGGAACAGGAAAAACTTTACTTGCAAAAGCTGTTGCAGGAGAAGCAAATGTGCCTTTCTTTAGTATAAGTGGCTCCGATTTCGTCGAGATGTTCGTCGGCGTTGGAGCTTCTCGCGTTCGTGATCTCTTTGAGCAGGGAAAGAAGCATTCACCCTGTATCATCTTCATAGATGAGCTCGATGCAGTTGGTCGCCACCGGGGGGCAGGACTTGGCGGAGGTCATGATGAACGCGAACAGACACTCAATCAGCTCCTTGTTGAAATGGACGGTTTTGAGGATAATGAAAGCGTTATCATAATTGCCGCCACGAACAGACCTGATATTCTTGACCCAGCCCTTCTTCGTCCCGGACGTTTCGACCGACAAGTCGTAGTAGATAGACCCGATGTAAAAGGGAGAGAAGGAATTCTAAAGGTACACGTAAAGAAAGTTCCTCTTGCAAAGAATGTGAAGCTCTCTGTGATCGCTAAAAGCACACCCGGCTTCTCCGGAGCTGATCTTGAAAACCTTGTGAATGAAGCAGCACTCTGGGGTGCACGTGTAGGACATAAATCTGTACAAATGGATGATTTTGAAACCGCAAAAGATAAAGTGCTCATGGGTAGAGAACGCCGAAGTATGGTACTCACTGACGAGCAGAAAAGAAATTCTGCTTATCACGAAACAGGTCATGTGATGACTGCTAAGTTCATACCCGGTAGCGATCCTATCCATAAGGCGACGATCATACCCCGCGGTCGCTCCCTCGGTTCAACCCATTTCCTTCCTCTTGATGATAGACTCACCTACTCAAGAAGCTACTGCGAATCTACGATTGCACACCTGCTTGGTGGACGTGCTGCTGACGAGATCGCAGGAGGTGAACCTACGACCGGAGCGGGAGATGACATAAAGAAAGCAACGGAATTGGCAAAAAAAATGGTGTGCGAATGGGGCATGAGCAAAAAGATCGGTCCTATGACAATCGTGGATAAAGATACAAATATATTTCTCGGCAAAGAACTCGGCAGACCGAATAATCATAGCGAAGACCTTACAAAACTCGTCGATTCAGAGATTAAAACTATCATAGAAAAACAATTCCAGCGATGCTTGAAAATAATCTCTGATAATGAACCCCTACTTCATACACTTGCCAACGAACTACTGGATAAGGAAACCCTCAGCGGACAGGAAATCGATGAAATTTACCAAAAATATATCAATGGGAATCTTCAAAAAGAAGAAAAAAAACAGAAAAATAAGAGTAAGAAATCATAGGATATAAAAGATAATGGAAGCGATAAAGTTTAAAGGAACAACAATAATCGGCGTTAAGATCGGGAAAAAAGTAGCAATTGGTGGAGACGGACAGGTAACACTCGGCGATACTATTTTCAAAGCAACTGCTCATAAAGTACGCAGACTATATGAAGGACAGGTCATTGCAGGTTTTGCTGGCGCAACCGCCGATGCGTTTACTTTATTTGAAAAATTTGAAGAGAAACTTAAAAAATACAAGGGCAATCTTATGAGAGCCGCCGTCGAACTCGCAAAGGAATGGCGAACAGATAAATTCCTTCGACGCCTTGAAGCAATGATCATTGCCGGTGATGCCAACCATCTGCTTGTGATATCAGGTACCGGCGACCTAATCGAGCCAGACCACAATATTGCAGCTATCGGTTCTGGCGGTCCCTATGCAAAAGCTGCTGCTATGGTTCTCATCAAAGATAAGAAAAAGAACCCGAAAGAGATCGTCTCAGAAGCGCTAAAGATCGCTGCTGAAATCTGTATCTATACTAATGATAATACTGTCATAGAGGAAATCTAAATGGACATGCACGAACTTACCCCCAAACAGATAGTAAAAGAACTTGATAAATATATTATCAGCCAGGATAATGCAAAACGCGCTGTAGCTATCGCACTCCGAAACCGATGGAGAAGACAGAATGTGTCCGAAGAACTTCGCGATGAAATACTTCCAAATAATATCATTTTGATAGGACCAACCGGCGTGGGCAAAACGGAGATATCCAGAAGACTCGCCAATCTCGTCAATGCTCCTTTTATCAAGATAGAAGCTTCAAAATTCACTGAAGTGGGCTATGTTGGACGTGATGTAGAATCCATTGTTCGTGAACTAATAAGTCTCTCCATCAATCAGGTTCGCGACGAGCTTACTTTTGAGGTTGAAGAAGAAGCACGAGAACGGGCAGAAGAAAAGGTTCTCGACCTCCTGCTCCCTTCCCTCAAACGCCTGAGAAAAACAAATCTCTCCCTTGAAGATCAAAAGCTGGAGCGTAAAAAGTTTGAAGAGGAAAAAGAGAAACACGGGAGAACAAGAGCAAAACTCCGAAAGATGCTCCGGAGCGGCTCGCTTGATAACAGAGAAGTAGAGATGAAACTTGATGAAATGCCTGAGCCGCGTATCGAAGTTTTCTCAGGCATGGGCATGGACAGTTTTGATATAAATATGGGTGAGATTCTCGCAGGTTTTATGCCTGGGCACTCCTCGGGAGGGAAACGGAAAAAGATGAAGATTGATGAAGCACTCGATTATATCTTTTATAATGAGTCTAAAAAACTTGTTGATACGAGCGATGTAAAAGAGATCGCCATAACACGCGTTGAAGAAAACGGCATTGTCTTCCTCGATGAGATCGACAAGATCGCCGGTGAGAAATCTATGCACGGTCCCGATGTGTCACGCGAGGGTGTTCAGCGTGACCTCCTTCCAATAATTGAAGGTACAAATGTCCCCACAAAATACGGCATGGTCGATACAACCCATATCCTATTTATTGCATCAGGAGCATTCCACGTTTCAAAGCCCTCAGACCTTATTCCGGAATTGCAGGGACGCTTCCCTATTCGTGTTGAGCTGAAAAGTCTTACTAAAGAGGATTTCGCAAAGATCCTCACTCTTCCCAAGAATGCGCTAATCAAGCAATATACTGAAATGCTTAAAACCGAAGGGGTTGACGTTCATTTCACGCCAGGTTCGATCAAAGCGATATCAAATTTTGCTGCGCTTGCAAACACAAAAATGGAGGACATCGGCGCCAGAAGATTGCATACTGTCCTTTCCATACTTCTGGAAGATTACCTCTACGAATTACCGGACAACAAGACTGAAAAGATCAAGATCACAAAAGATCTGGTCACACAAAAACTTGGAAAGATCATTACCGACGAAGATCTGACGAAATATATTCTTTAAGCCAATATTATTTCTTTTTGATATTTCCACATTAGATGGAAAAGTGAAATGTACCCGAAACATAATTGATTTCGGCTTTTTTAGTATCCTGATTTACCTGCTTCTTAAATATTTAGATTTATTCCAGAGATAAAAACTTCCGAATTATCAACATACGCATAAGCCATCTTTTTCGTAATATGAGCCGGAGAATAATTGTCATTTTTGTCAATGAGAATAAGACCTCTTACCATCTTTACCAATTTAATTTTTATTGGCACGCAGAACCACACAGACTTTACAGATTTTCGAAGATACCATTATTGAATTTTTTAAACCGCCAGTCTCCGTTACACTTCAGTCTTTCGAGACTCGAATTCCCCGATGAATCGTGATATAAAGACACAGAAGAGCGACCCACCTCCTCTCATTCCCAAAGCTTTAGGACGTTAAATGCTTGCCCTGTGTAATCCACGAAGTGGTGCAAAGCAATTACACAGGGCGGATCATATTTAACTGTTCCCTCTTTGGGAATGCATAAGTCCGAACTTCCTGATATGAAAAATGCATTCTGAACTCCACTCTCCTTGTCACGGGAAGTCCAGTCTGCCTATTCTTGAAATAGAAACCACTACCCGGTTAATATTTATTACCCTTTTCGGTTTTCCCCCAAGTCGAGTTTAGAAAAATTTTAGGGGTATGCAAGCAAGCATGATAAAATTATTGACAGCATTCTAAATGAAAATGATTTTTGTTTAGAAGAAAGGAGCATCATGTCTCTCGAGCATTATTTTACACAGCTTGCAAATCATAACTTGAAAAAAACTCCAAAAAGAGTTGAGATCCTTCGAGTGATGAATAGTAAAAACACCTATTCCTCTCCTCAAGAATTATGGGTATTGCTTAAACAAAAATTTCAAAAGGTCGGACTTCCAACAGTTTATAGGATCCTTCAGCAATTTCAAGAGATCGGCATTGCCGCTTCAATACAGAAGGGGGACAACCAGCTTTATTATTTTCTTTGCTCAATTAAGCATAGCCACCATCATTTTATCTGCCGAAAGTGCAAGAAGGTTTCCTGCATTGAATACTGCGATTTTGAGCAGATAAAAAAATCAGTTGAAGAACAACTTCAGTCCAAAGCAGAAACACACTTTCTTCAGATTGAAGGTCTATGCAAGGATTGTCTTGAATCATGATAAAATATGTGCCAGCGCTGATCCTCTTCTTTCTCATTACGAACTGTACGAAATCTATTGAAAAATCAGATAAGCTCAATATTTTTGTCAGCGTGCTTCCGCAGAAATATTTTGTTGAACGTATAGCTGGTGATAATGCTGAAGTCCACGTGATGGTGCTTCCCGGACACAACCCTGCCACCTATGAGCCAACCCCTTCTCAGATGAAAGAAATTTCTCGAGCAGAGTTGTATTTTCGCATTGGAGTTCCCTTTGAAGAAATCTGGATGAAGAAGCTCGCACAGCTTAATCCTGAATTGCAAATTGTTGATACACGAGAAGGTATTACTTTGCGCTCGATGGATTCATTCATTACACTTCAGCGACAAATGGCTCATCAGCATAATGATGGCAAAAAAGAAGATCATGACCACTCCCATCAAAAAGACCCGCATATCTGGCTGAGTCCCGAACTCGTGAAAGTTCAGGCACAGACGATCTGTAAAAACCTTCAACTTATCGATCCTGAAAATAGCGGTTTTTATTCTGAAAATCTGCAAAATTTCCTGGATGATCTCACTGCTCTTCAGCACTATTTCGATGAGCACCTGTCACAGCTTGAACATAAAGAATTTCTCGTTTTTCATCCTTCATGGGGATATCTTGCAGACGAATTAGGCATGATCCAGATTCCGATACAAATAGAGGGCAAATCTCCGTCTCCAAAGCAGCTCACCAAAATCATTGCCTATGCAAAAGAGGAAAATATTCGCGTGATCTTTGTGCAAAAACAGTTCAGTACGTCGGCAGCACAAACTGTAGCGCAGGCAATTCAGGGAAAAGTCATCTCAATCGATCCGCTTGCAGAAAATTATATCACAAATATGAAATCAATCGCTGATGTTTTTAAGGAAGTGCTCGATGAAGAATAATGCACCCGAACCGATCATAATTTTTCGCGATGTGGACTTCTCCTACAACGGCGAGCCGGTCCTCGAAAATATCTCCATCGAGATAGACAGGAATGATTTCGTTGCAATTCTCGGTCCAAACGGCGCTGGGAAGACCACACTTATCAAACTGCTACTGGGATTTCTAAAACCAAGCAAGGGCACGATTTCAATTTTGGGAAAAACACCGGTAAAAGCACGAAAATCCATCGGATATGTGCCGCAATACAGCATCTTTGACAAAGATTATCCTATTAATGTGGTCGATATTGTAAAAATGAATACGCTTACTTCAAACTCGCTTTTCCCATCATACAAAAATGAAGTAACGGAAAAAGCATTTTCCCTTTTGCAAAAATTAGATATCCGGAATCTGGCATACAGAAATTTTCATGAACTCTCAGGTGGACAGAAACAGCGTGCACTGATTGCAAGGGCGCTGATAAACGAGCCAAAAATCCTTTTACTGGACGAACCTACTGCCAGCGTGGATGTCACTATGGAAAAAGATATTTACGATACGCTCAAAATGCTCAACAGGAACACAACAATTCTTCTAATCACTCATGATGTTGGTTTTGTCTCCTCCTATGTGAACAAGATATGCTGCTTGAATCGTTATGCATCAATGCATTCAGTTGCAGAACTCACCGGAAAATCGCTTTTTGATATTTATAGTGAAGACAGTAAATTTCTACGTCATCATTGTAACTTATAATTATGAGTGAATTATTCTCGAGCATCGCGACATATACATTTTTGCAAAATGCGGTCCTAGCAGCAATCCTGGCGAGTATCGTGTGTGGAATAACAGGCACCTTCGTAGTTGTAAAAAAGATAACTTTTATCAGCGGAGGGATCGCTCACACAGTTCTCGGAGGAGTGGGTATTGCATATTATTTTGGAATTCCACCCATCATCGGCGCATTTGTTTTTGCAATCTTGTCTGCAATAATCATCGGACTTGTAAAGCTGAAAGCAAACCAGCATGAAGATACTGTCATCAGTGCGCTCTGGGCAATGGGCATGGCTGTTGGAGTGATTTTTATGTATCTCACACCCGGTTATAGCGCAGATCTGCTTTCCTATCTTTTTGGAAATATACTGATGGTTTCGTCTGTGAATCTCTACATACTCGCAGGACTCAACATATTTATCATTATTATTGTGCTGATCTATTACAGGCAGTTCGTTGCGATCACTTATGATGAGGAGCAGGCACGATTGCGCGGCTTGCCTGTCGATTTTCTGTATATTCTTCTCCTTTGTATTATTGCGCTTACTATCGTTGTGCTGATCCAAATTGTCGGTATTATTCTCGTGATTGCGCTTCTAAGTCTGCCTGCTGCAATTGCGGGCTTATATACACGAACCCTTCACGCGATGATGTTTTCTGCTATTGGGCTAGGTATGGTTTTCACCTTGAGCGGAATCGCTATTTCCTTCACTGCGAACATTCCGACCGGTGCGACGATCATCATCATTTGCGGACTTGTGTACCTCATTGCAATCAACCTTACGCGATTCATACATAAAAAAATTTGACCGCTTCTTGGAGCATGTTCTTTTCCATCAAAATTTAAAATAGTTATCTTATGTCGCATCATATTACAAAAATAAACTTTCTCATCCGCAACGGTCCATGAAGTAAAATCTTCTTCATCAAATTGCAAAGGGATTGATCTGATTAATTTTGTCTGAATCTGCTCCACATCAGGATTTTTAGGATTATTGATAATCTCCACATTACCCGATTTTTCTCCACAATAAGCTAAATATATGGCAATAAAGGTATAAAAAATTACTTTATAAACTAATTTCATAATGCACTCTTCATATTTTTAATATTCAAATTTCTTATTTCTCTTTACGAAAAAAATAACTCTTTTCCAAAATTGCAAAACAAATTTCTTCATTAATACTAAGTTATTATCAAATATCACCAAAAATAGTTAAAGTGGATAATTTTCAAAAATATATCCGGAATTGACCATACGAGTAATACCACAATAGTTTTCATCAAATCAAGACCGTAAACAATTTTTATAAAAAAATAACCCAAAATGATAATCAAAATATTTAATAGATAAATAACAATTGAAAGATGAAAGCTCTGTGGATTAAAAAGATTACCTATAACCACGATAACTGTTATGCCCAAGGTAACTATAAAAGCCGTTTTTAATCTTTGATCATCTAATGCCAAAATTTTGCTGATAATCCATAATGTAATGGTTTTTGTTGGAATAAAGATTATTAAAAAGAGTATCCATTGGGTTAACATTATTTTATACACGCTTATTCACAATTAAATTTGAGATAAATGCTAGTGTCAAGTCAAGCTTCAATTGGAAGTGGTAATTGAATTTTGACATTCCTTAATATTGCCTTCTCCTCAAATAGGAGAAGGTTAGTTTACCCCATGAAATTTAGCTTTCTGAGTATTTCAACGGGGGATGAGGTTTTAAACTTTCGTAGATTCAAGTAATAAGTGCAACACTCGTTATTCATTTTAATACTCATAAAATACTTCATATGGTGTTTTGTATTTTAAGGGTTAATTATCTAACTCCATCACATGCGGATAAGCACGTAATAGGAATTTGTTTTCGAGTCCTTCCAGCGTTCAACTACTTCGATATTGTGCAATTCAACATTGACGTTTTCATCGAACTTGCTCATTAGTTTGTCTTCATTTACCAGCGTTTCTGCTGCATTATCAAGGGATATTTTTCTGGCGAGGTTGAGTATTGCATTGTTTTCTGCACTGTCCCATGCTTTGTGTTCATTGAAGATCCGATTGCATGAACCTATCGCATAGATATATTCTTTATCCTGAGGTGGTGTGCTGATCCATTCGCATTCTTGGGAAAATGCAAGTAGTTTGCTCAGCTCATCGAGTGGTGAATTAGAATGGATAACGATCATAATATTTTTGGTGGCAAAAGTGTCTGCATGGGCAAAGTGTTTTTGTAGAGTCTTTTCGTCTGAAGGAGATTCCTCTACATGTATAAAGAGAGAATCGTACACCAGGTCCAGCCCTTTGATGGACTGAATATAGGTTTGAGTGCCAAGTACATAGCAGTGGGATAATTTCACAAAATTATCGACTGCGTGCATGGTCGCTTCTCTCGCACTCGATTCCTCAGAAAAATATACAGGTCCATAACCGGTTACTGCATTTTGCGGATTGATGAACCATTTGGGGTATTTTGTTTGTTTGTGAGTTTTTACACTTTTTTGTGATGATGCGCACGAGAACACCAGCAGTACTGTGATCAGTATAAGAAGGATCTTTTTCATAAGTTGAAAAAAGAAAACCCCGGGAAAAGCTCCCAGGGTTTTCTAAAACATACGGCAATTACTCGTTCTGTTCCTCTTCTTGATATTTTTCAATATCAGTTTCAAGGTCTTCAAAAGCTTGAGAAGCACGGAATCTGTCATAAAGCTGCAAGTTTTTAACTTTCTTTACGACATTCTGATTGAATTCCACGAGGGGAAGTTCCATGAGCATATAAGCCCTGAACATACCGCCGCTTTCTGGAACGATTTTCTGCTCGCGAACTCTGCTGCCCTTAAGCGTCTGGTTGGCGATGTTCTTCATAGTCTGGCTGTAGAATGCATTCAATTCTGCATCTTCGCCGCTTCCGACTTCTTCCTGGAAACTCTTTACAAGAACAGAAACCTTTGTTTCAAGTTGCTGTGCAATATCTGCACGTGCGCCAGCTTTTGCTTTGTCGAGTGCAAGCTGCATCATGGTTGATGTTCCTGAATTTACACCAAAAAGGTAATCAGTATCCTTTGGCGGATTCAAGAACCAATCCGGAATGGTGGATTCTTTCACTGTTTTTTCGCCGCCGCCGCAGCCAATGGCGCATACGACAAATACTGCTATAAGCAAACCGAAGAGTACTTTCTTCATGCTACCTCCTAAATTTTTCGGTTTTATTATTCACACATATTATGTAGCTTCAATTATGCTACGTCAAATAGGGATACGATATTTTAATTGTCAAATAATTTGGTTGACAAAATATTTTTTATATTCATTTTTCATTCAGAAAGGATACAGTATGAAATTAATTTCTATAAAAAGCGCTTCACAATTTGATATGATCAATATTACGGCTCAAATCCAGAACCTTGTAGATGAATCAGGCATTGTTGATGGAATTGTTCACTTATTTATTCCCCACACCACCGCATCGGTGACCATTAATGAGGGGGCTGATCCTTCTGTTATGAAAGACATAATGAAGGAACTCGATAAGATCGTTCCTCTTCGGGATAATTATCAGCACATGGAAGGAAATTCTGCTGCACATATAAAATCTACTCTTGTCGGTGCTTCAGAAATGGTGATGATCGAGAATGGATCTCTTGTGCTCGGCACGTGGCAGGCAATATTCTTCTGCGAGTTTGATGGACCGCGCCAGAGAAAAATATTTGTGAAGATACCGGAAGGATAAAATCTTAAACACGAGTCGGTCGTGAAGGGAACGACTCGGGTTGTACTAAATGTTGAATATCGATTAACGAATGTTGATCTTAGAAGGATATCGTGCACAGACTTGCTTCGTGGCGAAGTATGAAGCGAGGATGTGCATCCAGTCCTCGAATCACACTTTTAACCCGTTTACCCTGTGTAATCTCTTATATCTTTTATTACACATGGGTGAAATCTGTTTTTTATTTATCCTGTGAAATCGCATCTTTATATATTTCATTGGGATTTCACAGGGTCGCTTTGCTCGCTGCGATTCAAGTCTATAAGAATTATCTTGTCATAAATCGAAGAGCTTGTAATAAGTAATTCGTATGCACCTTCCAACTTAAGACATGCTCTCCGACAAAGATTTATTATTATTCTGGATTCCCGTTTTCACGGGAATGACATGCCCTTTTTTATTTGGAGTGGAGAACTCTTTCGGTTTATGTGCTCAATGCTTTTGCATCCGCCAGCTGGCGGATGCACTCCAAAAAGGATCTCTAAATTATAAACATTGTCACTCTGAGCATACCTGAAGCACGGAGTGCAAAGGTATAGTCGAAGAGTCTATTTGCTGTGTTTATTATTACCGACGGGATAAACCCGTCTCTACCCCTTGTTCTTTTATCTCTCCTCTCTCTTCGCTCTTCATCGCTGAGCTTTAGAGAAGGTTTCCTGAATTTAACCATTCGCAAGGTATAATTCATTCAAGTATCTCCGGCATAATATAGGGCATGAGGAAATAAATTCGCTCTTCATTGTAAAAGGTCGATTCTTGAATTTTCTCGATAAGAATTCTGATTTCATGAGGAAGATCATTCAATTTTAAACCCGGAGTCTCCATGCCAAGCTTAATTGAGAAGGCAGATTTTTTCCTTGGGAAGGTAACAAGCTCGACATCCTTCTCAATATTCGCTATTTTTTTTATCTCATCGACTGCTTCTTTCATGCCGCCATAAGCATCGATAAGTCCGAACTCCAGCCCTCTTGTGCCGGACCACACACGCCCCTTGGCAACCTCATCCACTTCTTCATAGGTCATATCTCTGTTCTTTGCAACTTTGCCTACAAAATCTTGGTATCCAGCGCTCACGGATTCCGTGATCATCTTCTTTTCTTCGTCAGTCATAGGTCTGCTGATCGAAGCAAAGTCGGCATTTCTGCCCTCTTTTACATTATCCCAGTTTATATGTATCTTTTCAAACAATCTTGTAAAATTCGGAACCGCAGCGATCACGCCAATGGATCCGGTAACGGAAGTCGGCTCTGCAAATATCTTATCGGAAGGACAAGCGATGTAATATCCACCGGAAGCGGCAACACCGGAAAAGGATGATACTACAGGTTTTTTGTTTTCTCCTTCTTTGCAAAGCAATACTTCACGATAGATATTTTCCGATGCAAGCGCTGAACCACCTCCGCTATCAATTCGCAAGATAATACCTTTTACGGAGGGATTATTTCGCGCCTGCTCTATTGCCTCCATATAGGTTTTATCACCTATGGATTCACCCGGAGTGCTCTCGCCGGAATGAATGTTCCCAATTGCATAAATGACAGCGATTTTCGCAGTGGGATTATCACTCCAATCCAACCTGTGCTCATTTATCTTATACTGCTTTGTGACCTCCATGTCGCCGTAAAGAGCTTTCAATGTATCCTCAAGCTGGTCCCGATAGAGCAAGCCGTCAACTAGTCCTGCATCAAGAGCCCGTTCTGCAAGAAGATAAGGTCCATTATCAATAGCAGTTCTCACCTGTTCGTCAGTCATATCTCTGCCTTCGGATATCATAAGAACGATCTGTGCGTACAGCTCCGAGATAAAATCTTCATACATTTCGCGCTCTGCATCGGTCATGTGAGTTTCTGTGAACATATTTGCAGCATTTTTGTATGCATGGCTCTGAAATCTTATCACATCAATACCGAGTGTGTCAAGCAAGCCCTTTATATAAGGAATGGATGCGGAAATTCCCCTCAGATCAAGAATACCACCGGGATTGAGATAGATCTTATCGGCAATGGACGAGGCAAACACATAGTTGGAATTAGTGATATAATCATAATAATAAATTATTTTCTTGCCTGTAGATTTAAAATCTATAAATGCATCCTGAAGTTCCTGAAATTTTGCCAACCCTGCACCCAGGTTTCCGGACTGAAAGATAATTCCCTGTATTCTGTCATCATTTTTCAGCGTTTTCACCTTTTCTATGATCTCTTCCATTGTATTTCCTGAAGATGACACGATTTCAAAAGGACCGATTTTTTGCGTGGGTCGGACATCATAAACTACGCCGGAGAGGTTGTAATCATAAAACTTATTCTGCTTATCGGATGTTAGGAAAGAATGATAACACTTTTTCGATATGTTACCATACACCATGCCGCTTTTGCTCTTATCACTGTACTGCGCTCCGGTCTTGAAGTGCGAAATATCAAATCCAACGCCCAATGATATGCCTTCGTTCTCGAAATCATAATAGCCATTCAAATGAACGCCATCAAGGAAGTTAGTTTGAATACCTGCAATCGGCTTTCTCCACTCATCGTTTTCGTAGGTCACATCGCAGGTCAGGGTGATCTTATAACAGAATCTGCCTTTTACTCTTATTGGACGAAGTCCAAAACCCAATGTGTAGCTTTCATTGGTCTTAGAAATATTTCGCCATGAGCCGGCAAGGGAAAGGAAATCCCATGGTCGGGAAAGCAGATATAAGCTCCAATCACCTTTCCGGAATCCTGCTGGTTTCCACATATAATCCGTACCAAAATACACATTCTTCACGAGCTTCAATCCGTCAGAAATGGTGTGTAGTTCCGTTGAATCCATCTTTTCATAGCAGTACCCGAAATCCTTGAAATTCAGGAACAGCGCCCAGTTTTTCTTTATCTGCTTATCCTGGAAGGAGTGAAGATATCCCACTCCCGATGCGTTTCCGAATCCCAAGGCAGCAGGATTCACTTTTGTCGCCAGGAAATCATCCGTCGTTGCTGTGGGAAAATAGGTATAATCAAAGGCATTGACCGAACTTATACTCGCCAAAATTATCACACAAAAAATCCAAATTTTTTTCATGTTATCCCCTTTTTTCATTTACTTTATTATACTAATTATCAGTTCTTGCTCAAACATAGAAGGTTCATTTTTATAGAGTTTATGAATATCCAAACTCTTTAGTCACTTAATTCTAAATTCCTTTCACTTTTTTACAAATTTCGAACGCTTTCGGGATGAATATCAAATTAAACACACCTCCCCCGATAAATCGGGGACTCCCCTCAAGAGGAGATTTTCTCAGTGTTCTCTGTGCTCTCTGTGGTTTTGTCATTTTGGTTTCGGTCTATCCGCGTTTGGAGATTACAATGAGAGAATTATACGTCCGTCGCCTTCGGGATTATTTACCTCTATTGTTCCGGAAGATAACCATCGGGGTTTGAAATCTTTTGAATAAGTTGTCGCCAACAATCTGCTTTCGCCGCTTTTCAGACCATAAAGGTAAAGATTAACCCGTATCTTACTCCTTTTCACGTGCTGATAGGTATCCACATCAAAAATAGCAGGAAAATCACTGTACACGAGCATACCGTTTTCGGGATTGAGTGCATAGTCTGATGAGTTTATGTTTAGTGAATCGACATCATAGTAGTCAACTTCCCAAGTTTCTGCAATAACACGGAAAAAGGTGAGGATGTTCACTGTTCTGTAGAGAGATCCCCAGAAGAATGTTCCTCCTTTCGTCCATGTTAGCGGCTGGATTTGAATATCCTTTGCATGTACATCCGATAATTCCGCAGGGTTGAAATGCGTTATTAATGATCCGTCAATAGCATCAATAAAATAAAGCGTTGTATCAGAAACCAGCGCAATATCCCGCTCCTGTGGAGATACTCGAAAATCCATGCCCCGTGAAGAATAAATACAGTCGCCTTTTTTCATACTCGTGTATTTCCACAGCTCATCCTTCCATTGATCAGGAAATTCAGAAAAGGGGTACTTGCGACGAATAACATATACCGAACCTTTATGAAATTCCGCCTGATGGTAATGCTGTACCTCTACGTCGGGAAGCGTGATGAAGAGCTGAGATTGGTCTTTTTTCACATTTTTCACGAATACATCTGTGAGAGTTGAGTCAAGAGGATTTGGTTGTAGTTTAACGGAAAATTTGGCTGCTCTGAAGGGTCTCTCATTTGAGGTGCACGAAATCAGCCCGATAAAAACAAGGCATATCATGACCAACGGGACGAAAGACCTTTTCATATTTTTATTCTCCATTAAATATATGATAATCATAAATACTGCTATGCTATATGCATGTCAATTCTTTCGCTTATTTGATTCGGAAAAAAGAGACTCGAGAAATTGACCTGTATAGGATTTTTTTTCTTTTGCTACCTGATAAGGGGTGCCTGTCGTAACGATCTCGCCGCCCTCGTCGCCGCCTTCAGGACCCAGATCTATGATATAATCCGCACACTTGATCACATCAAGATTATGCTCGATGACAACAACTGTATTTCCCTTGTCTATCAGCTTGTTTAGAACTGAAATAAGCTTTCTGATATCATGAAAATGGAGACCTGTGGTCGGCTCATCAAGAATGTAGAGTGTATTTCCGGTGCTCGTTTTACTTAGTTCTTTTGAGAGCTTGACCCTCTGTGCTTCACCTCCGGAAAGTGTGGGTGAGGGTTGTCCGAGCTTGATATAATCCAAACCAACTTCACAAAGGGTTTGCAATTTTCTTTTTATTGTAGGTATGTTTTCAAAAAATTTCAGCGCTTCCTGAACATCCATATTCAGCACATCATAAATATTTTTATCCTTGTATTTGATTTGGAGGGTTTCTTTATTGAAGCGCTTACCTTTACACACCTCACAGGTCACAAACACGTCTGCGAGAAAGTGCATTTCAATCTGCTTTACACCATTTCCCCTGCAGGATTCACAGCGTCCGCCAGTGACATTGAAACTAAACCGTCCTGGTTTATAACCACGCACTTTTGCGGAGGGAGTTTGAGCAAAGATATTTCGGATCTCGTCAAATACTTTAGTATATGTGGCTGGATTTGACCTTGGAGTTCTTCCAATCGGGTCTTGTGTTATATTGATAATTTTATCGATGCTCTCGAGGTTTTCTATGTTTTTGTATTTACCTTCTGTATGAGCGCTATGATACAGCCGGTTTGCGATCACGGGATATAGAGTCTGGTTGATGAGGGAACTTTTTCCGGAACCGGACACGCCTGTTATACATGTAAAAACTCCAAGCGGGATCTTCACATTAATATTCTTGAGATTATTCTGACGCACCCCTTTGAGTGTGATAAAGCCATGTTTTTTTACCCGGTAGAATTTCGGATCGGGAATGCTCATGACGCCTGAAATATACTTGCCGGTAAGGGAATTATCATTTTTAATAATATCCTCAAGCGAACCCTGTGCAACGATCTCACCGCCATACATTCCGCCGAGAGGACCGAAATCAAGAATATGGTCAGCCCTTTTAATCATTTCTGCATCGTGCTCTACAACGATCACAGTGTTGCCAATCGACCGCAAACCTGCAAGCATATTTATGAGTCGTCTGTTATCACGCTGATGCAGCCCGATTGTGGGTTCATCAAGGATATACATCACGCCTACAAGTCCACTTCCGATCTGGCTGGCAAGACGGATGCGTTCGGATTCTCCGCCGGAGAGTGTCGGGGCACTTCTGTCGAGTGTAAGGTAATGCAGCCCGACATTCAGCATAAACTGCAGACGTGCCTTGATCTCTTTGACTAGCTCCGCTGCTATGATCTGCTTGTTGCCTCTCAATTTCAGATTTTTAATAAAGCCGTAAGCGTCTCTTATAGACATTTGGGAGAGTTCAACTATTGATTTCCCATTTATTTTCACATGCCTGCTCTCGATACGAAGCTTTGTGCCATCACAGCTTATGCA
Organism: Candidatus Cloacimonadota bacterium; assembly: GCA_030611765.1. Classification (GTDB taxonomy): domain Bacteria; phylum Cloacimonadota; class Cloacimonadia; order JGIOTU-2; family JGIOTU-2; genus Celaenobacter. The sequence continues at coordinate 14,806 of JAUWPE010000001.1, read as the reverse complement.
GGGTTTCTCGCTGTAATAGGTCAGATACATTTTCCGCATTGCTTCGGATTTTGTTTCTCTGAACCTGCGCTGAATTGTGGGAATAAGCCCTTCGAATTGGGTCATATAATGTCCGGAGCTGGTTTCCATATCCCAGTCAATCCTGAACTTTTTTCCTCTCGAACCATAGAGAATGACATCGTGTGCAAGTTCGCTCAGTTTATTCCAGGGCGTCTTAAGGGAAAAACCGAACTCATCGGACAACTGCAGTAAAATTTTATATCGCCATGAACGGCGTTTTTCCTGCAAGGTTCCCCAAAAATGAACTGCGCCTTCCAGAAGGGATTTATTTTTATCCGGAACGATCTTATCTTCATCGAGTTCCATACGGGTGCCCAGTCCATTACAGGTTTCGCACATTCCAAGAGGACTGTTAAATGAGAACATCTGGGGATTAAGTTTTGGATAACTGATATTGCATTTCGGACATGCATTTTGAATGCTGAAAAGCCGGGTTTCGTTCTTCGTGGTGAAATCTACCATAACCACACCGTCTGCAAGATCGAGGGCAAGTTCCATCGAATCCGTAAGTCTGCTCTCTATGCCCTTCTTAATAACCAATCTATCGACAATAACTTCGATATTGTGCTTGCTTTTTTTATCTAATTTTATAGTATCATTTACGTCATGGATCACGCCATTCACACGCATGCGTACAAAACCCTCCCGCTTAATGCGGCTGAGCACATCCTTATGTTCGCCTTTCCTTTCACGCACAAGAGGTGCTAATATCTGTATCCTTGTTCCCGGTTCAATCTCAAGCAGCGTATCAACCATCTGATCAAGTGTTTGTGAAGACACGGGTTCGCCACACCGGTAACAATACTGAGTTCCAATACGGGCATAGAGCACTCGAAGATAATCATAAATTTCTGTAACTGTTCCGACAGTTGATCGCGGATTGTGGCTTGCTGCCTTCTGCTCTATAGAAACTGCCGGGGATAAGCCCTCGATATAATCAACTTTTGGTTTTTCCATCTGCCCGAGAAATTGCCGTGCATAGGATGAAAGCGATTCTATATACCTGCGCTGTCCTTCTGCATATAGCGTATCAAACGCCAGTGATGATTTTCCCGAGCCGCTCACTCCGGTGAATACAATGAGTTTATTTCGCGGAAGTGTGACATCAATATTCTTAAGATTGTGCTCGGATGCACCCTTAATAATTATATTTTTTTTCATAAAATTTCAAAATCCTTAAAATAAAAGTGGAATACATTATTATTATGGGAATTGAATGTCAAGCTCGGTGAACGGTTGCGTTGTCAGGTAAAAAAAGTTAAATTTACATTTCGCGCCTACGGTGCTAAGGTCATTATTGTTTTTTGGCTCCGAGAGCTTACGCTCTCTGTTACATACATATCGTTCCTATCGGAACTTTTAGTTCAATCCTTATCTCGTTATTTTGTCTTGGAATACATTTTCGGAAGTGATGATAGCCATCTACACCGTAGGTGTTGAATGTTTAAAACCGGATGCGTGAGCATCCTGTATGTGAAAAAAACGATACAAAGCGCCATAGTCGCGATATATTATTGGAAAATATTTCAAAAAACCCCTGATCGCCACCCGTAATTTTGTCAGTATGTTGACATAATTTGGCGTAATTTAGTCAATATGTTGACATTTTTTCAGTTGAAAACCAGAAAAATTAAAATCCCGACTTCATGAGATAAAGCAATTATATTTTTTTCTTGCCATAAAATATTCAATCTTTCATCTTATCTAACATAAGATTCCAGATTAAAAGATCGGAGTATATTTATGAAGAATAAAATTCAAATTTTTATCGCAATTTTACTTGTTTTTAACACAGCACCCTTGCTCGCCCAAAGCGACTATGAGGAGTGGCTCAAAAAGGAACAGCAAAAAATCGAGGACTATAAAACCGAGCAGGACAAGCTGTTCATGCAATTCCTCGAAGATGACTGGAAGCAATTCCAGGTTTTCCAGGGATTGAAAGTCGATGACACACCAAAACCAGCCGTTATCCCGCAAGCAGAACCACAACCGCTCCAGCAAACCGAAAAAGAACGGGATGATACCGTAAAGGAACTCGATGTGCCAAAATCACATACTTCCATGAAATCGCCCCAAACTCAACTACAGACAAAACACGGCACAATTCCTGCCGAACAACAGGCAAAAGAAGATGTGCTTTCACCACATTTTAATTTCTATAAAATGCCGATATCTATGCCCGATGAATCCTCTCTAAATATTTCATTAAAAGGAAAGCCAAATAATGAAACTATTGCAGAGTACTGGAAAAAGATCAGTAATGCGAAATTCGAAAGCACATTACAGAAAGCGGAATCCTATAAAAAATCCCTCGCTCTGAATGACTGGGGTTATTGCACGCTGCTCTACAACATGGGCAAAGTTATCAATGCCGGTAAAGAGACCGAAGCGCGCCTGTTCACCTGGTTTATGCTGAACAAATCGGGTTATAATGCTAAGGTCGGCTACTCAAACAAGCAGGTCTATCTGCTTCTTCCAAGCAAAGATACAATTTTTGGGGCTCCGTACTTTACGATCGATAAAAGGCGTTTCTACGTGGTTTCTCTCGACGGGAAAGAGCTTCAGCTTGGTTCTATGTACACCTACGAAGGCGATTATCCCGACGCAAAAAAGATCGTTTCGCTGAACATGAACACGCTTCCTGCTTTGTGTGGGGATGTGCCAAAGCAGGTAATATTTTCCTATAATGGAACAGATTATACGATAAAATATACGTACAATAAAAACATTGTGAACTTCCTGAACACCTATCCGCACACTTCATATCCGATTTATTTTAATACCCCCCTGATGAATGAATCCTATGCTTCGCTGGTCGAACAACTTAAACCGATCTTGACCGGAAAGACAAAATCTGAAGCTCTTAACATCCTGCTGCGTTTTGTCCAAACTGCTTTTGAGTATAAGACAGACCAACAGCAATTTGGGAAAGAGAAGTGTCTCTTTGCTGAAGAAACACTTTACTATCCCTATTGTGACTGCGAAGACCGCTCAATTATTTTTGCTTATCTTGTGAAAAAGCTTCTTGGTCTTGAAGTGATCGGCTTGGATTATCCGGGACATATTGCCACTGCGGTTAAGATCGATAATGTGCCCGGCGATTATGTCATAGTGAATGGGGAAAAATATATAATATGCGATCCCACCTACATCAATGCAAATATCGGGATGAGCATGCCTCGATATAAAAACGTAAAACCTGAAATTGTTCAGATTTCTCAGAAATAATATTCTGGAAACATTTCAATACGATATTCTTCGATCGGCTTATCAGAAACGGTAAGCCGATTTTTTATTTCGTATTGATCTTGATTATCTTATCATTATTCACACTTCAAGTACCTCAGTGTGACAATAATTTTTGCTGAGATAAAGCAAATATAGACTTGAGACATGCCTGCTGCGCCGTTTTATCACGCTGTAGCGCAGCAAAAGCGGAAGTATTATGAAGGTGAGTCGAAGAGCATGTCTTAAGTTGAAAAGAATACATGGAAATTACTTATCACAAAGCTCTGCGGCTTGTGACAAGATAATTATGTAGTGCTGTTTATAAAAAATAGACTCTTCGACTATACCCTTGCACTCCGTGCTTCAGGTATGCTCAGAGTGACAATGTTTTTAATTTAGAGATCCTTTTTGGAGTGCATCCGCCAGCTGGCGGATGCAAAAGCATACGAATTACTTATCACAAGCTCTGAGATCGGTCTTCACCTGATCCCAGTTCACCCTGTTAAATCCCTTAATGGAAAATCGAAGATTTATTTCACAGGGCAGGCGGGACAAATAAATTAGGATACGCCCTGACAAGCTTGTGACAAGATAATTCTTTTAGACTTGAATCGCAGCGAGCAAAGCGACCCTGTGAAATCCCAGTGAAATATATAAAGATGCGATTTCACAGGATAAATAAAAAACAGATTTCACCCATGTGTAATAAAAGATATAAGAGATTACACAGGGTAAACGGGTTAAAAGTGTGATTCGAGGACGGATGCACATCCTCGCTTCATGCTTCGCCACGAAGCAAGTCTGTGCACGATCTCCTTCTAAGATCATCATTCGTTAATCGATATTCAACATTCAGTACAACCCGAGTCGTTCCCTTCACGACCGACTCGTGTTAAAAAAATCTTCCAACCAAAAAAGGGAATGTCATTCCCGTGAAAGCTTGTCCTCCGCCAGCTGGCGGAAGATGACATTGCTTTTTTTGTTTTATTGAAAGATTTCCGCAACGAAATTAAGTAGTAATTTTCCACCAAAAATATCATGCTATCCCTTTATTAATGGGCTCTGCATAAAACGGGTGTCTAAATTTTGGGGGTATGCCTGAAAAGATTTTCCATTTGCAAAGATTGACAGGAGTTGTGGTGTACACATTAAACTTTTCTCTATGAAAGTGCTTTTTATACGGTTCAGTTCTCTCGGAGATGTGCTGCTCACCACTCCGATTATTCGTGCTTTTCGTACACATTTCCCGGATGCTGAAATCCACTTTCTCACAAAAAAACAGTTTTCTACTCTTCTGGAATATAATCCGTTTATTGATACTATCATCAGCTTTGATTCCGAAAATGAATCGATGCTTCTGCTTATAACCCGCCTGCAAAAGGAGCACTATACTCACATCATAGATTTGCATGATAAATTACGCTCTGCTCTGATCAAGCGCTTTGTGCGGGGGAAAGTTATTACTTATAAAAAAAAGCATAACTATAGAAAAAAAATGCTGAAAGATCATGACCTGAAACCGATTTTTTCTACTGTGGATCTTTACGCTTCAGTGCTGGAGGATTTCGACCTTTCACTTGATGAAAGGAAACTTGAGTTATTTCTTCCTGATAATGAGCATGATATCGTAGCTTCCTTTTTGCCTGCTGATAAAACACGAATCGTGACTATCTCCCCAGGCGCTTCATGGCATACAAAGCAATATCCTACCGAGTATTATAAAAAGATAATTCGGCATCTTTTGGATCATTACGATGTCAGAATTGTGCTTATCGGAACTACGCAAGAGAAAAATTTGACAACGGAACTTGCTGCTGTATCTGAAACCGAAATTCTCAATCTCGGAGGCAGGACAACTTTGACAGAATCAGCTGTGATCATCAAACATTCAGACCTTTTCATCAGTGGAGACTGTGGACCAATGCATATTGCTGCTGCCTTTGGCATACCGCAGATAGCGATTTTTGGACCGACACATCCGAAACTTGGTTTTTCGCCAATCAATACAAATGCAGTTATTATTCAAAAGGACCTGCCCTGCCGTCCCTGCAGTTTACATGGAAGAGGTAAATGTCCGAAAGCTCATTTCAAATGTATGATGGATATAAAACCTGAAGAGATTTTTGAAAAGATAGTAGACATTATTAAAAGAAATGATATAAAATGAGCCACAAAACCACACAAAATCACACGAAAAGAAATATTCTATTCAAAGAAGAATGTTATAAAATTATAGAATGTGCCTTCACCGTATGGAATGAATTAGGATATGGGTTTTTAGAAAAAGTTTACCCTGTTAAGTATAATACAAACAAAGTGTATTGGATTTTTATATGACATGAATGGAAGAATAAATTTCAATATAAATCTAATAGAGTTACTTAACAGGGTGAATCAAAATGCTTTAATTATTGAATTAATTAACAACGGTTTTCAAGCTGAAAAGGAATATCCAATAGTAGTATATTATAAATGTAAAAAGGTTGGCGAATATTTTGCCGATATTCTTATTGAGAAGAAAATTATATGGGAACTAAAAGCAGAAGAAAAATTAAATCTTAGTCATCAAGCCCAAATCATTAATTATCTTAATGCAACCAATATTAAAGTTGGTTTGCTAATATATTATATTTTTTGTGAATTTTCGTGTGATTTCGTGGCTAAATATTCCCAAGGAGTAAAATGAAGAATGCCAGACCATTATGGAATGAATATTTTATGAAAATTGCAGAACTCGTTGCATCACGTTCTACCTGCCTTCGAAGAAAAGTTGGTGCAATAATAGTGCGTGAAAATCAGATACTTTCTACCGGATATAACGGTGCGCCGAAAGGGGTTCCCCACTGCGAGGATGTTGGATGCCTGAGAACAAAAATGAAAGTGCCTGCCGGTGAACGTCATGAATTGTGCCGTGGCGTTCATGCAGAACAGAATGCGATCATTCAAGCTGCGGTTAACGGTGTATCGGTAAAAGGCGGAACCATGTATTGCACATGTCAACCTTGTTCGATCTGTGCAAAAATAATCGTCAATGCAGAAATAAAAAATGTGTACATCGCCGATTCCTATCCGGACAAACTCGCAGAAAGCATGTTCGCAGATGCTGACGTGAATGTCATTCTCATGAATATGAACGCAAAAAGTCACCTAAAAAAAATATTTTAATGTTCAATTATTACATCGAGACATTGCTCTTCCGGATTCTATTCAAAATAATAAACCTGTTTTCACTTCCCGCCGCACGACGTATTGGTCGAACGCTTGGTCTGCTTAACTTTCGTATAGTAAAAGTGCGATGTGCTGTCGTGAAAAGACAATTGAAAGAAGCATATCCGACAAAATCTGAAAAGGAAATTTATGAGCTGATTCGAGAGATAAATATCTCATTTGGATATGTAGCTGTAGAATTCTGCTGGTTTTCTCCGAAACGTCTTGAAAGTTTTGACCAATTCATACAATTTAAAGGATTGGAGCATTTGAATGAAGCTCTTTCCCACAACAAAGGATGCATTATATTTACAGGACATTTTGGCAATTGGGAACTGGCTGCGCAGCTTCTTGGGAATCTCACAAAAAAAGTTTATGCTGTTGCAAAGAAGCAGAAAAACCCTTTCTTCGATGACTTTGTGAATAACCTGCGGGAATCAAACTTTGTGCATCTAATTCCCATGAAAATCGCACTTCGGGGTATCGTGACTGCTACCAAAGAGAATAAAGTAATACTAATGCTCGGTGATCAGAGCGCAGGAAAAAGCGGTGTAAGGGCTCAGTTCTTCAATATGCCCGCATCCACCAATCCGGGAACTGCAAAGATCGCCTTAAAATATCATGTTCCTGTAGTTTTTGCAGTTTGCTACCGCCTGCATAATGGCACTTTTGTGATGCAGTTTGAAAAGCCCATTTATCCAAAAGTAACAACATCCCTTGATGAAGAAGTGGGAAAATACACTCAGCTATTCACCTCTAAGCTCGAAAACTGGGTAAAAAAATATCCTAACCAGTGGTTCTGGTTTCACAGGCGGTGGAAAGTATGAGTACTAATTCAATCATGATTAATAATAATGGTAGGTAGCCTAAAAAATGTTATGAAAGAAATATAAAAGGCAAGAAATGGAAGAGATGAGAGAAGTTATTTGTGGATCATTCAGAAATTTTAAATAAAAAGAAGTGTGAAAATGAAAAAAACAGTTGTCATTCTGAATACATTCGTTTCACTCAGTATAAACTCCGTGAAGAATCTCTAATTAGAGACATTAAAATAAGTTAATAGATTCTTCAACCTGATAAATCAGATTTCGAGAATGACAAAAAAGGAGTATCTATGAAAAAGAAAATTATGTTGGTTTTAATGCTTGCACTATTCATAACTCCCCTTTTGCAAGCAGACCTGTCACGGCGTAATGAAATGAAGACGGATCCGATCACTTCCTATGAAGGCACCTGGGAAGGTTCGATCTCAATACCCGGACAGGAATTGGAGATCATTGTTAATTTTGTCATACATGAAAAGACCCTTGAAGGTACGATCGATATCCCTCTACAGCAGGCGTTTGATCTGCCCTTGAACATTGTTTCAATTGAAGATAAGCTTATTCGTTTTGATATAGTTGATGTACCTGGAGATCCTCAATTTGACGGCACATTATCAGAAGGCATGAACACAATTGAAGGTGATTTCACGCAAAATAATGCTACCTTTCCTTTTATTTTACATAAAAAATCCATTAAAGAAAAGGAGCGGGAATCAGCACATCTTGAAGAAATTCTTCAAAGCATTCGCACATTCATAGATACAACCCTATCTCAATGGAACGTGCCCGGCGTTGCAGTATCCATCGTCAAAGACGAAGAAATCCTTATGACTGAAGGATTCGGCTATAGCGATCTTGAAAATAACAAGCCCATGACATCCAATACGCTTCTTGCAATTGGCTCATCCACAAAAGCTTTTACTGCGTTTTCTGTAGGACTGCTTGTCGATGACGGGATCATTGATTGGAATACCCCGATAAAAACCTACATGCCTGATTTTAAAATGTATGATGATTTTGCCACCGAGCAGATGACAGCTATCGATCTTCTTACTCACCGCTCCGGGCTGCCACGCCATGACATGATGTGGTATGGCTCCTATTTCACCCGCGAAGAACTGTATGAAAGATTGCGCTACCTCGAACCAAATGAGCCCTTCCGATACACTTTTCAATATCAGAATCTAATGCTTATGACTGCCGGCTTAATGGTCGGGCGGCTTTCAAACAGCACTTGGGAAGATGTCGTGCAGGAAAGAATTTTCAATCCTCTCGGAATGAAATCATCCAATTTTTCTGTAGATGTCTCTCAAACCAGTGATGATTTTGCGCTTCCCTATAATGGAAGCCCAACAGCCGAGCCGGAAGAAATTTCCTTCAGAAATATTTCTGAGATCGGACCTGCCGGCTCAATAAACTCTACTTCAACCGATATGGCTCAATGGATAAAGATGCTGCTCAAAAAAGGAAAAGTCGATGACACCCAGCTTATGATGGAAGGAACACTGGAAACGATCCTTACGCCACACATGTTCATTCCCGGAAAAAGCTCTAACGAAGAGCTTACCTACCGAAACTATGGCCTTGGCTGGTTTATCCTTACGTATAGAGGACACCCTTTTGTTCAACATGGGGGTAATATTGACGGATTCTCAACACTGGTCTCATTATTGCCAGAAGATAATCTAGGCGTTGTAATAATGGTAAATCAAAATGGTTCGGGTTATCCGGGCGGTCTAAATTATTTTATTATTAATCACCTACTGGATATGGAATCAGTGGATTGGAATGAAAGAAACCTAACTAAATTGATTAGTTATTCGGAACTGGAAGACGAGGCAGGAGAAATTCCGCGAGTAGAAGGAACAAAGCCGTCCCACGACCTTAATGCATACGTCGGCACATACGAAAATCCAGGTTATGGAAAAGTTGAAATCGGAAATGACGGCACACAGCTCTATATGGTTTATCATTCTTTTGCAAGCCCCCTTGAACACTGGCATTACGATGTTTTCAAGCCCACTGAAGGCGTTCCTTCCGAGTCAAATACCCTCATAGAATTTCATACAAATATTCAGGGAGACATTTATAAATTTTCTTCTTCGCTGGAATCTTCAGTCGATCCTATTGAATTTGTAAAACTTCCTCCCTTAGAGCTTTATGCCCCGGAGTATCTCATTCGTTTCGTTGGGAAATACGAAATGGGCGGAGTTGAGATAGGAGTTGAGTTGAATAAATCCGGTTCACTTATGCTCACATATCCAGGGCAACCCGTTTATGAGCTTATACCTTATGAGGGTACAGAATTTATCATAGGAAATCTGGATAATTTCAGGGTTACATTTATAATTGATAAAAATGATGAAGTGACAGGACTGACCTTTATCCAGCCGAATGGCACTTTTGATGCAAAAAAGGTGGAACGGGAATAATAAAACCATATACGGATTTATACGATACCATCGTATAGTTTGGTGCAAAATTATACGATTACGCCGAATAGTGTCCTTATAAAAACAAAAATATTGCATAAAAAATGAGACCTTCTTATATAGTGTTAAATTCATTGATATGAAAGGTCTTTCTATGAAAAAAAATTCCGCTGAAGAAAAATCAACTTTCGGACATCTTTTTAGCAAGATATATAAACGATGGTATGTAGGTCTCATAGTTGCAGTCATCATTGCAATTCTGGTCTCTCTTTTTCACGAAACAGATATTGGAAAACAATTAGAATGGAAAACTGTTGATTACCGCTTTCGTAAATTTACTATCCCGGAACGTGCGGACTCCAATGTAGTCCTTGTTGCAATTGATAATACAAGTCTAAATTATTTCGAAAACTTTGGTGTTTTGTGGAAATGGCCTCGTAATTTTTACGGCATTGCTGTCGATTATTTTAAAACTGTTGGTGCGAAAGTTATCATTTTTGATATGATGTTCGATGATCCTGATATTGACCGGGCTGAAACAGATGCCAGCGAAACTGATGGAGCATTTGCACGATCTATAAAACGGGCTGGAAACGTCATTCTCGGCGCCGAATTTACCATGAACGAAACTGATGTCACTCCGGATATTTCATCTTTCTCTGTTGATCCTCAGATGCAAAGTCTTCTCTATTCACAAAAGTTCAAAGGCGGTATCATACCCATAGATATGCTTCTGCAAGCCACAAAATCACTCGGATTTCTTAACATTCGTCCCGATGATGACGGGATCATTCGAAGAGTGCCGCTCATTTATTCTTATAAAGACAACTATTATCCGCAGATTGCTTACAGCGGTTATCTTATGGGACGGGAAGGAAAAAATATCATTGTTCGGAATAATGCCGTTATCACAAATGGGCTCTCTATTCCGGTAACCCAAAATGACAAATACTTCATTAACTGGTACGGACCCGGCGGAAAAGATGGAGTTTTCAAATATTATCCCTTTGCTGCAGTATTCCAGTCAGCTCTTGCCATGCAGACAGGCGGAGAACCTTCGCTTCCGAACGAAACTTTCAAAGATAAATATATTATTCTTGGCGCAACGGCATCAGGTCTTTCCGACCTTCGTTCAACTCCTTTCATTAACCCCTATCCCGGCATGGAGATATGGGCAACAGCATTAAGCAATTTTCTGAATAAAGATTTTGTGACCATAGTTTCCGGCTGGATAAATTTCCTTCATGTCATCCTTGTTGCTTTTATCACTTTTATTATTTTCATTCGGCTTAAACCCAAGATCGCAAATCCGCTTATGCTGCTTGTTATTGCATATGTTGTTGGCATCACACTACTTCTATGGAAAGCAGACAGGATCCTGCTCAACCTCTCAATGCCGCTCATCGGTTTTGTGCTTTCTTACGGATACAGCGCCACGATCAGCTACATTATGGAAGGGCGATCCAAACGGGATATCAAAAAGGTCTTCTCTCGCTATCTTCATCCCGATGTGATAGAAACCCTGCTTGTTGATCCGGATTCTATAAAGATCGGCGGAGACAGCATTAACGCAACTGTCCTTTTTACCGACATTGCCAGCTTCACGACCTTTTCGGAAGGTAAAACACCCAAAGAATTAGTGGGATTACTCAATGAATATTTTGATAAGATCACAGGTATCGTGCTGGAGAATAACGGACTTCTCGACAAATATACCGGCGATGGTATCATGGCGATCTTCGGTGCACCTATTCCCAAAAATGATCATGCATTAATGGCATGCAGAGCTGCGCTTGAGCACAGAAAATACTGCCAGAAACTACAAGAGGAAAAGCAGGAATTCGATGCTGCGGATAACTTTCATATTCATACAAGAATCGGGGTGAACTCCGGTCAGATCGTTGCAGGAAATATCGGCTCAAAAAGCAGAATGGACTACACTGCGATCGGTGATAACGTGAACCTTGCAGCACGGCTCGAGGGAGTGAACAAGATATATAAAACCCAGATCATGCTAAGCGAATCCACATATGACCTGATCAAAAAACAATTCCTCTGCCGTGAGCTTGACCGCCTGCGTGTAAAGGGGAAAACAGAACCAACTTCTGTGTATGAACTTATTGACGAGAACACTGAAGAAGCGATCCTGAACAATGCATGGATCAAGGACTATGAAGAGGCGCTCTCATATTATAAAAAGGCAGAATGGAATAAAGCTATTGACATTTTTGAAAGACTTTCTCAAAATCCTACCAATGATAAAGCATCCGGTGTTATGCTGGAACGATGTAGAAAATTTAAGCACGAAACCCCAAAAGATTGGGATGGCATCTTTACCCTGGAGGTAAAATAATGAAAAAGAAATCTTATCTTTTTATTGCTGTAGTTTTACTTAGTATTTTTGTGATTATCCTAAACCTCTTTGCAGTAGGAAACGTCACAATCAAGCGTGAGCAGGCATATCTCCGAAGCGGACCCGGCTCCTACTATCCACCTCTTGCAACCCTGCCGGAAGGATATTCAGTTACTTTGCTCGAAGACAATGACGCATGGCTCAAAGTAAAGGCGGACACACTGACCGGCTATATTTCAAGCAAAGTTACAGAGGGCAAGAAAGAATCAGAAGATCTGTTTGCTCAGATGGGTTCCCAGAAAGCTATAACAGAAATTTCACAGATCGGCATGACTGCAGGAATCAAAGCAATGAGTGGGAAATTCTCAAAAAAGATCGACGAGAAAATTGATTTTATTGATGAATTTTTAAGTTATCACATCAATCCTTATAGCTTCGAGCAATTCAGAGATGACACCTACCGCTCGTTAAATCTGAAGAAAATCCGAAAGAACGTAAAACTTCCCCGTTTTGATACCCCGCAGTTCTTCACTTTCTCAGAAGAAGCAATGGGCTTTGCCATCGCAAATAAGATCGCAGAACTCGGATTATACCACAATAAGGCACTTCAGGATTACGTAAATTATGTTGGACTCCTCGTCGCTCAGGCAAGTGATGCCTATGACATTCCTTACAGATTCTTTATTCTTGATATCAACGTACCAAATGCCTATTCCTGCCCGGGTGGAATTGTCTTCATCACAACCGGAATGCTGGAAGCTATTGATAATGAAGCTGAACTCGCTGCAGTACTTGGTCATGAGATTGGGCATGTTTCTCATTATCACGGAATGGAAGAATTGGAAAAAAGGAAAGTTCAGATCATCGCAGAAGACTCCTTTGCAGAACTCGATATGCTTGCAGACAGTCTGTACGGACACGATGAAAAATATGATGACGTCGAAGCTGAACTGGAAGATATAGCACTTTCCATTTACGAAACCATCTATCAAGGACGGCTTGAAGAATATGAAGAAGAAGCGGACAAGCTGGGACTGCTCTATGCAGCAAGAGCAGGTTACAATCCACAAGCTCTTGAACATATCCTTATGCGTTTGATCCTGCTTGGTAAAGCATCGAACAACGAGCATTGTACTCAAGTACAGATCAGATGGAGAAAAGATCTTGTTGAGGATAAGCTGAATTCCTATAATCTGCCAAAAGGATTACGCTATTGGAAAGACCGATATCTACAAAATACTAAATCTCTAAAATCTTCTAAAAATTGACAAGAAAGTACGTAATTCTTTTTCATATGTATAAATATGGAGGTTGCATGAAAAAAATTTTAGGAATAATGGTTGCGCTTCTCATCATAAGCCAGACTCTTTCTGCGCTGGAGATGACAGAGCTAATTGACTGCCCTACCGCAGGTATTCTGCAAAAGGGGGAAGTAAAATTTCCGATCGGTATTTTCGATAAAGGGGGCGTTTCATTCGGCACCGGCGTAGGGGTGCTGCCCAAGCTCATGTTCGGAATCCAATACGGCGGAGAGTACATCATTGGAGACTCCATTCCGGAATGGAATTCCTACCCGGGTGTGTTCGTAAAATACCGCATTTTTGACGAATCTCCAAAACTGCCTGCTATTGCTATCGGATTTGATTCGCGGGGATTCGGCACTTATACAGACTCCCTGAGTAACGGCACAGAAATAAACCGCTTTGCGATAAAATCAAAGGGATTCTATGCAGTAACAAGCAGAAATTTTCATTTTCTTGGAAACCTCGGTTTGCACGGCGGCATCAATTACAGTACAGAATGGGATGATAATGACGACAATCTAAACTTCTTTGTTGGACTCGATAAGAGCATCAACCAGCACATAACATTGCTTGTCGAATACGATTTTGCCTTCAATGATAATGGCAAAAGCGGAGATCAGAAAACTGATAGCTTCGGAGAAGGAAACGGCTATCTGAATGCTGCGCTCCTTCTGAATATTGCACAAAATATCAGAATACAAATAAATTTCCGCGACTTCCTCGGCAATCAATATATAAATCCCGACCGCTCAATTTCCATCGGATACTTTGCACAATTATAGTATGACAGGAAAAAATTTACTCAAGCCGCTTATTTTGTTGAGCGGCTTTTTATTTCTTTGCTCTCTCGCTTATACCTCAAATTCGCTTTATTATTACTCCCTTGCAGAAGTAGCAATAGATCAGGGACAATATGACACTGCGGACTCTCTTCTCGAGATCGCCTATCGAATCGACCCAAACTCGAAAGAGGTGATAATCGAACGTCTGAACGTACTCTACTATCTTAAGAATGACGAGAAGCTCATCTCTTTTGCTGAAGATGTTCTTGCAAAAGGCACTGTGCTGCCGGAAGTGTACATAATGCTTGCAGAAAGTTACCTTGCAGTAGGCGAAACAGAACCCGCAAAAGAAATTCTCATGACAGGACTTCAGCAGGTTGAGGAAAAAGGACCACTCAATCTTGAATTGTACAGAGTCGCACTGCACGAGGAAGATGGAACAAGAGCGATGCAATATCTTCACCTGTCGGAAACAGATACCAATGATCCCGATCTTTTGTATCAGATCGCACTGGAATACTCACGCCTGCAGGATAACGTGATGTTCGAAATGACACTACATAGAATTCTCGCACTCGAGCCGAACTTTTCACATGCACATGTCTGGCTTGGAGAT